>NZ_JBPJZL010000020.1:0-121372 GCF_051216835.1 Variovorax multivorans
CCGACAGAACCGTTGCGATCGCAGCCGTCAGCGTCGTCTTGCCGTGGTCAACGTGACCAATCGTGCCCACGTTCACGTGCGGCTTGGTGCGGGTGAATTTACCTTTTGCCATTTTTCGACTCCGAAAAAAACGTTTCCAACGTATGCATATGGGTTGCAAAGCTGCCGTTGCAACCCCCAAAAAACTGGTGCCCTTTGCGGGAATCGGACCCGCGACCTCTCCCTTACCAAGGGAGTGCTCTACCACTGAGCCAAAAGGGCATTTGTAACAAAGTTACGAATTCACATCGCCTCAACAATGAACCGAGTCTCTGGAGCGGGAGACGGGAATCGAACCCGCGTCATCAGCTTGGAAGGCTGGGGTTCTACCATTGAACTACTCCCGCATCGGGGCACTCAAGGCACCCAAAGCGCGAAATCCAATCGCTCTTAGAAACCAAATTCATCGCTGGTGGAGAGGGCTGGATTCGAACCAGCGTACTCGTAAGAGGGCAGATTTACAGTCTGCTGCCATTAACCACTCGGCCACCTCTCCGGCGAACCTCGAAATATAGCACGGTTTTGTGACTACTCAGAAATCCAAGCATCCAGAAGATGCGGGGAAACTGCTCGAGGCGTGAGCCCACGATTATCGCCCAACTTCACCCCTCCGCCCGCTGGGCCTCCCGCCACGCACGCGCTTCGCCGAAGTGGCCGCAGCCGATGAACGGCACGGGCGGGCGCAACGCCGAAAGAGGCGACGGATGATTCGACATCAGCACCTTATGGCGCTTAACGTCGATCAACGCCCGCTTACTCTGCGCGTGCGAGCCCCACAGCATAAAAACAACAGGCTTAGCCCCGTCTGAGACATGGCGGATGACGGCATCCGTCAGCACCTCCCAGCCACGGCCGGAATGGCTGGCCGGCTGCGCTTCCTCGACTGTCAGGCAGGTGTTGAGCAGCAGCACGCCATGCGTCGCCCACTTCACCAGGCTGCCACCCGGATTCGGGAACGACGGCGGCGGTGTGCCCAGATCACGCTGGAGTTCCTTGAAGATGTTGCGCAACGAAGGCGGCAACGCCACGCCGGGCGCCACGGAAAACGCCAGCCCCTCGGCCTGGCCACGCCCGTGGTACGGGTCCTGGCCCAGGATCACCACGCGCACGTCTTCTGGCGGCGTGAGTTCCAACGCCCTCAGCGGCTGCGGCGGAAAGATCACCGCCCCCGCATCGAGACGTTCGCGCAGAAAGCCCAGCAGCTTCTGTCCCACGACACCGCCAAAGAAATCGTCAACCAGTGGCTGCCAGCCAGGCGCCACCGGCCAGTCGGCAGGATCGCTGCTCGACAGCTGATCGGGCCGGCTCATTTGAACAACGCAGCGAGGGCCTCGCCGGGTTCCTTGGCGCGCATGAACGCTTCGCCGACCAGGAAGGCGTTGACGCCGGCCGCGCGAAGCGTGGCGACGTCTTCGCGCGTGCCGATGCCCGACTCGGTCACAGGCAAACGATCGGCCGGCAGCTTCGGCAGCAAGTCGATGGTCGCCTGGATCGACACCTCGAAATTGCGCAGATTGCGGTTGTTGACCCCAATCAGCGCTGTCTTCAGCCTGAGCGCACGATCGAGCTCAGCCGCGTCGTGCACTTCCACGAGCACCGCCATGCCCAGCCCGTGCGCAATGGCTTCGTAGTCCTTCATCTGCGCATCGTCGAGGCAAGCGGCGATCAACAGGATGGCATCGGCGCCCATCGCGCGCGATTCGTACACCTGGTACGCATCGACGATGAAGTCCTTGCGCAGCACCGGCAGGTCGCAAGAGGCCCTCGCCTGCTTGAGATAGTCCACGCCGCCCTGGAAGAACTGCTTGTCGGTCAACACCGAAAGGCAGGCCGCGCTGATCTCGCCGTCGCCCTCGGCGTAGCTCTGGGCGATATCGGCCGGAATGAAGTCTTCGCGCAGCACGCCCTTGCTTGGGCTGGCTTTCTTGACTTCGGCAATCACCGCGGCCTGGCCGGCGGCGATCTTGGCGCGCAGCGCGCCTTCGAAGTCGCGCGTCAGCACGCGGCTCTCGGCATCGAAGCGCACGGCCTCGAGCGGCGCGCGCTTCAGGGCCGCAGCCACTTCCTGGTGCTTGACGGCAACGATCTTGTCGAGGATGTCGGACATAACTTCTGGGGTTTCCGGTTTCTTGAAACTCAGACGGCCGTGGAGGCCTTGATCAGCTCGGCCAGCTTGGCCTTCGCCGCGCCCGAGGCGATGGCGCTGCGCGAACGCTCCACACCCGCCTGCACCGAGTCGACCACGTTCGCCGCATACAGTGCCGCGCCAGCATTCAGCAGCACGATGTCGAGTGCGGGGCCGGCATGATTGTCGAGCACGCCGAGCAGCATCGCCTTCGACTGCTCGGGCGTTTCCACGCGCAGCGCGCGGTTGCTCGACATCTGGAAGCCGAAATCCTCGGGGTGCAGTTCGTACTCGCGGATCTCGCCATCCTTCAACTCGCCCACCATGGTGGCGGCACCGAGCGAAATCTCGTCCATGCCGTCACGCCCGTAGACCACCACCGCATGCTCGGCGCCGAGCCGCTGCAGCGCGCGTACCTGGATGCCCACGAGGTCGGGATGGAACACGCCCATCAGGATGTTCGGCGCACCGGCCGGATTGGTCAGCGGCCCGAGGATGTTGAAGATGGTCTTGATGCCGAGCTCTTTTCGCACCGGCGCGACGTTCTTCATCGCCGGGTGATGGTTCGGCGCGAACATGAAGCCGATGCCGCACTCCTCGATCGAGCGCGCGATCTGCTCGGGCTTGAGGTTGATGTTCACGCCCAGCGACTCCAGCACGTCGGCGCTGCCCGACTTGCTCGACACGCTGCGACCGCCGTGCTTGCTCACCTTGGCGCCCGCCGCGGCCGCCACGAACATCGAGCAGGTCGAGATGTTGAATGTGTGCGAGCCATCGCCGCCTGTGCCAACGATGTCCACGAGGTGCGTCGTGTCCGCGACGGGCACCTTGGTCGACACCTCGCGCATCACCTGCGCGGCGGCGGTGATCTCGCCGATGGTTTCCTTCTTCACACGCAGGCCGGTGATCAGCGCGGCCATCATCACGGGCGAGCACTCGCCGCTCATGATGAGGCGCACGATGTGCAGCATCTCGTCGTGGAAGACTTCGCGGTGTTCGATGGTGCGCTGCAGCGCTTCCTGGGGGGTGATCATGAAAAGTCTCCTCGAGGGTGAATCAGCGGCCGACGCGAACGGCGGGCGCGTCGGTGAACGCGAGCTTGAGGCCGAAGCCGATGAAAAGCACGCCGGCAGCGCGGTCGAGCCAATGCATGCCCTTCTGCACGGCGCTGCGATGCGCCATCCAGCCTGCGGCCAAGGCCCATCCCACATTGACGGGAATGGCGTTGAGGTTGAACAGCACGCCCAGCAGCACGAAGTACAGGGCCTTGTTGTCGGCACCGGGTGCAATGAATTGCGGCACGAAGGCCAGGAAGAACAGCGCGACCTTGGGGTTCAGCACGTTCGTCCAGAAGCCCCCGAAAAAGATCGCCTTGAGACTGCGCTCCCCGCCCGCATCGGCCGCCGCCTTGTCGAGATCCGCAGGCGGCGCCGCGCGCGACAGCAGCATGCGCACGCCCAGATACAGCAGGTACGCCGCGCCGATGTACTTGAGCACGGTGAAGGCCGCCGCCGATGTCGCCATCAGGGTGCCGACGCCGACTGCGGCGGCAAAGATGTGAACGAAGCAGCCGGCCGTGATGCCGAGCCCCGCCACGATGCCGGCGCGCACGCCGCAGCGCAGCGAATTCGTCACGACGTACAGCACGTCGGGCCCAGGCGTGAGGTTCAGCAGCCAGCCGGCGGCGATGAAAGCGAGCAGATGGGGAAGATCAGGCATCGCGCGCTCGCGGGGCTCAGGCGTTGAAGAAGGCGCGGATCGCGGCGACGGCCCGGTCGACGCCGGCGGCATCGACGTCGAGGTGCGTCACGAAGCGCAAGCGGTAAAGCCCCGTCGCCAGGATGCCCTGCTGGTTCAGGCTCGCGATCAGCTCCGATGAACGCGCCTGCGCAGCCCCGGTGAGATCCGCGAACACGATATTCGTGTGCGGCGCCTCGACCGTCAGGCCCTCGATGCCTTCGAGTCCTTGTGCAAGCCGCTGTGCCAATGCATGGTCCTCGGCCAGGCGATCGATGTGGTGATCGAGCGCATGCGATGCAGCCGCAGTCAGCAGCCCGGCCTGCCGCATGCCGCCGCCTGCCATCTTGCGAATGCGATGTGCGCGTGCAATGAATTCACGCGACCCCACCAGCGCCGAGCCGATGGGTGCACCAAGCCCCTTGCTGAAGCACACCGACACGCTGTCGAAGCACTGCGCGATGCGGCGCGCCTCCGCGCGGATGTCGCTACGCTTGTTCAACGCTGCCTGCGCGGTCGCGGCATTGAAGAGCCGTGCGCCGTCCAGATGCCGCTGCAGCCCCTTGCTCTTCGCCAGGTCGGTCGCAGCCTGCACGTAGTCGAAGGGCAGCAGCTTGCCGCCCAGCGTGTTCTCCAGCGCCAGCAGCCGCGTGCGCGCGAAATGCGCGTCATCGGGCTTGATGGCCGCCTCGATCTGCGCCAGCGGCAGCGTGCCGTCGGGTGCATGGTCGAGCGGCTGAGGCTGCACGCTGCCGAACACCGCCGCGCCGCCACCTTCCCACCGATAGCAGTGCGCCTGCTGGCCGACGATGTATTCGTCGCCACGGCCGCAGTGCGAAAGAATCGCGCACAGGTTGCTCTGCGTGCCCGTGGGCACGAACAGCGCAGCCTCGAAGCCCAGCATCGCGGCGATCTTTTCCTGCAGCGCGTTCACGCTCGGATCGGTGCCGAAGACGTCGTCCCCCAGCGGCGCCGCTATCATGGCCTCCCGCATCGCGGGCGTGGGTTGCGTGACGGTGTCGCTGCGCAGGTCGACGAGGGAGGTGCGATCGGTCATGGTGGCTCAGTCCAGGAAGTTCTTGAGCATGGCGTGGCCGTGCTCCGTCAGGATGGATTCGGGATGGAACTGCACGCCTTCGATGCGCACGTCATGCGCGAACCCGGTGTGCCGCACCCCCATGATCTCGCCGTCGTCGGTCCAGGCAGTGACAGCCAGTGCCTTCGGGCAGCTCTCCCGCTCGATGGAAAGCGAGTGGTAGCGATTGACGATGAACTTCTCGGGCAGCCCCGCGAACACGCCTTCTTGCGTGGTCGTGATCTCGCTGGTCTTGCCATGCATGAGCTGCTGCGCGCGCACGATCTTTCCGCCGAAGGCCGCGCCGATGGCCTGGTGGCCCAGGCACACGCCAAGAATGGGCAGCTTGCCCGCAAAGGCCTCGATGGCCGCCACCGAAACACCCGCTTCCGCCGGCGAACACGGCCCGGGCGACACCACCAGCCGCGTCACGCCGGAGGCGATCAGCTCGCCGATCTGCGCCACCGTGATCTCGTCGTTGCGGTGCACCTGCACGTCCGCCCCCAGCTCGCCGAAGTACTGGACGATGTTGTAGGTGAAGGAATCGTAGTTGTCGATCATCAGCAGTTTCATGGCTTGCTCACAATCCGGTGCACGCCCTTGACGACGGGGAACACGTTGAAGTTGATCAGAAGGCCCAGCTTGAGGCCCGACAGGCGCAGCGCGGCCAGCACCTGCGCGCGATGCAGGTCGGTCAGCACGTCGACCGCCTTGAGTTCGACGATGACCGATTGCTCGATCACGAAGCCCGCACGGTACACCTCGCCGAGCGAGCGCCCCTTGTAGCTGGCCGACAGCGCCACGTCGCGCGTGAAGCCGATCTCCCGCTCGGCGAGCTCGATGGCCAGCGCAGCCGCATAGGCCCCTTCGTCGAGCCCCGTGCCGAGCACGCGCTGCACCTCGACGGCCGCGCCGATGATCTCGTGCGAGAAGTCGTTCTGAATATCGGGTGCGGTGCTCATTCCAGGCCTTCCTCGACCAGTTCGGCGGCACGCAGAAGCGCGCGCGCCTTGGCTTCAGTTTCTTTCCACTCCAGCTCGGGCACCGAGTCGGCCACCACGCCAGCCGCGGCCTGCACGTGCAGCATCTGGTCCTTCACGATGCCGGTACGAATGGCAATGGCCACGTCCATGTCGCCCGCGTAGCTGATGTAGCCGCATGCGCCGCCATACAGCCCGCGCTTGGTGGGCTCCAGCTGGTCGATGAGCTCCATCGCATGCACTTTCGGCGCACCGGTCAGCGTGCCCGCCGGGAACGTGGCCTTCAGCACGTCGATGGCGGTCATGCCGTCCTTCAGCGTGCCTTCGACGTTGCTCACGATGTGCATCACGTGGCTGTAGCGCTCCACCGCGAAGGCCTCCGTCACCTTCACCGTGCCGGTCTTGGCGATGCGGCCGATGTCGTTGCGTGCGAGGTCGATCAGCATCACGTGCTCGGCGCGCTCCTTCGGGTCGTTGATGAGTTCTTCCTCAGCCGCCTTGTCGAGCTCGATCGATGCGCCACGAGGACGCGTGCCGGCCAGCGGGCGGATGGTGATCTTCTGCTCGCCCTCGCCCGTGTTCTCTTGGCGCACCAAGATCTCGGGCGAAGCGCCCACCACATGGAAGTCGCCGAGGTTGTAGTAGTACATGTAGGGCGAGGGGTTGAGCGAACGCAGCGCGCGGTACAGCGACAGCGGCGACTCGGTGTAGCGCTTGCTGATGCGCTGGCCCACCTGCACCTGCATGAAGTCGCCGGCGGCGATCATTTCCTTGGCGCGCTCGACAGCCGCGAGGTAGTCGGCCTTGGCAAAGCTGCGCTCGGGCGGATGCGGCTGCGTGGGCTTCACGACGGGGGCACTCACCGAGTACTTGAGCTTTTCCTTCAGCTCGCGCAGGCGGCGCTTGGCGCCGGCATAAGCCTCGGGCTGCTTCGGGTCGGCATAGACGATGAGGTAGAGCTTGCCCGACAGGTTGTCGATGACGGCCAGCTCCTCGCACTGCAGCAGCAGGATGTCGGGGCAGCCCAGCGTGTCGGGCGGGCAGCTCTTTTCGAGCTTGCGCTCGATGTGGCGCACGGTGTCGTAGCCGAAGTAGCCGGCAAGACCGCCGCAAAAGCGCGGCAGTCCAGGCCGCAGCGCGACCTTGAATCGCTTCTGGTACTCGGCCACGAAGTCGAGCGGATTGCCCCCGGCGGTCTCGACCACCTGCCCGTCGGTCACCACTTCGGTGACGGCCTCGGCGCCGAAGCCGCTGGCGCGCAACAGCGTGCGAGCCGGCAGTCCGATGAAGCTGTAGCGCCCGAAGCGCTCGCCGCCCACCACCGACTCGAGCAGAAAGCTGTGCTTGCCTCCGCCCTGCGAATGGGCCAGCTTGAGATAAAGGGAAAGAGGCGTCTCGAGGTCGGCAAAGGCCTCGGCCATCAGCGGAATGCGGTTGTAGCCCTGGGCGCTGAGGCTCTTGAATTCAAGTTCGGTGATCACGGATTCGTTCTCCAGTTGCCTGCGGCGCTCCTTCGGCCGGCGGCAAGGTCATTCACGGGTGGTCCGGCGTCGTAGTGTGTATCGACTCGGAACCGCGGGCGCACGGCGTGCGCCGTGCAATCAAACAGTCAGCGAAGTATGGCGACGCCAGGGCCAGGCTCCCCGGCTGCCTTCACCTGTTTGAATGATGTGATGAACGAACATATGAGGCGCGGAGTTTAGCCCACGAAAACGCCAAAGCGTGCAACGGTCGCCTTCATGGCCGCTTTCAGGGTTCCCCCGAGGCCGGAAACGTAAAACAAAAAGATACATTCGCACGACCGTTCGCAAAATTCCAAGGAGACTCCGTTGACCGCTCTCTCGCTCCCAACCATGCTCTTCTCCCGACTCGCCCTGGTGGCCTGCCTTGCCACCGCCGCCCTCGGCGCCTCGGCCGCGCAGGTCGACGTGGCCGGCGTCAAGCTCGAAGACCAGATGGATCTGCGCGGCAGCCCCTTGGTGCTCAATGGCGCGGGCATCCGCTACAAGGCCATCTTCAAGGTCTACACGGCCGGCCTGTACGTGGGCAAGAAAGTGTCTACCACCGAAGAGGCACTGGCCGCGCCGGGCCCCAAGCGCGTGGCCATCACCATGCTGCGCGACATCGACGCGAACGAACTCGGCAAGCTCTTCACCAAAGGCGTGGAAGACAACTCGCCCAAGAGCGAAATGGTCAACCTCATTCCGGGCCTGCTGCGCATGGGCCAGATGTTCGCGGACCAGAAACAGCTGAAGACTGGCGACACCTTCACCATCGACTGGCTGCCCGGCACCGGCACGGTGATCACGGTGCGCGGCGTACCCCAGCCCGATCCGGTGAAGGAGCCGGCTTTCTTCAATGCGCTGCTGCGCATCTGGCTGGGGCCGAACCCGGCCGACTGGAAGCTGAAGGACGCGCTGCTCGGCAAGCAATAAGAAGGGCCGTTACCGCAACGCGGCCGGCGCAAGCTCGGCCAGCGAATCGACGAAGCCATCGGCATCGACGCCGCGCACCGGCTCGCCGTGGTTGTAGCCGTAGGTCACGAGCACAACGGGGCAGCCCGCGGCGCGTGCGGCGCGCGCGTCGTTGCTCGAGTCGCCAATCATCAGCGTGCGCGCGGGCGTGGTGTCCAGCGCTTCGCAGGTCTTCAGCAGCGGTAGCGGGTCGGGCTTCTTGCGCTCGAAGGCATCTCCGCCGAGCACCAGTTCGAAGAAACCGTCGAGGCCCTTGTCGATCAGCAATGGCTTTGCGAACGACGTCGGCTTGTTGGTGAGGCAGGCCAGCCGCAGGCCGCTTGCGCGCAACGCCTTCAGCCCGTCGATCACGCCGGGGTACACCGCCGAGTACTGTCCGTTGATGGCGAGGTAGTGGTGCTGATAGCGCTCCCATGCGCGGTCGAACAAGGCCCGTGCCTTCGCATCGGCAGCAGCATCTGGCGCCATCACATGCATGAGCGCGGAATGAATCAGGTGCTCCGAGCCCTTGCCCACCATCGTCTCGATGGCAGCCGGCGCCACATGCGGCAGCGAGAGGTCGTCGAGCATGCGGTTCAGCGACGCAGCGAAGTCGCCGAGGGTGTCGACCATGGTGCCGTCGAGGTCGACGATGGCTGCGTCGAAGCGGGTGTGGTCGAAGCTGATGGAGTTCAAAACAAACTAGTAGAGTTCAGAAAATTGCCCGGTACTTTACCGATGGTGCGGCTCAAGAGCGACTGCCGGGGGTAATCGACTGGCACCTGAACGCTCCGTTGGGGTCGTTCCTACGTTTACGCTGCCGTCTCCTCCAGAGCACGCCGTCCAGCATCTGTGATCTGCGCGTAGACGGTCTGCTGGCCGTAGGTCTCGCGGCCCTTCGACACCTTCGTGCGTCGCAGCACCACCCAGCCCTTGAGCTCGTATTCCTCGGCCTGCGCAATCTCTGAGTAGATCGACGGTTTGTCGACCTGCCCATCATCAGGCTGTTCGCACAGATTGGGGCTGCGGCGCAATTTCGGAGCCGGCGCCCTGCGATGCGAGCGGGATCGTGTATGCCTTGGCGCACCAGCTTGTAGCCCTGCGCCTCGATCTCGTTGCCGCGCTGGCAGCACAGCTGACTACCTGCTCGCGCTCGCCGCCAAATGCGCGGCCCTCGTCAAGATGTGTTCGCCGCGTGCTTAAGTGACAACTGCGATCTTTCCGGCCAATGAGTTGGTCATGGTAGTTCTACTGGACTAGGACTGTGCGGTGGGTCGAACAACGATCTCACCAACGTCCACGTCAGCAGGTTGTTCGATTGCGAAGGCGATGCAGCGGGCGATGGCGTCTGCCGGTATTCCGATCTCACTCATCTGTTGACTTGTTTTGCTCGCCACCTCGGCGCTCGTCATTGATGAGGTCAAACCGGTCTGTACGAGTCCGGGGGATATCGCCGTGACGCGGAGGTTGGCACCTGCCTCTTGCCGGAGGCCCTCTGTGATGGCCCTCGCCGCGTTCTTCGAGCCTGCGTACACGGCCATCGTCGGCACGATCTTCAGACCCGCCGTGGACAAGATGTTGACGAAATGCCCGAACTTTTGCTCGCGAAAGACGGGCAATGCTGCTGCTATGCCATGCAGCAAGCCCTTCACATTGACGTCGATCGTCTCTTCCCAATCCTCGACCCGCAGTTCGTCGAGTAAAGAGATCGGCGCAGTTCCCGCATTACTCACCAACACATCGAGTTGCCCAAACGTCGCCAAGGCGACGCTAACAAAACGGGTCATATCTTCTCGCTTCTTGATGTCAATCGAGACTGCAACTGCCTGGCCTCCTCTGGCTTTGATCTGCGAAACGATGGAGTCAAGCTGATCCTGGCGGCGCGCGCCAACTACGACCTTTGCTCCCCGTTCGGCCAGCAACAAAGCGGTTGCCTTACCGATGCCACTGCTCGCTCCAGTGATTGCGACGACTTTTCCTTGGATACCTGTCATTTGGTGTTCCTTTTATGCGCCGCTGAAGGGGGCGACTGGATCCGTAGAAATGCTGGGCGACCGCCGATCCGACGATGTAGGTGCCCCGTGAAAATAGAGGATCGCGGCACTGGCGTCAGGCGCATCTCCCGGTCGGCACCAAACGCCCGCGACACCACCCACGGAAGCCTGTTCGTAGGTCACGCCGGCGGCTGCAGGAGTCTTCTGCATCAGCTCATCAAAGGGCTTTCTCGCCTCCGGGATGGTGACGCTTCCCTTCATCGACGCGACCATATTCCGCATCGCGAACATGACGGCGCGGTCGAGCAGGTGCAGAGGATGACGGATCGTGGTCATGGTGCGATTCCTTCGTCCACTCAGTCAACGTTGAGCCATCTAGCGGCGGCATCGCCGGTGTCCGGGGGGGACGTGTTGAAGGCGATGGATGCCTGGGGTGCGGACTTGTGCACGGAGTTCACAAGTCGCTCGAAAAGCAGCAGGCTCTTGGGGGGAATGCGAATGCCTCCGCCGATCACGACGCAGTCGTAGAAGATGGTAGAGAGTTGGTGCTCCAGCACCGTTGTCGCAGAGTCGTCCGGGCGCACGAGACAGAGGTCGGCATGCCAGCCCCGGTCTGCCATCTGCTTCATGCCGAGGGCGATGCCGGCATGGATCTTCGCGGCGTCGAAGCCGGGCGGCAATGCCGGGTCCGAGAAGTCGACCGTCTCCGGTTCCTGCCCCACGAACAGGACCTTCTTCATTTCTTGGGATTTGCTCATCTTCATTTCCTGGTTGTTGATCGGGTTGCAGGGTTGGCCATGGCCATGATGTGTTCGACAACGACCGCCGGGCACTCTTGCGGAACGAAGTGCCCGCAGTCGCGAATCGTGTGGGCTTCTACGTGTTCTGCGACCAAGCGGACCATCCCGCCGACCTTGTCGCCCAGTCACCTTCCGCCACCATGGCGACGACGGTCGCTTGATCCTGGCGCTGGTCAACGGCTCCGTCTGCTCGATGCTCTTTCGCGGGTGCCACTAAGGAAGGTGGGTGGGATGACAAGCTCATTGAAGCGCGATGGGCCAGGGCAGTCTGTCGGACAGCACACCTAGCAGCGGGAACACGGTGTTCCCATGGCGGGACGGTCGCCTGTTTACGATCAGGACTTGCCGCAGAGTTATCCGGGCCTCAAGCGGTCCTCCTGTTCACTTTGAGCCAATCCTTCGACATGCTGGACCTGAACGACTTGCGCCTGTTTGAGAAAGTCGCGACGCTGCGAAGTTTCTCCGCGGCCGGGCGAGTGCTGAATGTGCCCAAATCGAGCGTGAGTCGAGGGGTTGCTCGCCTCGAATCGGCCTTGGGAATCCGCCTCGTCCAGCGCACGACTCACGAAGTGCAGTTGACGGAAGCCGGCGTTGCATTGCATGAGCGATGTGTGAATCTGCTCGCGCGTATCCATGAAACGATCGATGTTGTCAGCGGAATGAGCGGCAACCCGCGAGGTCTGCTGCGGATCAGTGTCGGAATTGGCTTCGGGTACAACGTACTGTCCGACCTGCTGCCGGAGTTCCTGGAGCGATACCCCGATGTCAACGTGGCACTGGAGTTGACCAGTCGAACCGTCGATCTGATCGCCGAGAGCGTCGACGTCACGGTGCGCATAGGACCGATGACCGACTCGCGGCTCATCGCAGTCGGGCTCGGGACGATACGACGCTACCTTTGCGCCGCCCCGGCATATCTCGCACGGCACGGCTCGCCCCAAGCGCTGGACGAGATTCGAACGCATCACGCCATCGAGATGCCGGGTGTCGACGGGAGGCCGCGGGCCTGGATTTTCAAAGGACCCGGCAGCGAGGAGAAGCGGTTCGAACTCAAGCCGCGTCTGAGCATCAACGATCCTCTGTTGATTCACCGACAAGTGGTTTCCGGCGTCGGCCTAGGGTGCCTGTCGGGCTACCTGTGTGCGCCCGATATCAAGGCCGGGCGACTTGTTCACCTGTTTCCAGAATGGACTCTGCCTCCGGTGGAGGTCAGCGCAGTCTTCCCGAGCAGCAGAGAGTTGTCGCCGACCGTGAGGGCTTTTGTGGAGTTCCTGAAAAGCGCTTCGGCGCCAGGCAAGTCTTGGCAGGACGATTCGATGGCTGCTCCGTAGGCCCAGCGGCAAAGCTCTCTCGAGGAGCATTGCCTTGACGAGGATTCATCACTCGATCCGTTCCGAGGACCATGGGGCCACGGTTGGCATACGCAAGCAGGTGGCCCCCATGAAGGGATTGCGGCATCCGGTTGGCAAGGGTGCCTTCGGAGACGTAGCCTTGCGATCGTCATGGGTTCAGATCATGCAAGGCTTGGGTCGGTTTTGCAGATCTCGGGATCGAGGAGCATCGGGGCAAAGTCGAAGATGGGCGTGAGCTGCAGTGCTCCATCCGGCAGCCGTTGTACCGCGGTGTTGCGGGCGTGGTTGTCGGTGTTGCGCATCAGCCTGGGCCTGCCGGCACTCGAACGCGGTGTTCAACGGCCGGCGTATGGCAGTGACGAGTGATGCACGACGATGCGCAGCTTGCCGGCACCGTCTTTCACGAAAGTCCAGGTCTTGTCGACCGTGGTGACCTTGCCGTCCGGGTCAGTGAACAGCACGTTACCCAGTGTGCTGGCCACGTCGCCGTGGATCAGTACAGCACTGTTGGCAATCTCGCATTTGGTCCAGCCCTTCAGGGCGAAGCCAGTGTCGTTGGGAAAAGCAGGGTTGCCGCCCACGAAGTACGCCAGCGCACCGTCGCGAGCGGTGCGGAAGGTCTGCGGCGATGTCGTGAGCGTCGGCTTGAACAGCACCGCGCCCAGTTGGTAGGCGTAGGCGCTGTCGATGACCTTCTCGGCCAGCGCCTTGGCCGCCGGTTGCCCGCCGCTGGAATTCGCAGCGCTGATGTCAACTAGCGCCTTGCACCAGACCTGCTGGGCCTCCAGGACTTCCGCTTCCGTGATGCTCCGGTCGACGACCTTCTCCTTGGCGGCGGCCGGCAAAATTGCCCCTGCGATCAGGAGGCTGGCGATGGCGCTGGAAGTGAACTTTTTCATTTTGGTCTCCAGTTGAAGTAGTTGGATACCGGAGCGGCCGGGTGGGTCGAGCCGAGACCCGGAATGCATCAGTACGACATGCACAAGGCATGATGCGCCCGCTAAGTTGCTCTGGGAAAAAGATGCAAATGAAATGAATGGTTGTCACTCGACCCACTGGTGACGACCGTGCAGCCACGGCAGGCGCATTCGGCTCTCTGGTATTGGCATTCGCAATGGCACTGTCTTTTTCGTTCCTGAGCCGGCATTCAGCTGGACACACGACCCGTTGGCTTTTCAAAATGGACCTCTTCAAATGCATCGCCGGCTTCGCTTCGCAAGCCCTGTTCACTGGCGTGTGCGCGCTCGCTGGTGGATGCGCCATTGCAATACCTTCAGCGCCCTCGACGCCTGCCGCGCCGGTGGTTTTTCCGGGCGCATCCTGGGCGACGGCACCCGAGGCTGAACCGGGCAGCGCCTGCCGCCGCGAACTTGACGCCACCCGCAGCTACCTGCGCACGCTGGACACGACCGCTCTCATGGCGGTGCAGGATGGCCGCGTGCTGTTCAGCGAGGGGCCGGTCCAGAGCGTCAGCATCGTGTTCTCGGTGCGCAAAAGTGTGCTCTCGATGATGTACGGCAAGTACGTGACCAATGGCACCATCGACCTCGACCGCACGCTGGCCGACCTGGGTATCGACGACGTGGGCGGCTTGCTGCCCATCGAGCGACAGGCCAGGCTGCGCGACCTGCTCGCCGCGCGTTCGGGCGTCTATCACGCGGCCGCCAACGGCGGAGACGACGCGGCGGCCGCGCCCCCACGAGGGTCGCACGTGCCCGGCAGCTATTTCCTCTACAACAACTGGGACTTCAACGCCGCGGGGACCGCCTTCGAACGCCTGACCGGCAGGAGCATCTACCAGGCTTTTGCGGACGATCTGGCCGCACCTCTGCAGCTCGAGGATTTCGACCTGTCACGCCACGCACGCAGCGGCGACGCGCAGCGCTCCCAGCACCTGGCCTACCCCTTCTACCTGTCCACGCGCGACATGGCGCGGCTGGGCTACCTGATGCTGCACCAGGGCAACTGGCAAGGCCAGCAGCTCGTGCCGGCCGACTGGGTCGACCAAATGACGCGGCAGACCACGCCCGCTGCACAGATGCATCCGCCACACACTGCGCGGCGCGGTTTCGGATACGGCTACCTGTGGTGGCTGCTCGAAGAGCCGCAGGACTCGCCGCTGAGCGGCGCGTACATGGCCTGGGGCGTGCATGGCCAGTACATCCTCGTGGTGCCGAAGCGGCAGATGGTGATCGCGCACAAGCGCCAGGTGCCGGTCGCGGGCGACTGGAACGTCAGCTGGGTCGGCCCGGTGGCGTTCCTGCGCGCAGCGCGCATGCTGGCCGCTGCACCCTGTCGCGCGGGGGAGCGGTGACCGTGCTTCATTTTTTGGGGCCGCGTGAATTCACTCACCGCCCCTGGCACTCCTTGTCCAACATCAACTCGTCTCTTCCATATCCGTGAGTCGCCTTTCTGGTCTGGATGTTGATTTCCATCTCGAAGCGCCCCGGTTTTCCGTGGAGCGTTGATTTCGCCGAACTTCGCAGCATTCGCAAATCTACCGGCCTCCGTTCGCAGGAGTTCGCCCTTTCAGTCCTTCTGCAGTCGTTGCTTTCTGCGTAGATTGCGAACCATGACGACACCCGTTGGAACAACCGAACTCCGCGAACTGGTGCTGCCGGTGCATGCAAATCACCGCGGCACGCTCTTCGCCGGCCAGGGTCTGCAGCTCATGAGCAAGACGGCCTTCCTGGCGGCGCGCGGCCTGGCGCAGCGCGAAGTGGTGATGGCCGAGGTGACCAGCGTCAGCTTTCTGTCGCCCGTGCCGGTGGGCTATCAGCTTGTCCTGCGCGGGTGGGTCAGCCGCATCGGCCGATGTTCGATGACCGTGTGCGTGACCGGCCTGGCCGACGTGCCGGGCGTTCCGGCGGAAGAAGTCCTCAAGGGTGTGTTCGAGATGGTGGCGGTCGATGCCGCCGGCCGCCCCGCCGCCATTGATCGCTCTTATCTGGACAAGGAAACTGCATGACCACCATGACCTCCACGCTCGAAACCGCCGCACCGGCCGGCTTCAAGGCCAAGAAGTCCGTCGCCCTGTCGGGCGTGACCGCGGGCAACACGGCGCTGTGCACCGTGGGCCGCACCGGCAACGACCTGCACTACCGCGGCTACGACATCCTGGACATCGCCGAGGTCTGCGAATTCGAAGAAATCGCCCACCTGCTGGTGCACGGCAAGCTGCCCACGCGCGCCGAGCTCAAGGCCTACAAGGCACGGCTGAAGGCCATGCGCGGCCTGCCGGCCAACGTGAAGAACGCGCTGGAGAGCCTGCCCGCCGGCGCCCACCCGATGGACGTGATGCGCACCGGCGTCTCGGCGCTGGGCTGCATCCTGCCCGAGAAGGACGACCACAACCTGCCCGGCGCACGCGACATCGCGGATCGCCTGATGGCCTCGCTCGGCTCGATGCTGCTGTACTGGTATCACTGGAGCAGCCAGGGCAAGCGCATCGATGTGGAGACCGACGACGACTCCATCGGCGGCCACTTCCTGCACCTGCTGCATGGCGAGAAGCCTTCCAAGGCCTGGGTGCGCGCGATGCACACCTCGCTGAACCTGTATGCCGAGCACGAGTTCAACGCCTCGACCTTCACCGCGCGCGTGATCGCCGGCACCGGCAGCGACATGTATTCGTCCATCGCGGGCGCGATCGGCGCGCTGCGCGGCCCCAAGCACGGCGGCGCCAACGAGGTGGCCTTCGAGATCCAGAAGCGCTACGACTCGCCCGACGAAGCCGAGGCCGACATCCGCCGGCGCGTGGAGGCCAAGGAGGTGGTGATCGGTTTCGGCCACCCTGTCTACACGGTGAGCGATCCGCGCAACGTGGTGATCAAGGGCGTGGCCAGGCGGCTGTCCGACGAAGCCGGTTCGACCAAGATGTTCGACATCGCGCAGCGGCTGGAGTCGGTGATGTGGGAGGCCAAGAAAATGTTTCCCAATCTCGACTGGTTCAGCGCCGTGAGCTATCACATGATGGGCGTGCCCACCGCGATGTTCACGCCCCTGTTCGTGATCGCGCGCACCAGCGGCTGGGCCGCGCACGTGATCGAGCAGCGCGTAGACAACAAGATCATTCGCCCGAGCGCCAACTACACCGGTCCCGAAGACGTGAAGTTCGTGCCGATCGAGGCGCGGGTCTGAGCCGCACAGGAGTCTCCGAGCGTTTATCGCGGGTTTGCCATGCGGGAGCAAACTAGCGCCTGCCACTGCGATGGCACACCGTCGCGGGCGGCATGCACAACAACACTGGAGACAACAGCATGACCCTGAATCGCCGCGCCTTTTCATCAGCAGCCCTCGCCGGGCTGGCGCTGCCCGTTGCCCGCACCGGCTGGGCCCAGGATGCCTTTCCGGCGAAGCCGCTCAAGATCGTCTGCCCCTTTGCGCCCGGCGGGGGCTCCGACTTCATCGCGCGCGTTGCGTCGAACGTGCTCAGCCAGAAGCTGGGCCAGGCCGTGGTGGTGGACAACCGCCCAGGCGCCGGCGGCACGCTCGGCACCGAGTACGCATTGCACACGCCCGGCGACGGCTACACGCTGCTGCTGATTGCCGGCAGCTACACCGTCAACCCCTCCTTGTACAAGCTGCGCTTCGACCCGGTCGCCGACATGACGCCGGTGATCCAGTTGTCGAAGGGCGCATACGTGCTGTGCGTCAACCCGGCCAAGGTGCCGGCGAAGAACCTGAAGGAGCTGCTCGACTACGGGCGCCAGAACCCGGGCAAGCTGACCTTCGCCTCGGCGGGCAACGGCAGCCACCTGCACATCGTGACCGAGTACATGTTCGGCATGGCCAAGGTCAAGGCCACACACGTGCCGTACCGGGGCACGGGGCCGGCTGTCACCGACCTGGTGGCAGGCAACGTGGACATGCTGGTCGCAGGCACCGAGGCCTTGATGCCGCACGTGCAGTCAGGCCGGCTGCGTGCGTTTGCCGTGACCACGGCGCAGCGCCTGCAGGCCTACCCCAACATTCCCTCGATCGCCGAGGCCGGCGGCCTGCCCGAGTACGACGTGGTGGCATGGCACGGGCTGATCGCGCCCAAGGGCGTGCCGCCCGCCGCGCTCGCAAAGCTCAACGGCGCGCTCGACGCCGGACTGAAGGCGCCCGAACTCAACGCCAAGCTGGAGCCCACCGGCGTGTCCGCTGCGGGCGGCACCGCGCAACAGTTCGGCGCACTGATTCGCGCCGAGATTCCGCGCTACGCCAAGGTCGTGAAAGACAACGACATCCGCTCCGAGTAGGCCGCTTCCCGATTTGCCACGATGAATCCACGACACAGAAAACGACTCCCCGGCACCACGCTGGACTACATCGATGCCCGCGCCGCGGTCGATGCGCTGCGCCCCGGCGCCTGGGACACCCTGCCCTACACCGCGCGCGTGCATGCCGAGAACCTGGTGCGCCGCTGCGACACATCCATCCTGGACGAATGCCTGCTGCAGCTCATCGAGCGCCGGCGCGATCGCGACTTTCCGTGGTTTCCCGTGCGCGTGGTGTGCCACGACATCCTGGGCCAGACCGCGCTGGTGGATCTGGCCGGTTTGCGCGACGCAATCGCAGCCGAGGGCGGCGACCCCGCGCAGGTGAACCCGGTGGTGCCAGTGCAGCTGATCGTGGATCACTCGCTGGCCGTGGAGTGCGGCGGATTCGATCCGAACGCCTTCGAGAAAAACCGGCAGATCGAAGACCGCCGCAACGAAGACCGCTTCCATTTCATCGACTGGACGAAGCGCGCCTTTGCCAACATGGAAGTGATTCCGGCGGGCAACGGCATCATGCATCAGATCAATCTGGAGAAGATGTCGCCGGTGGTCTACGTGCAGGACGGCCTGGCCTTCCCGGACACATGCGTGGGCACCGACAGCCACACGCCGCACGTCGATGCACTGGGCGTGATCGCGGTGGGCGTCGGCGGCCTGGAAGCCGAGAACGTGATGCTGGGCCGTGCCTCGTGGATGCGCCTGCCTGACATCGTCGGCGTGGAGCTGACAGGCCAGCGCCAGCCGGGCATCACCGCGACCGACATCGTGCTGGCGCTCACCGAGTTCCTGCGCAAGGAAAAAGTGGTCGGCGCGTACCTGGAGTTCTTCGGCGAGGGCACGCACGGCCTGACCATTGGCGACCGCGCCACCATCTCCAACATGTGCCCCGAGTACGGCGCCACGGCCGCGCTCTTCTACATCGACGACCAGACGCTCACCTACCTGCGGCTCACCGGCCGCGAGGACGCACAGGTCGCGCTGGTCGAAACGTATGCGAAGACGGCCGGCTTCTGGGGCGATGCGCTGAAGACCGCCAGCTACGAACGCGTGCTGAAGTTCGACCTGTCGAGCGTGGTGCGCAACATGGCCGGCCCCTCCAACCCGCACCGCCGGCTGCCGACCTCGCAGCTGGCCGAGCGCAACATCGCCGTCGGTCTTGCAGAGGCCAGGCGGCAGGAAGCAGCGGGCCTGATGCCCGACGGCGCCGTGATCATCGCGGCCATCACGTCGTGCACCAACACCTCGAACCCCCGCAACGTGATCGCGGCCGCGCTGCTGGCGCGCAATGCCAACCGGCTAGGGCTCAAGCGCAAGCCGTGGGTCAAGTCATCGCTGGCGCCGGGCTCGAAGGCGGTGGAGCTCTACCTGCGCGACGCCGGCCTGCTGCCCGAGCTGGAGCAACTCGGCTTCGGCATCGTCGCCTTTGCCTGCACCACCTGCAACGGCATGTCGGGCGCGCTGGACCCGAAGATCCAGCAGGAGATCATCGAGCGCGACCTGTACGCCACCGCGGTGCTCTCGGGCAACCGCAACTTCGACGGCCGCATCCATCCGTATGCGAAGCAGGCCTTTCTCGCATCGCCGCCGCTGGTCGTGGCCTACGCGATCGCGGGCACCATGCGCTTCGACATCGAGCGCGACATCCTGGATATCGTCGATGGCAAGGAGATCCGGCTCAACGACCTCTGGCCGAGCGACGAGGAAATCGACTCGATCGTCGCGGCCTCCGTCAGGCCAGAGATGTTCCGCAAGGTCTACGAGCCCATGTTCGCGATCCACGCGGACAGCGGCGAAAAGGTGAGCCCGCAATACGACTGGCGACCGCAGTCCACCTACATCCGCCGCCCGCCTTATTGGGACAGCGAGGGCGTGGGCGCGCTCGCGGCCAATCCGCGCACGCTGCGCGGCATGCGGCCGCTGGCGCTGCTGCCGGACAACATCACGACCGACCACCTGTCGCCTTCCAACGCGATCCTGCTGGACAGCGCCGCCGGCGAGTACCTGGCGAAGATGGGTCTTCCGGAAGAAGACTTCAACTCCTACGCCACGCACCGCGGCGACCACCTGACGGCCATGCGCGCCACCTTCGCCAACCCGCAACTCGTCAACGAGATGGCGGTGGTCGACGGCGTGCAGAAGAAGGGGTCGCTCGCGCGCATCGAGCCTGAAGGCAAGGTCGTGCGCATGTGGGAGGCGATCGAGACGTACCTGAACCGCAGGCAGCCGCTGATCATCGTGGCCGGCGCCGACTATGGCCAAGGCTCGTCGCGCGACTGGGCCGCCAAGGGCGTGCGCCTGGCCGGCGTGGAAACCGTCGTGGCCGAGGGCTTCGAGCGCATCCACCGCACCAACCTGCTCGGCATGGGCGTGCTGCCGCTGGAGTTCAAGCCCGGCACCACGCGGCTCACGCTGGGCCTGGACGGCACCGAAACCTACGACGTGATCGGCAAGCCCGCACCGCGCGCCGACCTCACGCTGGTCGTCCACCACAGGAGCGGCGACACGCTGCAGGTTCCGGTGACCTGCCGGCTGGACACCGCCGAGGAAGTGTCGATCTACGAAGCAGGCGGCGTGCTGCAGCGCTTTGCACAAGACTTCCTGGCCGAGAACAAGTCGGCAGCCTGAAGACAACCACCACTCCATTTGCCATGGCATCCGTTCCCCAGATCAAGATTCCCGCCGTCTACATGCGCGGCGGCACCAGCAAGGGCGTGTTCTTTCGCCTGCAGGACCTGCCCGCGGCGGCGCGCCAGCCCGGGCCGGCGCGCGATGCGCTGCTGCTGCGAGTGATCGGCAGCCCCGACCCCTACGCCAAGCAGATCGACGGCATGGGCGCGGCCACCTCCTCCACCTCGAAGACCGTGATCCTGTCGCGCTCCACGCGGCCGGACCACGACGTCGACTACCTGTTCGGCCAGGTCTCCATCGACAGCGCCTTCGTCGACTGGTCGGGCAACTGCGGCAACCTGTCGGCGGCGGTCGGTCCGTTCGCGATTGCGCAGGGCCTGATCGACCGGGCGCGCGTGCCGCAGAACGGCATGTGCACCGTGCGCATCTGGCAGGCCAACATCGGCAAGACCATCGTCGCCCACGTGCCCATCGCCCAAGGCGAGGTGCAGGAAACCGGCGACTTCGAACTCGACGGCGTGACCTTTCCCGCAGCCGAGGTGCCGCTGGAATTCATCGACCCGGCCGACGAGGGAGACGGCGATGGCGGCGGCGCGATGTTCCCGACCGGCAAGGTGCTCGAAGACCTCGAGGTGCCCGGCGTGGGCACGCTGAAAGCAACGCTGATCAACGCGGGCATTCCGACCATCTTCGTCAACGCCGCAGACATCGGCTACACCGGCACCGAACTGCAGGACGCCATCAACAGCGACGCGAAGGCACTGGCAATGTTCGAGACGATCCGCGCGCATGGCGCGGTAAAGATGGGCCTCATCAAGGACATCGGCGAGGCCGCCAGGCGCCAGCACACGCCCAAGGTGGCCTTCGTCGCAGCGCCCAGGGACTACACGGCTTCCAGCGGCAAGGCCGTGAAGGCGGCGGACGTGGACCTGCTCGTGCGTGCGCTGTCGATGGGCAAGCTGCACCACGCCATGATGGGCACGGCCGCGGTCGCCATCGGCACCGCAGCGGCGATCCCCGGCACGTTGGTGAACCTCGCGGCCGGCGGTGGCGAGCGCCAGGCGGTGCGCTTCGGCCACCCGTCCGGCACGCTGCGCGTCGGTGCCGAGGCCCACAAGGTCGCTGGCGAATGGGTGGTGACCAAAGCCCTGATGAGCCGGAGCGCCCGCGTGTTGATGGAAGGCTGGGTGCGCGTGCCCGGCGACAGTTTCTGATCGGCAAGCCGGAGTGGGACGCGCTGGAGAAGCGCTACACCTGACGCGCCAGCTCGACAAAGGCCTTCAGGTAATCGACGTCGGTGTCCGCTTCCCGCGCGCCAAGAAAGATCTGCTTGGCGATGCCGCGCGAGCCCAGCCGGACCGGGACGATTTCCATCTTCTCCGCGTATTCCTCCACCAGCCAGCGAGGCAGCGCGGCCACGCCACGGCCGCTCGCCACCATCTGCAACATGATGTCCGTCGTCTCGATTGCCTTGTGGCGCTTGGGCGTCACGCCCGCGGGCATCAGGAACATGTTGTAGATGTCCAGCCGGTCCGTCGCCACCGGGTAGGTGACGAGCACCTCCTCGGTCAGTTGCGCGGGCTTGACGTAGGGCACGTTCGCCAGGCGGTGGCCGCGCGCGACCGCGAGCACCTGCTCGTAGTCGAACACGGGCTCGTAGTGCAGGCCCGGCTTGTAGAGCGGATCGGGCGTCACCAGCAGGTCGATCTCGTAGCCGAAGAGCGCGCCGATGCCGCCGAACTGGAATTTCTGCTTCACATCCACATCCACGTCGGGCCATGACGCCAGGTACGGCGACACCACCTTCAGCAACCACTGGTAGCAGGGATGGCATTCCATGCCGATGCGCAGCGACCCGCGCTCGCCCTGGGCGAACTGGCGCAGGCGTTCCTCCGCCAGCGTGAGCTGCGGCAGCACGCGGTTGGCAACCGCCAGCAGGTACTGGCCCGCCTGCGTCAGCCGCAGGCTGCGTCCTTCGCGCTGCCAGATCTCCGTTCCGAGCTGGATCTCGAGCTTGCGGATGGAATGGCTCAAGGCCGATTGCGTCAGGTGAAGCACCTCGGCGGCGGCCGTGAGCGAGCCTTGCTTGTCCACCTCCTGGACGATGGCGAGATGCGTGCGCTCCAACATGACTAATGAGCAGTATTCATGGATACGTGAAATAAGACCATTTTACTTCAAGAGTCGGCAAACCTACGATCCCCACTTTCTCTGACTGCCGGACGTTCCGATACCCATGACCACCACCCACAACCTTGGCTTTCCCCGCATCGGCGCCAGGCGCGAATTGAAGTTCGCGCTCGAGTCGTACTGGAAGGGAGAGTCCTCGCGCGACGCGCTCAAGGCGCTCGGCGCCGAGCTGCGCCAACGCCACTGGCAAGACCAGGCCGGAATCGATCTGGTCCCGGTGGGCGACTTCGCGTTCTACGACCAGGTGCTGGACATGAGCTTCACGCTGGGCAACCTGCCCGAGCGCGTGCGCGGCTTCCACGGCGATGCCCTGGACAACTACTTCCGCGTGGCGCGCGGCCGCTCGGCGCAGTCCGCCGAAGACCACGCGGGCTGCTGCGGCGGCGTGGCCGCCGGCGAAATGACGAAGTGGTTCGACACCAACTACCACTACATCGTCCCCGAGTTCACGTCGGCAACCGAGTTCAGGCTCGACGCATCGCGCATCCTGGAGCAGCTCGCCGAAGCGAAGGCGCAGGGCGTGAAGGCCAAGCCCGTGCTGGTGGGCCCCGTGACGTACCTGTCCATCGGCAAGGCCAAGGACGACTCCGACAAGCTCGCGCTGCTGCCGCGCCTGCTGCCCGTGTACGCGGAACTGCTCGACGCGCTGGCGGCCCAGGGCGTCGAGTGGGTGCAGATCGACGAGCCCCTGCTCGTCACCGAGCTGGACGCCGACTGGCAACATGCCTTCAACACGGCCTACCACCATCTCAAGGCCGCCAAGGTCAAGATCCTGCTCGCGACCTATTTCGGCCAGCTGCAGGAGAACAAGTACCTGGCCGCCAACCTTCCGGTTGCGGGCCTGCACGTCGACGCCATCAACGGCCGCGACGACGTGGTGCCTCTGCTGAGCATGCTGCCCGCGCACAAGGTGTTGTCGCTCGGGGTCATCAACGGCCGCAACATCTGGAAGAGCGACCTGGCCGCCGTCCTCGACTGGCTCGAGCCGCTGGCGCAGCGCCTGGGCGACCGCCTCTGGATCGCACCGTCGTGCTCGCTGCTGCACGTGCCGGTGGATCTGGCCAGCGAGCAGAAGCTCGATGCCGAGGTCAAGTGGTGGCTCGCCTACGCACTCCAGAAGCTCGAGGAGCTGAGAGTGCTGGCCGCCGCCTTGCGCCACGGCCGCGATGCCGTAAAGGATGAGCTGGCAGCCAATCAAGCCGCCATTTCCGCCCGCCGCAACTCGCCGCGCGTGAACAACCCCGGCGTCAAGGCCGCTATCGCCAGGCTGAACGCGGCCTTGGGCCAGCGCAAGAGCGTCTACGCCCAGCGCGCGCCCAAGCAAGCCGCTCTGCTGAAGCTGCCGGCCTACCCGACCACCACCATCGGCTCATTCCCGCAGACTGCGGAAATCCGCCATGCGCGCAGTGAGTTCAAGGCGGGTCGCCTCGATGCAGCAGGCTACAAGGCCGCGATGCAGGCCGAAATCGGCCGCAGCGTGAAGGAACAGGAAGTCCTGGGCCTGGACGTGCTGGTGCACGGCGAAGCCGAACGCAACGACATGGTCGAGTACTTCGGCGAGCAACTCGACGGCTACGCCTTCAGCCAGTTCGGCTGGGTGCAGTCGTACGGTTCGCGCTGCGTGAAGCCGCCGATTCTGTTCGGCGACATCAGCCGTCCGAAGGCGATGACCGTGGAGTGGATCAAGTACGCGCAGTCGCTCACGCAAAAGCCGATGAAGGGCATGCTGACCGGTCCGGTCACCATCCTGAACTGGTCTTTCGTACGTGACGACCAGCCGCGCTCGGTGTCGTGCCACCAGCTTGCGCTGGCCATACGCGAAGAAGTGCTTGACCTGGAAAAGGCCGGCGTGCGCGTGATCCAGATCGACGAGGCGGCGCTGCGCGAAGGTCTTCCGCTGCGCAAGTCGCAGTGGCAGGAGTACCTGGACTGGGCTGTCGAATCTTTCCGCATCACGGCCAACGGCGTGCGCGACGAGACGCAGATCCACACGCACATGTGCTACTCGGAGTTCAACGACATCATCGCGTCGATCGCCGACATGGATGCCGACGTCATCACCATCGAGACCTCGCGTTCGGACATGGAGCTGCTCGATGCCTTCGACAACTTCAAGTACCCCAACGAGATCGGCCCCGGCGTGTACGACATCCACTCGCCGAACATTCCGAGCCAGGAGCACATCGTGCAGCTGATGAGGAAGGCGGCGGAGCGCGTTCCTGCCGAACGCCTGTGGGTCAACCCCGACTGCGGCCTGAAGACGCGCCAGTGGGCGGAAGTGGTGCCGGCGCTGACCAACATGGTGGCGGCCGCCAAGACGCTGCGCGCATTGGCCTGAGCTCAGCGCGGACTCCACCGGCCCCTTCTAGGGATGCCAGGTGGAGACCACGGCCGGAGTCTGCGCAGTGGGCCGGCCGGCCAACGCATAGGAGAGTTCGTTCGCGGCCTTCATGATCGTCTTCGCGTGGCCGAGCAGCTTTGCCTTGGGCAGCCGGTCCGCGGGGCCCGAGATGCACACCGAACCCAGCAGCGCCCAGCGCAGGCCGAAGACCGGCGCCGACACGGTCGCCACGTTCTTCTCGCGCTCGCCGATGGAGAAGTGATAGCCCTTCTTGCGGATGTCTTCATATAGCTTTCCGGGCTCGCCGGAGAACGCAAGAATCACCCGCCCCGGTGACCCTTTTTCCAGCGGCAGCATCGCGCCCATGCGCGCGTGATGCCGGATGGGCTGCGGCCCTTCCACGCGCGCCAGGCAAGTCCTGGAATTTCCTTCGCGCACATAGAACGCCGCGCTCTCGCCCGTTGCATGCGACAGGGCGAGCAGCATCGGCTCCACCACATTGTTGGCATCGAAGCTGGCTTGGTAGCGGGCTCCGAGCCAGCCTGCCGCGGGCCCCAGCCGCCATTCGCCGTCGTCGCGCTGCACCACGTAGCCGGCAAGCGCCAGCGTGCGCAGCAGCCGCAGCGCGGTTGTCTTGTGCATGTGGCTGCGGCGGGTCAGCTCAGCCAGCGAGAGGCGCTCGTCCTGCATGCCGAAGGCATCGAGCAGCTGCAGGGCACGGGTGACGGCGGTTACGCCGCCAGTGGCGCCTTCGTCCACTTCACGCGGCTCTTCGATGACTTCGGTCGGCCTCTTAGTCGCCGGCAATTTGTTTCGCACAGTGGTCCATGGTCCGTTCAGTGGACCACCATTGTATGGAGCGGAACGCAAATCTAAAGTCACTTCATGCCTGAGAGCACCACCGCTCGCAGGCACTGATTGATCGAACGATTCCGGAGACAAGACAAATGCGTACCTCGAGCCCCAGCTCCATTCCTCGCCGCGCGGCCATCGGCCTCGCCCTTCTGTTTTCTTGCGGCGTGACGCTGGCGCAAGGCTATCCGGCGCGACCCATCCGCCTCGTCGTGCCGTTCCCACCGGGCGGCGGCACGGACATCATTGCCCGCGAGGTGGCAAACAAGGTCGCGACCTCGGAGGGCTGGACCATCGTCATCGACAACAAGCCCGGCTCTGGCGGCAACATCGGTGTCGACGCGGCGGCCAAGGCCAACCCCGACGGCTACACGCTGGTGCTGGGACAGACCAGCAACCTCGCGATCAATCCGACGCTCTACGCCAAGCTGCCCTACGACCCGGTGAAGGACCTCGCCGCGGTGGGCCTCGTCGCCTCCGCGCCGCTGGTGCTGGTGGTCTCCGCCTCGTCGCCCTACAAGAAGCTCGCGGACGTGGTCGCCGCAGCCAAGGCCAAGCCCACCGCACTCAACTACGCGAGCTCGGGCAACGGCACAGTGGCCCATCTCGCCACCGAGCAGTTCCAGAAGGCCGCGGGCGTGCAGTTCACGCATGTTCCCTACAAGGGCGCATCGCAAGGCCTGACCGACCTGGTCGGCGGCCAGATCCAGATGTACATCTCGTCCGTGCCGACCCTGATCGCGCAGATCAAGAGCGGCCAGTTGCGCGCGCTGGCCGTGACCTCGCTGCAACGCAACCGCGACTTGCCTGACGTGCCCACCATGGCCGAGTCGGGCTACAAGGATTTCGAGGCCGTCACCTGGTTCGGCGTGGCAGGCCCCGCGGCCATGCCGAAGGATGCGGTCACCAAGCTCAACGCAGCTTTCAACAAGGCGCTCGCCACGCCCGAAGTGCAGAAGAAGCTCGCGGCGCAAGGCGCGGAGGTGATGTCCGGTCCGCCCGAGAAGTTCGCATCGCTGATTCGCACGGACGGCGTTCGCTGGGGCGCCGTCGTCAAGGTTTCGGGCATCAAGCTGGATTGAGCGCCCTTCTTTATTCCATCACTTCTGAAAGCACCCTCATGTCATCGCCCCTCCCCGACATCGTCCGCAACTTCGAGCGCGTACCCGCGCACATCGTGGCGCAGGCCGCCGAATTCCAGCCGGCCATCCTGGCCGACGTGGCCGGGCGCCGCGGCGCGGTGGACGGCCGCATCAAGGCACTGCGCCCCCGCATGAAGCTGGCCGGCACCGCAATCACCGTGGAGGTGCGCCCCGGCGACAACCTGATGATCCATGCCGCCATTGCCATGGCGAAGCCCGGCGACGTGCTCGTCATCGACGGCAAGGGAGACCAGACCTGCGCGCTCATGGGCACGATCATGATGACCGCCTGCAAGCAGGTCGGCATTGCCGGCGTGGTCATCGACGGGGCCTGCCGCGACAGCAACGAGATCGACGAGATGGACTTTCCGGTGTTCTCGGTCGGCACCAATCCGAACGGGCCGACCAAGAACATCGGCGGACGCATCGGCCATCCGGTGTCGATCGGCGGCGTCACGGTGCATCCGGGCGACTTCATCGCCGGTGACGGCGACGGCGTGGTCGTGGTGGAGCGCGAAAAAATCGAGTCGCTGCTGCCTCTCGCTGCGAAGAAAGTGAAGGACGAGGCCGCGCGCATCGCCGCCATCAAGGGCGGGGACACCGCCGCCAAGTGGCTCGATGCAGCGCTGCGCACGGCCGGTGTGCTGAAGGAGGGCGAGACGCTGTGAGAGCCATCCTGGTAACGGGCGCCGACCTCGCGCCGCAGGCACTCGACCTCCTCGAGGGATACGAAGTCATCTACGCGGGCAAGACGCCGACCGAGGACGACCTCGTGGCGCTGTGCCGCGCGCATGACCCCGTGGCCATCATCGTGCGTTACGGCAAGGTGGGCCCGACAGTCATGAACGCGGCCCCTTCGCTCAAGGTGATCTCCAAGCACGGCAGCGGCACGGACACGATCGACAAGGCGGCCGCACAGGCACGCGGCATCGAAGTGGTCGCGGCCGTGGGCGCCAATGCCGCGGCGGTGGCCGAGCAGGCGCTCGCGCTGCTCCTGGCCTGCGCCAAGTCGGTGGTGGCGCTGGACGCGCGCATGCATGCCGGCCACTGGGACAAGGCAACGCACAAGAGCCTCGAGCTCGGCGGCCGCACCATCGGCCTCATCGGGCTCGGCGCCATCGGGCTGCGTTTCGCGCGCATGGCCGATGCGCTGGGCATGCGCGTGCTTGGGTTCGATCCGTACGCCAAGAACCTTCCGGCGTACGTACAAGCCGTGGACCTGGCGACCATCTGGGCCGAATCGGATGCCATCTCTCTGCACTGCCCGTTGACGGACGACAACCGCGGGCTGCTCAACGCCGAGACACTGGCGCGCTGCAAGCGCGGCGTGATCGTCATCAACACGGCACGCGGCGGCCTGATCGAAGAGGCTGCGCTGCTGGCGGCGGTCCGCTCGGGCCAGGTGGCCATGGCCGGGCTGGACAGCTTCGCGGTCGAGCCGATGGCGCCCGGCCATCCGTTCCAGGGCGAGAAGAACTTCGTGCTGAGCCCCCACATCGGCGGCGTGACCAGCGATGCCTACGTGAACATGGGTGTGGGTGCGGCGAAGAATCTGCTGCAGGTGCTCGCCCGCCAGACGACGAGCGCCTGAGAGCCTGAGGCTCGGGGCTGCAGGGCAGCCTGCATCATCCGGACCAGAACAAGGAGACAAGAATGAACAGAGGCAAGAACGCCCGCCGCACGATGGCCATGCTCGGGCTGATTGGGCTTCAGGCCGCGCTGGCAACAGCGCATGCGCAGACCTGGCCAGCCAAGCCGGTGCGCATCCTCGTCGGCTTTTCCGCAGGCGGCCCCACCGATGTGGTGGCGCGCGCCTTTGCCGACCATGCATCGCGCGCCCTGGGCCAGCCCTTCATCGTGGACAACAAGCCCGGCGCCAACACGATCCTCGCGGCCGAAGCAGTCGCTGCCGCGCCGGCCGACGGCTACACGCTGCTGCTGGGCGCGACGAATCACACGATGATCCCCGCTCTCTACAGCCAGCGGGTCAAGTTCGACGCCGTGCGGTCGTTCGCTCCGGTGTGCTCGCTCGCCGTGAGCCCGACGGTGCTGGTCGTCGGGCCATCGATGCCCGTCAAGTCGTTCGACGCGTTCCTGCAGGCGGTGAAGGCCGAACCGGGCAAGCGCACCTATGCCACGCCGGGTTCGGGCAGCTCGGGACATTTCGCGAGTGCGCAGTTCACGCGGCTGACAGGCACGTCGATGAACCACATTCCGTACAAGGGCGCGGCGCAGGCGACGACCGATCTCATGGGAGGCCAGGTCGACAGCTCTTTCGCCACGCTGGGCTCGGTGCTCACACAGGTGCAGTCGGGCAAGCTGACGGCCCTGGCCGTGGCGGCACCGAAGCGATCGGCACTGCTGCCGGACGTGCCGACTTTCGAGGAGGTGGGCGTCAAGGGCTACACGGCTGACGCGTGGTACGGCCTGCTTGCGCCCGCCAAAACGCCGCCGGAAGTCCTGGCCGTGCTGCGCCGCGCAGCCACCGAGTTTGCGCAAGCGCCGGCCACGCAAGAGAAGCTGCGCTCGCTCGGCATGGAAGCACAGAACACCTGCGCCGATGCCTTCGGCGCGCAACTGGCGCGCGAGGTCAGGCTCTACGGCGAGCTGGCCCGAACGCTCGACCTCAAGACCGAATGACTGCACACCCCAAGGAATCCATGATGAAGGCCATCCAACGCATGCTCGCCGCATGCCTCTTCACTGCTGCCGTGTCCGCACAGGCGGCCTTTCCGGACCGCCCCATCACGCTCGTCGTGCCGTATGCGCCGGGTGGCTCCGCGGACGCGCTGGCGCGCGTGCTGGCGGTGCGCATGGGCGAGAAGCTGGGCACCAGCGTGATCGTCGACAACAGGCCCGGCGCCAGCGGAACCATCGGCGCGAGCTTTGCCGCCAAGGCCGCGCCCGACGGCTACACGGTGCTCTACGACGCCACGCCGTACTCGATCAATCCACATCTCTTTCCCCGCATGCCGTACGCCGGCAATGCCCTGCAGCCGCTGGCGCTCGTCTCGCTGGCGCCCAACATCGTGATCGTCCGCGCGGAGTCGCCGGTGAAGAGCATCAAGGACCTCGCGGACAGGGCGAAGGCCGAACCCGGAAAGCTCAACTTCGCGTCGGGCGGAAGCGGCACCGTGCAGCGGCTTGCGGCGGAACTGCTGCGCCAGCGGCTCGGGCTCGACATGGTGCATGTCGGCTACAAGAGCGGCGGCCCCGCCATCTCCGACGTCATGGGCGGCCAGGTCGACTTCATGTTCAGCACCATCGCGGCGTCGTATCCGCTCGTGTCTTCCGGCAAGCTGCGCGCGCTGGCGGTGTCGTCGCCGCAGCGCTCTGCGCGCCTGCCCGATGTGCCGACCATCGCCGAAACCGTTGCGCCCGGCTACGAGGCCTACGAGTGGAACGGCCTGCTCCTGCCGGCCGGCACGCCCGCGCCCATCGCCGACAAGCTCCACAAGGCGGTGGTCGATGTCCTGAAGAATGACGAAGTGAAGCGGCGCTTCGTGGATGTGGGCGTGCAGCCGGTCGGCTCGACGCCATCCGAGTTCGCCGACTTCCTGAAGAAGGAAGACGCGAAATGGGCGGAAGTGATCCGCAAGGGCAACATCAAGCTCGACTGAAGACAGCCATGAACCCAGCCCCCAACGCACAGCCGGTGCCCCATTCGGTGGGGACGAACCGGCCCGCGGCTGCACTGCCCGCCGACGCCTGCGACAGCCACATGCACATCTTCGACCCGCGCTTCGCCGCGTCGCCGCACTGGAAGCGCCAGCCGCCGCGCGCCGAGGTGGCAGCCTATCGCTTGCTCCAGCAGCGGCTCGGAACCTCGCGCACGGTGGTCGTCAATCCCTCGACCTACGGCACGGACAACGCCTGCACGCTCGACGCGCTCGCGCAACTGGGCGAGCGTGCGCGCGGCATCGCAGTCGTCGGCCAGGACGTGGCCGACGACGAACTCGACCGCCTGGCGGCACAACGCATCTGCGGCTTGCGCGTGAACTTCGTGACGCCGCAGTCCTGGGGCCTCACCACGCCGCAGATGCTGACGACGCTGGCACGCAAGGTGGCCCGGCTGGGCTGGCACATCCAGGTCTTCCTGCAACCCGAACAACTGGTGGAGCTCGCGCCGATATTGGCGGCACTCCCGGTACCGCTGGTGATAGACCACATGGCCCGCATCGACCCGGCCGACGGCGTCGATGGCGCGGCGTTTGCGGTGGCGCGACGGCTGCTCGACGGCGGCAATACGTGGATGAAGCTGTCGGGCGTCTACATGCGATCGCGCGACGGAGCGCCCGCCTACCAGGATGCCTTCGCGCTGGGCCGTGCGCTGGTCAAGGCAGCACCGGAACGGCTGGTCTGGGGCAGCGACTGGCCTCACACCACGGAGACTCCAGGGACCGTCAACGACGCCGACCTGGCAAACGTGCTGTCGGCATGGTGCGATGGCGCCACCGCCGTGCGCGACCGCATCCTGGTCGACAACCCGGCGAGGCTCTATGGCTTCGCGATGACCTGATCGCAGAGGAGACCGACTTGTACCTGCTTCAAGCGCCCCAGGTGCTGGACCTGCAGACCTTCACCAGCATGCCCGAGTCCTTTCGCCGCCCGGAGCCCAGCGTCTGGGCCGATGCCAATCGCGGCGGGCAGGTGACCGACTCCTTCCTCGAAGGCCCTGTGTTCGACGACGACGGCAACCTCTACGTCACGGACATCCCTTTCGGCCGGATCTTCCGCATCGACGCATCGGGCGAATGGACACTGATCGCCGAATACGACGGCGAGCCGAACGGCATGAAGTTCATCGACGCACACACCCTGCTCGTCACCGACTACAAGAACGGCCTGATGCGGGTGGATGTGCGAACCGGCCGCATCACGCCGCACCTTCAGCGGCGCAACACCGAGAGCTTCAAGGGCGTGAACGACCTGGTGCTCGATGCGCGAGGCAACGTGTATTTCACGGACCAGGGCCAGAGCGGCTTGCACGACCCATCGGGTCGCCTGTATCGCCTGAGGCCCGACGGGCAGCTCGACCTGCTGCTGTCCAACGTGCCCAGCCCGAATGGCGTCGCCCTCTCGCCGGACGGCAAGGTGCTCTATCTCGCGGTGACGCGCGGCAACTGCGTCTGGCGCGTGCCCTTGCTGGCCGACGGGAGCGTTGCCAAGGTGAGCCAGTTCTTCACGTCCTACGGGCCCAGCGGCCCTGATGGGCTTGCGGTCGACACGCAGGGGCGAGTGCTGGTGGCCAACCCCGGCCTGGGCTATGTCTGGGTGCTCAACGCGCGCGCCGAACCCGTCATGGTGCTGCGCGGGCCCACCGGTGCGTCGACGACGAACATTGCCTTCGGTGGCCCTGGCAGGTCGACCTTGTTCGTCACCGACTCCACGCACGGCAACGTGCTGAAGCTGGCACTCGACGCTCCTGGCGTGGAACTTCATCGCTGGTCGTCCTAGCCCCGCGGCGGGCTTTTTTCGATTTGTTTCAAAAAAGGCCTTTACCTCCCGAAGGAAACTTTCCCGGTCTTTTGCACACCTATCACGCATTGTTTGCAAAACCCAACACCGAGGAACACTCCATGCGTCTCACGACGAAGGGCGGCTTCGCCTTGACGGCCATGATCGATGTCGCCATGCGCGAACGGGATGGCCCCGTACCGTTGGCGTCGATCAGCCGACGACAGCACATTGCCCGCTCGTCGCTCGAACTGCTGTTCAGCAAGCTGCGCCAGCATGCGCTGATCAAGGCAACGCGCGGACCGGGCGGCGGCTACACGCTGACGCGCAGGGCGTCCGAAATCACCGTGGCGGACATCCTCGCTTCGGTCGATGGACAGCCACTGGCCGACACCGAAGCCTCACCGAACAAGGAAGACGCCGGCAGCAGCAAGGGCTGCTACTCGACCGATGCGTTGTGGGCCTCCGCCAAGCACCATGTCATGGAATTCCTGGGCTCCGTCACGCTGCAGAGCCTGGTCGAAGACCAGCTGGCCAAGGGCGTGCGCGTCGAGCACGAGCCCCCGAAGAAGAAAGAAACCCCACCGAGCCCCGCGGCCCTGCCGATGCGCGTGAACGCGCCGAACTCGGTGTTCGCGTGGAACGGCGTGTTCGCCAAGCGCTGAAGACGAAGCAGGCTTTACATGGCCGACTGACCTGAAACGCAAGGCGCATTGCGGGTTTTGAAAACTCGTACGGCAAGGGATCGATGCTTCCGGAAAACGCCGGAGGCCCTTGCCGGAGATCGCCTTGGTTTCTCTTTCCGCACGCCCCCACGCGGCCTGTGTCCGCCTGTCCGACATCGCTTTCACGCTGCTTGCCATCCTTGCGATCGGTGCGCTGGTCCCCGCCTGCGGAGGCGACAGGGGCAGCAGCAATAGCCACAGCAGCAGTGCCCCGACCCGTCCGGCGGCGTCCGCGAAAGCTCCCGACGACGCACCCCGCGACTGCACCGTCACCCTGGAGGGCGACTCGATCCTCCACGGTGCCTACGGCTACAACAAGCGCTTCGACGAGCCGCCCGCGGCGATGCTCAAGCGCCTGCGGCCGGCCTACACGGTGTTCGACAACAGCGCGCCGGGGTCGACAGCCACCCAGCGCGCGCCCGCCTTCTCCAGCACACCGCTGACCACGCATTTCGTGGTGCTGCAACACGGCATCAACGACGGGCAGTTCGGCCAGCCCTACGAGCCGGCGCTGCGCCGCATGGTGGCGCACGTGCAGGCCCAGGGGCGCACGCCGGTCATCACCGGCCTCAGCCGCCAGACGCACCCCGCACCGGGCAGGGACGCGGCCGACAACATCGCCCGGCGCGTGGCCGGCGAAACCGGCGCGCTGTTTGCCGACTGGGGTGCCGTTTCCTTCAAGCCCGCCGAAATGGCGGACGTGCTGCACCCCGCGCCCGCCTACAGCGAACGGCTGGTCGGGCGCATCGTGGCCTTGCTCGACCAGGCCGCGCCCGAGTGCAGGTACTGACGCCCGCAACTTTTTTCGATGCGCCATTACGGGTTTTGGCGGCTCCGTTCGGCAAGGAAGTGAATTCACCTGAGACCGAAAGAGGAGCCGCCTCGCCATGCTTCAGAGCACTTTCCATACACCGTCGCCCAAGTCGCTCACATCGCCCCGCCAGGAGGCTGCCAGATGAGCGTCAGCAGCCTTTGCATCGTCGCGACCGCCTTCTTCGCGCTCGGCGCCGTCTGGTTCACGGGCAAGGCGCTCAGTGTGCGCGCCGCGGGCACGCCGCCGGCCCACATCGGCGCGCGGCCGGGGCCCGTCGCCACGCGCGAGCGCATCGACCTGCGACAGCCGCTGCGCGCGCTCGCCGTCACCCACGGGGCGACGCTGGCGCAACGCGGCATCGGGCTCGACCTGCGCCTGCCGGAAGATCCGCTGCCGGTGGCCGTGATCGCCGGCGACCTGCCCCAGCTCATGGCGCACATCGCCGACGCGGCGGCCGCCACCTTGCCGCAGGGCACGACGCTGCACGTGCTGGCGCGCGCCGAAGGGCACCAGGCGGTGATCAGCTGGCGCGAGGCCACTATCGGCAGCGACAGCGACACCGACGCACCCCGCCTGTCGCACGCCTTCGAAACCAGCGCCAGCCGCACGGCCACGCCCCGCATCCATGCCTGCCGGGCCATCGTGGCGCGGCATGGCGCGCGCATCTATACCGCGCCCTCTCCTCTTGGCGACGGCTGTCTCACGCTGCGGTTTCCGCTGTACGGCGACCGCGCGGCGCGCGCCCCGAAGGGGTTGCTGTGATGGCCACCCCCTGGCTCTTCGTGCCGCCGCGCCCCCGCGCACGAACACGGGCGCGAGCCACCGTCGGTGTCACTGGCTCCCTGCGCTCCTGGCTGGCCAGCGTGTGCTGCCTCGGCGCGGCGGCGGGCGGCCTTGCGCTGTCGATCGGCCTAGGGCGCTGCGAGGCTGGCAGCACCAGCGCCGCCAACGTATCCACGCTCGCGCCCATCATGCAGACCCGGGGCCATCCCCCGGTGGGATGCAGCCGCGGCAGTAAAGCTTTCACAAATGTCAACACAGTGAGATAGATTCATGCCTGCAACGCTCGCTGCGTTCCCGAACGACTTCTCTCTGCCTTCCATGCCGGACCGTCCTCCCACGCGCAGTGTGGAAACCCTCTATGGCGACCACCACGGCTGGCTGCTCGGATGGCTGCGCCGCAAGCTCGGCCACGCGGGCGACGCCGCCGACCTCGCACAGGACACATTCGTGCGCGTGCTGGGCCGTCCGGGCGATGTGGAAGAGGTGCGCGAGCCGCGTGCCTGGCTCACCACCATCGCGCACGGCCTCGTGGTCGACCACGTGCGCCGCCGCACGCTGGAGCGCGCCTGCATGGAAGCCATCGCGGCCCTGCCGGAGCCGCAGGCGCCCTCGCCCGAGACGCAACTGCTGCTGGTCGAGGCGCTGGTGCGCATCGACACCATCCTCGACGGCCTCCCGCCCAAGGCGCGCAGCGCCTTCCTGCTCTCGCGGCTCGACGGCCTCGGCTATGCCGAGATCGCGCAGCGCCTGAACGTGAGCCTGAGCTCGGTCGAGAAATACATGGCAACTGCCATCCGCCACTGCCTGGCGCTGCGATGAAACCTGCATTCCCCTCTTCTTCTCCTTCGTCCGGCGACGGCGGCAACGCCTCCGACCTGCTCGAACAGGCCATCGCCTGGGTCGTGCGGCTGGGCTCCGGCAGCGCGGACGAAACAACGCACAACGCCTGCGACGCATGGCGCGCCGCGCACCCCGCGCACGAACAGGCCTGGCAGCAGGTGCAGGCCGTGGAAGACGCCTTCCGCCAGGTGCCGCGCATCGGCAGCGGCATGAGCAGTGACATGGGCGACGCAGGCGGCGCGCTGGCCCACGGCGCGCTGCAGGCCGCGACCCTGATGCGCGCGCAACAGCAGCGGCAGCAGCAAAGCCGGCGCCGCGCGCTCAGCGTGCTGGGCCTGGCTGTCACCGGCGGCGTTGTCGGCCTGTTCGTCTGGCGCGAAACGCCCTGGGAACGGCGCACCAACTACGCCACCGCCGTGGGCGAGCGCCGGCGCGTGACGCTGGCCGACGGCACCGAGCTGAACATCAACACCGGCTCCGAGGTGCAGGTGATCTTTTCGCCGCGCCAGCGGCGCATCGTGCTGAGCCGCGGCGAGCTCTTCGTGCGCACCGGCGCCGACAGCGGCGCGCTGCTGGGCCACCGCGCCTTCTGGGTCGAGACGCCGCATGCCCGCTTCGAGGCGCTGGGCACGCGCTTCGGCGTGCGCGAGCAGGACGACCAGACACGGCTGTCGCTCACCGAAGGCCGCGTGGCCATCCACACCGAAGGCGCACCGCCGGTGGTCGCGCAGGCGGGCGACGGCTACATCGTGCGCGGCGGCGCGGCACAGCCCCAGCGCATCGTGGACCGCAGCTTCGAGCCCGACGCCTGGACCGACGGCGCTCTGGTGGCCCGGCAGATGCGCCTGGACGCCTTCGTCGCCGAACTCGCGCGCTACCACGGCACGCCGCTGCTGTGCGATGCGGACGTGGCCTCGCTGCGCGTGTCGGGCGTGTTCCAGCTCAACGGCCCCGACCCGGTCGGCCGTGCGCTCGAAGCGCTGGTTCGCACACTGCCTGTACGGCTCGAACATGGCACAGGAGGCACATTGACTGTTGCGCGACGTTGAGACGGCTTTCTCCGGACCGCCCACCCGGGTTCTGGCGGTTCCGGCCGGCAAGGCCCACCCTGCTTCCCGCGCTGCTGCTGGGCGTCGCGGCGGGATGGGCTGCGCCCGCAGGATCCGCACGCGCACAGGCGCAGGCTTCCGCGCGCGCCGGTTTCGATGTTCCGGCCGGCGCGCTCGAAGACGCGCTCAGCACCTTCGCGCGCCAGGCCGGCATCACGCTGTCTTTCGATCCGGCGCTGGTGCATGGCAAGAGTGCCGCCGTGCTCCAGGGCAGCCGCACGGTGCCCGAAGGCCTGGCCGAGCTGCTGTCGCCCCACCAGCTGGAGGCCGTGCCCGGCAGCAGCGGCGCCTATGCGGTGCGCCCGGCCGTCGCCACGGCGGCAGCCCCGGGCACCGGCAGCACGCTGCCCACGCTCACCGTCACCGCGCAGGGCGAGCGCGCTGACGGCCAGGTGCAGGGCTACGTGGCGCAGCGCAGCGCCACCGCCACACGCACCGACACGTCGCTGCTCGAGACGCCGCGCGCCGTCACCGTCGTCACGCGCGCGCAGATGGACGACCAGGCCGTGCACACCGTCGAGCAGTCGCTGCGCTACTCCGCCGGCGTGCTCACCGAGGTCAGCGGCTACGACCCGCGCTTCGCGTCGCTCACGGTGCGAGGCTTCACGCCCGCCGAATACCTCGACGGCTTCAAGCTCCCCACCACCAGCCTCGTCACGCGGTGGCTGGTCGAGCCGCAGGCGCTGGAACGCGTCGAGCTGCTGAAAGGACCGGGCGCGGTCTACGACCCGTCGGCGCCGGGCGGGTCCATCAACATGGTGTCGAAGCGCCCTTCGGCGGAGGCGGTTCGCGAGGTGAGCCTTTCGGTAGGCAACCGCAACCGCTACCAGGGCAGCTTCGACCTCGGCGGCGCGATGAACGCCGACGGCAGCCTGCTCTTCAGGCTCAACGGCGTGCTGCGCAACAGCAACGGCCAGACCGACTTCTCGCGCGACGACCGCAGCTTCATCGCACCGTCGCTGACGTGGACGCCATCGCCGCGCACCAAGGTCACGCTGATGGCCGAGGCCACGCGCGACCGCATGACGCCCAAGAGCATCTGGCCCGAAGGCGCGCTCATCTCGCCCAACCCCAACGGCAGCATTCCGCGCGAGCGCTTCATCGGCGAGCCCGGCTTCGACCGCTACAACCGCGACGCGTTCTCGCTCACCTACCTGCTGGAGCACCAGCTGAACGACAACTGGACGCTGCGGCAGAACGCGCGCCACGCGACGCTCGACATCGACTACCGGCAGATCTACGGCACCGGCTTCGAGAGCGACCTGCGCACGCTCGACCGCTCGGCGGTGCGGATGAAGGACAGGAGCCGCACCACCACGCTCGACACCCAGCTCGAAGGGCGCTTTCGCACCGGGCCGGTGGAGCACACGCTGCTGATGGGACTGGAGTACCAGCGCCAGAGCAGCACCACGCAGACCAGCGTCGATCCGGCCTCCTCCATCGATGCCTTCGCACCGGTCTATGGCGCGCCCGTGCCCGAGCCCGCGTTCTCCGTTCAGTCGACCAACGGCATCACGCAGCGCGGGTTCCACGTGCAGGACCAGATGCGCGCGGGGCCGTGGTCCCTCGGGCTGGCCGTGCGGCAGGACCGAGCGCACAACAGCGCCAGCCCGGGGCCGCAGGCGGCGGCGTCGTCCATCGGCCTCGACACCAACACCAAGACCACCTACAACGCGGGCCTGCTCTACCTCGCGCCGAACGGCCTGGCGCCCTACTTCAGCTACTCGACCTCGTTCACCCCGCTGCTGGGCACCATCGCCGGCGGCGGCGACCTCCTGAAGCCTGAGCTCGGCCGGCAGTTCGAGGTGGGCCTGAAGTACCGCCCGCCGGACGTGGACGCACTGTTCACCGTGTCGGTCTTCGACCTGAAGAAGAACAACTCGCCCACGTTCACCCCGTACGTGCTCAACCCGGTTTCGCAGATCGGCGAGGTGCGCACGCGCGGCCCGGAGTTCGAGGCGCGCGCCTCGCTGACCCGACAGCTCAAGCTGGTGGCCAGCTACACCCTGCTCGACGCAAAGATCACCCGCAGCCTGAACCCCGAAGAACTGGGCAAGCAGCCGCTCAACACAGCGCGCCAGACCGCCGCGCTGTGGCTCGACTACCGCTTCGGCAGCTCCGAGCTGCAGGGCTGGAGCGTGGGCGGCGGCGTGCGCCGCGTCGGCAAGGTGCCGGCCAGTGTGGACAACAGCAGCTACAACCCGGCCTACACGCTGGTCGATGCGGCCATCCGCTATGAACGCGGCCCCTACAGCTTTGCGCTGAATGCCACCAACCTCTTCGACAAGAGCTACGTCGCGGGCTACGGCCAGTACTTCGGCCAGGGGCGCACGGTGCAGGCGAAGCTCACCTACCGCTGGTAGCCACCACGGCAGCGGCTGGTCAGCGCAGCGTCGCGTGCGGATGCAGCGGATGCGCCAGCGTGTCCGCAATCAACCGCAGCGCCTGATCGCACTGCTCGCGCGACATCGGCCCGCCCAGGCAGATGCGCACCGCATCGGGCGGGTCGCCATCGGTGGAAAAAGCCGCACTCGCCACCACGCCCACGTTCTGCGTGCGCAGGTACGACGCGAACTCCACCGGGCTCCATCCCGGCGTGAGCGGCAGCCAGGCATGAAAGCCCTCGGGGTGCGCCTGCAGGCCGCTGTCGCCCAGATAGCGCGTGGCCAGCACCTGCCGCGCCACCGACTCCGCGCGCACCGCCTGCAGCATCTCTTCGGTCGTGCCGTCTTCCACCCACATCGTGGTCAGCGCGTTGGTGATGGGCGAGGCCATCACGGTGGTGGCGCGCATCGCACCCGCCAGCCGCTGCGACTGCACCACCGTCGGCGAGCACACGTACGCGCTACGCAGCCCCGCGCCGAAGCACTTGGAGAAACCGCTCACGTAATAAGTGAGCCCCGGCGCCAGCGTGGCCAGCGACGCGGGCGTCTGGCGCGGCAGCATGCCGTAGGCGTCGTCCTCGATGATCGGTACCGCATAGCGCAGCGCCACGTCGGCCAGCGCCTCGCGCCGCGCGCCGCGCGCGCGACACGGTGGCGGCCGTGGGGTTCAGCAGCGTGGGGTTGCAGTACAGCGCCTTGGGCTTGAGCGTCTTGCAGGCGTGCTCGAAGGCATCGGCGATGGGGCCGTCGTCGTCCATCTGCAGCGCGTGCAGCTGCACGCCGAGCTGCGCCGCGATGGCTTTCACGCCGGGGTAGGTGAGCGACTCCACGCAGATCAGCTCGCCCGGCCGCGCCAGCTGCGAGAACAGCGCGGTCAGCACGCCGTGGATACCAGGGCACACCAGGATGCGGTCGACGCTCGCCTCGGGCACGAAGGGCCGCAGCCAGTGCATGGCGGCGGCGCGGTCGTGCGCGGTGCCGCCGAAGTCCTGGTAGCGCAGCAGGTCGTGGAAATCGACCTGCGCAAAGGCGCGACTCGCGCTGTCGTGCAGCCGTGCCATCAGGTGCTCGTCGCCGGGCTCGGGCGGCATGTTCATCGTCATCTCGGCGCCGCTGCCGCCGCGCAGCCGCAGGCTCGGGCTGCCCGAGCGAATGAAGGTGCCGGTGCCGGCGCGCGAGTCGATCAGCCCGCGCTTGCGTGCCTCGGCGTAGCCGCGCGCCACCGTCGTGTAGTTCAGCTCCAGGTCGGCAGCCAGCTCGCGCAGCGTGGGCAAGCGGTCGCGCACGCCGAGGCGACCGGTCTTGATGTCGTCGGCGATCAGGTCGGCCAGCAGCAGGTAGGCCGGCCGGGAGGTGTTGCGCAGCTGCTTGCGCCAGTGGGCGGTGATCGTGGTCATCGGTGATGGTCCGGCGAAGTTGATTGCATTCATTGATTGCATCTGGCTACCGATCAACATGCAGGATCTGCGCCCGCTCCAGAGGGGAAGAATGCTTCGATCAGGTGCGATCAACCCCATTGATCGGGTGCATTGATCGCATGGCATGTGCGTCGTCACGGTGCAGAACAGGCCGCGCAGGCCCACCTCGAACCCGCGTTTTCGGGTGCCGGAAAAAATTTTGCGCGCACGCAGCCCGCACTGCTGCACGTTGATCGCGCATTGATCGCATGAACCCGGCAAACCGCTGGCACATCGCCTGCGAAGGAAAAGGCACGCAACACCTGCGTACCCACCACCCAACCGGAGTACCCCATGCCCAAAGTCACCCGCCCCCGCAACGAAAAAGGCGAGTTCCTCGTCGACTACGAAGAGAAGGTGTTCGAAGACGTCAAGGCCGAGCCCGGCCAGAAGGCGCTCGTCACCTTTCATACCGTGGCCTTCGAGGGTTCGATCGGCTTCGTGAACCTGCTGCAGGCCACGCGGCTGCGTCGCAAGGGCTTCGAGACTTCCGTCCTGCTGTACGGCCCCGGCGTGACGCTGGGCGTGCAGCGCGGCTTTCCCACGCTGGGCGACGAAGCCTTTCCGGGCCACCAGAACTTCAACAAGCAACTCGCCAAGTTCATGGAAGAGGGCGGCAAGGTGTACGCCTGCCGTTTCGCGCTGCAGGCGCTGTACGGCCACGGCGAAGGCGCGCTGATCGAGGGCATCACGCCGATCAACCCGCTCGACGTGCTCGACCTCGTGCTGCTGCACAAGAAGGCCAACGCCGTGGTCATCGACACCTGGACGCTGTAAGGCAGCACGAGCGATGGCTTCCACCTCCCGCATCGTGCGCGCAGCGGCGATCCAGATCGCGCCCGACTTCGAGCGGCCCGACGGCACGCTCGACCGGGTGTGCAGCGCCATCGACGAAGCCGCATCGAAGGGCGCGCAGATCGCGGTCTTTCCCGAGACCTTCGTGCCCTACTACCCCTACTTCAGCTTCGTGCTGCCGCCGGTGCTGCAGGGTGCGCCGCACCTGCAGCTGGTGGAGCGCGCGGTGGTGGTGCCCGGCCCCGTCACGCAGGCGGTGGCCGAGCGGGCCCGCGCGCGCGGCATGGTGGTGGTGCTCGGCGTGAACGAACGCGACCACGGCAGCCTCTACAACACGCAGCTGGTGTTCGACGCCGACGGCACGCTGGTGCTCAAGCGCCGCAAGATCACGCCCACCTATCACGAGCGCATGGTCTGGGGCATGGGCGACGGCGCCGGCCTCAAGGTGGTCGACACCGCCGTGGGCCGCGTCGGCGCGCTGGCCTGCTGGGAGCACTACAACCCGCTCGCGCGCTACGCGCTGATGGCGCAGCACGAGCAGATTCACTGCGCGCAGTTTCCCGGCTCGCTGGTCGGCCCGATCTTCGCTGAGCAGATGGAAGTGACCATCCGCCACCACGCGCTGGAGTCGGGCTGCTTCGTGGTCAACGCCACCGGCTGGCTCACAGACGAGCAGATCCGCTCGGTCACGCCCGACGCCAATCTGCAGAAGGCGCTGCGCGGCGGCTGCCACACGGCCATCGTCTCGCCCGAGGGAAAGCACCTCGCGCCGCCGCTCACAGAGGGCGAAGGCATGGTGGTAGCCGACCTCGACATGGCGCTGATCGCCAAGCGCAAGCGAATGATGGATTCGGTCGGCCACTACGCGCGGCCCGAGCTGCTGTCGCTCGCCATCAACGACCGGCCGGCGCAGACCACCGTGCCCATGCACCTCACGCAACCTTTCGCCCAACGGAGCCCCGACCATGACGACAACACCCACGACGATGCAGCCCCAGGACAGCCGGCAGCTGATGACAGAGCTCCAGTCCTTCGGGTTGCGGCTGGTTGACCCTTCGGCCGGCGTCTCGAGCCGCCGCGGCGGCGCGGGCCCGTCGGACCACAAGGCCGTGACGGTCGACGGCCACACGATCATGGTGCCGGTCCACACCTCCACCGCCTGGCACTCGCCCTTCACCGCCGAGGCGCCCGACGCCACCGGCATGAGCCGCGTGATGCGCGGCAGCATCCCCATTGCAAGCATCAGCTTTCCGAAGCAGCCGCGCTTCTACGCGATGCAGACCTTCGACGGCGTGCCCTACTCGCACATCGCCACGCTGCACGGCAGCGACGTGCTGGCAACCACCGTGCTGCAGACCTGCATCCGCTACGAAAGCCGCAAGAAAAGCTGCAAGTTCTGCGCAATCGGCCAGTCGCTCGCGGCCGGCCGCACCATCGCGCGCAAGACGCCAGAGCAGCTTGCCGAGGTGGCGCGCGCCGCCGTGCTGCTCGACGGCGTGAAACACATGGTGATGACCACCGGCACGCCCAACGCCACCGACCGCGGCGCGGCCGTGCTGTGCGAGAGTGCCTTCGCCATCAAGGCCGCGGTCGACATTCCCATCCAGGGCCAGTGCGAGCCGCCTGACGACGACCAGTGGTTCCACCGCATGAAGGCCGCCGGCATCGACACGCTGGGCATGCACCTCGAAGTGGTCACGCCCGAGGTGCGCGAACGCATCATGCCGGGCAAGGCCAGCGTGCCCGTCTCGCGCTACATGAGCGCCTTCGAAGCGGCGGTGGGCGTGTTCGGTCGCGGGCAGGTCAGCACCTACATCCTGGCCGGGCTGGGCGACACGCGCGAAGCCATCCTCGACACCTGCGACCAACTGCTGGCGCGCGGCGTGTACCCCTTCGTCGTGCCCTTCGTGCCGATCAGCGGCACGCCGCTCGAGGACCATCCGGCCCCCACGCCGGAGTTCATGAAGTCGCTGCTCGCGCCGCTGGGCGAACGCGTGGTGGCGGCGGGCCTGCGCTCGGCCGACATCAAGGCCGGCTGCGGCAAGTGCGGCGCGTGCTCGTCGTTATCGGTCTACGAAAGCTGAGCATGCTGTGCATCGACGACCTCTGCGAGATGCGCGAACGGATGGGCGACCACTACGCGCCCGTCGAATACCTGGTGCGCGAAGCCGCCCAGCAGTGGGAGCGCGACGAGGCCATGGCGCTGCGCCGCGCGGTGTTCTGCATCGAGCAGGGCATCTTCGCGCGCGACGACCGCGATGCCATCGACGACCACGCGCGCCTGCTGGTGGCCATGTCGTGCAACGGCGGCATGCCCGAGCAGGTGGTGGGCACGGTGCGCATCCATCGCGGTGAAGCCGAAGGCGAATGGTGGGGCTCGCGGCTGGCGGTGCACCCCGCGTTCCGCAGCCAGGGGCATCTGGGCGCGACGCTGATACGGCTGGCCGTGTCGCGCGCCAACGCACTGGGCTGCGAGACCTTTTTCGCGCAGGTGCAGATGCAGAACGTGCCGCTGTTCAACAAGCTTGGCTGGACGGTGCTCGAAGAAACGAGCGTGCATGGCCGCCCGCATGCGCGCATGCAGGCCGACCTCGATCGCTACCCGCCCTGCCACGACCCCGTGAGCGGCTTCGTCACGCGCGCCAAGGTGCTGGCATGACGACGAACGTCCGCGAGATTGCCGAAGCCCTGCGCGCCACGCGCGGCTTCGCCCACAAGCGCGACATCAGCGACGTGGTGTCGGCCCTCGGCCGCTCGCTGCCCGGCGGCCATGCCGCGCTCGCGCAGGCCGTGCCAATCGGCGACGACTGCGCGGCCATTCCCGACGGCCACGGCGGCTACCTGCTGTTCGCCATCGAAGGGCTGGTGGAAGACTTCATCGTGCGCATGCCCTGGTTCGCGGGCTATTGCGGCGTGATGGTCAACGTGAGCGATATCTACGCCATGGGCGGGCGTCCCACCGCGGTGGTCGATGCGCTGTGGAGCAGCGGCATGAGCCCCGCCGACGACGTGCTGCGCGGCATGGCCGAGGCCGCCGTGCGCTACGGCGTGCCCATCGTCGGCGGGCACAGCAACAACCGCAGCGAGCGGCCGCAACTGGCAGTGGCCATCCTCGGTCATGCGCGCCGGCTGCTGACCAGCTTCGACGCGAAGCCGGGCGACCTGCTCGTGATGGCCGCCGACCTGCGCGGCGCCTACGAAGAGCCCTTTCCATACTGGAACGCCTCGACCCACGCGCCCGCCGCACGGCTGCGCGCCGACCTGGAGCTGCTGCCGGCCATCGCCGAAGACGGCCTGTGCGGCGCCGCGAAAGACATCAGCATGGCCGGCGCGGTGGGCACGGCCATGATGCTGCTCGAATGCTCTGGCGTGGGCGCGCGCATCGACCTCGATGCGCTGCCACGGCCCGACGGCGTGCCGCTGCTGCGCTGGTTGTCTTCGTTCCCCAGCTACGGCTTCGTGCTCAGCGTGGCGCCCGCGCAGGTGGCGTCGGTGATGGCGCGCTTTGCCGCGCGCGACATCGCCTGCGGCGTGATCGGCGAAGTCGATGCCACCCGGCGGGTGCGGCTGCGCGCTGAAGGCGAAGAGGCGCTGCTGTGGGACTTCGGCAGTGATGCCTTCATCCAGCCGCCCATCGCCCTGCGGGAGCCCGCCACATGCCTGTGATGCATTTCCGCGTGCGCTGGCCCGATGCCAGCGAAACCCGCTGCTATTCACCTTCCAGCGTGGTGCGCGACTACCTCGCGCCCGGCGAACGCTACGCCCTGGCCGACTTCATGCGGCGCACGCGCGAGGCACTGGGCATGGCCTCCGAGCGGGTTCGCGCGAAGTACGGCTTCGCCTGCTCGCAGGCCATGGACCAGCTCGCCGAGATCGAACACATCGCCACGCGCTTCAGCGAAACCGCAGAGGCCCAGGTCACCGTCGTCGCCTTCGACTGACCGTCCCCACATCCAGAGAGAAAGAAGAAACCCATGTCACACCCCTACGGCGGACGCAGCCACTACAGCGTCGTCATCGTCGGCGGCGGCCAGGCCGGCCTGTCGCTGAGCCATTGCCTGCAGCAGCGCGGCATCGACCACCTCGTGATCGAGAAGCGCAGCCTCGTGCACACCTGGCGCACGCAGCGTTGGGATTCGTTCTGCCTCGTCACACCCAATTGGCAGTGCCAGCTGCCGGGCTGGGGCTACATCGGCAGCGATCCGCACGGCTTCATGGTCAAGGACCAGATCAACGAATGGCTCGCGGGCTTCGTCGAGCACGTGAAGGCGCCAGCCATCGAAGGCGTGACTGTCGAACGCATATCACGCGATGGCGAACGCGAGCGCTTCAGCGTACAGACCGACGCCGGCCTCTACACCGCCGACCAGGTGGTGGTGGCCTCCGGCGGCTACCACCGCCCCATCGTGCCGCGCCTGGCCGAGAAGCTGCCCGCAAGCGTGGCGCAGTTCCACTCCGCGCAGTACCGCAACCCGGCGCAGCTGCCCGAGGGCGCGGTGCTGGTGGTGGGTTGCGGCCAGTCGGGCGCGCAGATCGCCGAAGACCTGCACCTGGCCGGCCGCAAGGTGCACCTGGCCACCGGCAACGCGCCGCGCTGTGCGCGCTTCTACCGGGGCCGCGAGGTGGTCGACTGGCTTGCCGACATGAAGTACTACGACATGCCGGTCACCGAGCATCCGCTGCGCGAAGGCGTGCGCGACAACACCAACCACTACGTGACCGGCCGTGACGGCGGACGCGACATCGACCTGCGGCGCTTCGCACTCGAAGGCATGGAGCTGTATGGCCTGCTGAGCGGCTTCGACAACGGCAGCTTCGAGCTGCAGCCCAACCTGCGCGACAACCTCGACCAAGCCGACGGCACCTACAACCGCATCAACGCATCGATCGACAAGCACATCGCCGCGCAGGGCATCGAGGCGCCGCCGCCTTCGGTCTACGCGCCGGTGTGGGAGCCGCAGGAAGAACGCACGCGGCTCGACCTTGCGGCGGCGGGCATCACCGGCGTGGTCTGGTGCATCGGCTTCTCACCCGATTTCGCATGGGTCGACGCGCCGGTGTTCAACGGGCGCGGCGCACCGGTGCACCTGCGCGGCGTGACGAACGAGCCGGGGCTTTACTTTCTCGGGCTGCCCTGGCTGCACACGTGGGGTTCGGGTCGCTTCTCGGGCGTGGCGCGCGATGCCGAGTTTCTGGCCCAAGCCATTGCGCAGAGAAAAGAGGGGTTGCGCGGCAGTGCCGAAACCGCACCGCCCCCCGAGTTGCGCGCAGCCTAGGCCTGCTGCGCCTCGGTCAGCGCCTGCGCAGCCACCACCGCCTCTGTGCGGTTGCGCACATTGAGCGCCCGAAAGATGGCTGCCAGGTGGATCTTCACGGTGCCTTCGCTGATACCCAGGCTACGCCCGATCAGCTTGTTGGGCTTGCCCTGCGACAGCAGCTGCAGCACCTCGACCTGGCGCTCGGTGAGCACGTTGCGCAGGTGCTCCAGCGTCTGGGTGCCGCCATTGCCGCCGCCTGCGCCGCGCGTCAGCGCCTCGGTGGCCGCCTGCGGCCCCATGCCGGCCACGATGCCCGGCGGCAGCGCGGTGAGCATCATCGGCGGCACATACACGCCGCCGGCCAGCACCAGCCGCACGGCCGAGAGCATGACCTCGGGCGAATACGCCTTGGGAATGAAGCCGAGCACGCCGCGCTCGAGCGCGCTGCGCATGATGGCCGGGTCTTCGTAGCCCGACAGCACGATCACCGGCACGGCCGGATGGCGGCGGCGGATTTCGTCGATGTGGGCCTGGCCGTCGGCGCCTGGCATGTTGAGGTCGATCAGGGCCAGGTCGAGATCGTCGGTGGCTCCGGCAAGCAATTCGTCGACGCTCATCGCCAGAACGAATTCGATGCCAGGCTCCAGCTCCGACAACTTGGCTTTGACCGCCTCGATGACGAGCCGGTGGTCGTCGGCGATCAGGATTTTCATGATGTCTTTCCCCGTGTCCCAGCGTGCAGTGCACTTGCAGACGCTGAAGATACCGGCGAATGCCCCGCTCAGCAAGGCCGCCCGCCCCACCAACGGCATAGACCCCAAGCGATATGGCGCCCGCCGCGCCCCCTTTGAAAGAATGAACGCCTACTCGAAGGAACCGGGGACATGGGCATGTGCCATCGCAGCAGACTCTGGCGCCGGGCATCCTTCGCAACGCATGGCTGAGCGGGCCCGCCCATGGCTCGCCTTCTAGACTGCTTCTCCAGCTTCATCTCGTTCGGCCTCGCACTGGACGCATCGATCGTGGCCGGCACGCCCATGCTGGCGCACGATGCTGCACAGCAGCAGGCCCGCCAGCGGCTCGACGCGGCCCGCGCCGCCGCCGAGGCCTCGGGCACGCCCGCGGGGCAGATCGAATCGGCGGCTTTCGCAATGGTGGCCTGGATCGACGAAATCCTCGCGCGCCACCCCGAGGCCACCTTGGCGGCAGGCGCGGCGGCCCCGCTGCAGGTGCAGCTCTTCAACTCCAACAACGCGCACAGCGAGTTCTTCCACCACCTGTCGGCCCTGGGCGCGCGGGACGACGCGGTGCGCGAGGTGTACTGGCATGCACTGGCGCTCGGCTTCAAGGGCCAGTACTACTTCGAGGACGGCGACCAGGGCGAGCTGGGCAAGCTGAAAGACCTGCACGGCAGCCAGCTGCTGCTGCGCCCGCTGTCGACCGGCAGCCTGGTGCAGGACCGCATCACGCCGCAGCCCTACGAGGTGCCCGACCCGCGCGGCCCCAACGACACGCGCCGGCGCGACCGCACGCTGCTGCTGAGCAGCGCCGCGCTGGCGCTGGCGCTGCCCCTGCTCTACCTGCTGTGGCTGTGGTCCACCGGGCCACCCGCGGCCGCCACCGGCCTGAGCCAGCGCGTCGAGCAGCACCTGCAGACTTTTGCCTGCGCCGACCTCACGGCCACCGTCGACCGCGACGGCCGCACGCAGGTGACCGGCTTCGTCTCGCTGCCGGGCGACTTGCCGCGCGTGGAGCATGAAGTGAGCGCGCTGCCCGGCGTGAAGGCGCCGCGCTTCGACATCGGCCTGCGCGTATGGCCGCACTGCGAGGTGTTCGCCATCCTCAAGCCCTACCAGATGCGCAACAACGAGAAGGTCTACGGGCTGGACGTGACCGCGCCCTCGGCCCGAGAAGGCCAGCTGCGCGAGGGCGACAACGTGCGCGTGCAAGTGGTGGCGCCGCGCCACGACAGCTACATCTGGGTCGACTACTACACGGTCGACGGCTCGGTCATGCACCTCAATGCCGGGCAGATGCCCACGCGGCTGCACGCCGGCGAAACGCTGGAGCTGGGCCGCGACATTCCGTCGAGCTGGCTGGTGAGTCCGCCCTTCGGCAACGTGCTGGTCACCGTGCTGTCGTCGCCGACGCCATTCAGCGAAACCTCCGATCGTCCGCCCTACGAGCTGGCCTCCGCCTACCTGCTGCGGCTGCGCGAGGCGCTCGCGGCCGGCAAGAGCAGCGAGCGGCTGATCGCCGACTTCGTCTTCCTCGAGACCGTTTCCCGATGAACGCCCTGCTCTCGCCCACCCATCGCTTCTGGCTGCTGCTGGCGCTGTGCCTGCTCGGCTTCGGCCTGCTGTACGCGGTGGTGCGCGATGCGGGCCGCGGTGCGCGCCGACGGGGGCTGCAGAAGCGCATCGCGGCGCTCGGCGCGCCATCCACCGGCGCCGACGAGGTTGCCATCGACGCCCTGAGAGACGGCATGGCGCAGGCGCAGCAAGCCCTGCGCCGCTCGCCACGGCCGAAAGCCGTGGTGCCCGCGCCGTGGTTCCTGTGCTTCGGCGACGCGGCAGCCAACCTGCCCGGCCTGTTCGCGACAGCGCACGCCGAACGCGTGCCCCCGCCCGCCCCCGCGAGCGGAGGTGGCAGCGGCGAACCCTTCGGCGCGACGTGGTGGCACTGGTGGCTGACAGGCGCGACGGTGTCCATAGAGATCCATCCGGGCGCGCTCGGCGACACGGCCGGTACGCCGCCGCTGCGCGGCTTGTGGCTGCAGTCGCTGCTCGCGCTGGCCGAGCGGCGCGACCGGCTACCGCTCAACGGCCTGGTAGTGGGCGTGGCGGCGGGCGAGCTGCTGCATGCCGATGCCACGGAGCTGAAGTCATTGGCCGCACGGGCGCGCCGCCTGCTCGACGAAACCAGCGACACCCTGCGCCTGCAACTGCCCACCTACCTCGTCGTGACCGGGCTCGAACAGCTCACGGGCTATGCGGCCCTGCGCGGCGCGCTGCCGCCCGAAGTGCTGGCGCAGGTGCTGGGGCATCGCCTGACCGATGCCTCGCCCTTCATCGAGACACCGGCCGGCGAGCGGCTGGATGCCGTGTTCGACCCCATCGCGAAGCACCTGCACGCGCTGCGCATGGCGCTGCTGCGCGAGCAACCCGGCGCCGCAGGCCGGCTCGCCATTCACGAATTCGTGGAGGCCGTGCGCGCGCTGCAGCCCGGCTTGCGCCAGTTCGCGCAGGTGCTGTTCGAGAACCACGGCAAGTCCTCGCGCACGCCGCGCTGGCGCGGGCTCTACCTCACGGCAGCCGCATCGGACTCAACCCGCGGGGCCTTCGTGAATGATCTGTTCGAGCACTTCCTGCCCGCCGACCAACCGCTGGTGCGGCCAGGGCGGCCGTCATGACTCGCCGCCGGCGCAAGGTGCAGCGCTTACTTCGCGTCGATGCGCATTGCGCGTGCGCCCAGGTTCACGTCGAGCGCCTGCGCCTTGCCCGTGGTGACCGGACGCACTTCGCGCCAGCGCGCACGGTCGAGATCGCGGAACGCCGCCATCACGCCGATGGACTTCGCGTCGGGCGGCAGGTTGAAGTCGAGCTTCTTCGTCTCGCCGGGCCGCAGCAGCACTTCTTCGCGCTGCACGAGTTCAGCGCCGAGCGTGGCCTGGTCTTTCTCGAACAGCGAGAAGAAATCGGCGCCCTCGAACGGGCCGGGCGACTTCAATGCATACACGCGCACGGTGAGCGGCGAGGCCCGTCCACGCGCATCGGGGTTAGCGTCGGCGCCGGCCGTGAGGGTCACGGCCACCGTGGTGACCACCGGTTTGCTCGCGCAGCCCGCGATGAAAAGACCCGCTGCAGCAAGGCCAAGAGCTGCAATGCGGCGCCGCGTTGCCGCGCCAAGGAGGCCTTCATAGGACGAATGGTGTGTACCCAGCGTGCGCATGCTATTCCCTTCGTTGCATTGACCGGTCAAGACGCATCTTTGATTATCACCAGCGAACTCCAACAGGCAACATGCTGACCAACGAACTCGCAGCCACACTGCTCGCGCCCATCGGCGAGGCCTCGCCGTGCGGCGACGATCTCGAGTACGACGCGGACTTCATGACGCTGGTCTCGGCCGCGCAGGGCAAGCCCGAGCAGCAGTTCGGCGACACCGTGATCCCCGCGGTCGAACCCGAGTGGCGCGAAGTGGGCGAACGGGCCGACGGCATCCTGCGCCGCAGCAAGGACGTGCGCGCCGCGGTGCTGCTGCTGCGCGCATCCACCCGCATGCAGGGCGTGGAAGGCTTCGCCGCCGGGCTGCGCCTGCTCAACGGATTGCTCGACACCTTCTGGGACGGCATACATCCAAAGCTGGATGCCGACGACGACAACGACCCGACGATGCGCCTGAACGCGCTCGCGCCGCTGACCGACGAGAGCATGGGCCTGCGCGACCTGTACGAGGCGCAGATCGGCATCGCGCGCGGCGTGGGCCCGATCCGTGTGCGCGACATTGCCATTGCCCACAACACGCTCACCGCCGTCGGCGGCGAGGCCGCCTACTCCGCAGCGCAGGTGCATGGCGGGCTCGAAGCCATCCAGGCCGAGCGGCCCGAGGCGATCCAGGCCGCACTCGGCGTGCCCGCGCTGGTGGAGCAGCTGAAGAAACTCGTCGCCGATCACACCGGCCGCGCCGATGCCGTCGACCTCGAGCCGCTGCGCACCATCGCCCGCGTGCTGCAGAAGGCCTGCGCCGCCGCCAGCGGCGCGCCGGCCGACGCCGCTTCGGATGCCTCCGGCGACACGGCCGCCGATGCACAGGCGAACGGCAGCGCGGCCTCCCGCCCCGCCGCCGCACGCGGCGAGATCCAGAACCGGCAGGACGCGGTGCAGATGCTCGACCGCGTCATTCGCTACCTCGAGCAGACCGAGCCGGGCAACCCCGCGCCGCTTCTGATCGAGCGCGCCAAGAAGCTCATCGGCGTGAGCTTTCTCGAAATCATGGCCAACCTCGCGCCGAACGCGATGGACACCATCGAAACGGTCACGGGCCGCCGCCCGTCCGAGTAAGCCGGCACCACCCCACACCCGCCCCCATTCACACCCGCAAGGAGCATCTCCATGGCCAAGAGCAGTCAGAAATTCATCGCCCGCAACCGGGCGCCCCGGGTCCAGATCGAGTACGACGTGGAGCTCTACGGGGCAGAGAAAAAGGTGCAGCTGCCCTTCGTGATGGGCGTGCTGGCGGACCTCTCGGGCAAGCCGGCCGACCCGCTCGCGCCGGTGGCCGATCGCAAGTTCCTGGAGATCGACGTCGACAACTTCGACTCGCGCATGAAGGCCATGAAGCCGCGCGCGGCCTTCGCGGTAGAGAACTCGCTCACCGGCGAGGGCGACCTGAAGGTGGAGCTCACCTTCGAGAACATGGAAGACTTTTCGCCCGCCGCCGTGGCGCGCAAGGTGGGCGCACTGAACAAGCTGCTCGAAGCGCGCACGCAGCTGTCGAACCTCGTCACCTACATGGACGGCAAGGGCGGCGCCGAAGACCTGCTGGCCAAGGTGCTCGAAGACCCGGCCCTGCTGCAGACGCTGGCCGCGAGCAAGAAGCCCGAAGACGCCGGCGGCACACCCGCCGCCTGACGACTACACCCATCCGACCGCCACACAGGATCACGAGGAGTAAACCACCATGGCCACCGAAGCACTCGAACAGAGCGCGCTGAAAGATGTCGCGTATGCGGGCAGCGACTTTTCGTCGCTGCTGCAAAAGGAATTCAAGCCGCGCAGCGACGAAGCCAAGAGCGCCGTCGAAGCCGCGGTGCTCACGCTGGCGCAGCAGGCGCTGGCCAACAGCACCGTCATCGGCAAGGACGTGACCAAGTCGATCCAGGCCATGATCGCCGCGATCGACGCCAAGCTCACCGACCAGGTGAACAAGATCATCCACCACCCCGAATACCAGAAGCTCGAGAGTGCGTGGCGCGGCCTGCACTACATGGTGAACAACACCGAGACCGACGAGAACCTGAAGATCCGCGTGATGGACATCTCCAAGACGGATCTGGCCAAGAGCCTGAAGAAGTTCAAGGGCGCGGCCTGGGACCAGAGCCCGATGTTCAAGAAGATCTACGAGCAGGAGTACGGCCAGTTCGGCGGCGAGCCCTTCGGCGCGCTGGTGGGCGACTACCACTTCGACCAAAGCCCGCCCGACGTGGAACTGCTCGGCGAGATGGCCAAGATCGCCGCTTCGGCGCATGCACCGTTCATCACCGGCGCAAGCCCGAACCTGATGCAGATGGAGTCGTGGCAGGAGCTCGCCAACCCGCGCGACCTGACCAAGATCTTCCTTACGCCCGAGTACGCCGGCTGGCGCAGCCTGCGCGAGTCGGACGACTCCAAGTACCTCGGCATGTGCATGCCGCGCTTCCTGGCGCGCACGCCCTACGGCGCCAACACCAACCCGGTGGAAGAGTTCGACTTCGAGGAAGACACCGCCGGCGCCGACCACAGCAAGTACGCCTGGGCCAATGCGGCCTACGCGATGGCGACCAACATCAACCGTTCGTACAAGCTCTACGGCTGGGGTTCACGCATCCGCGGCATCGAGTCGGGCGGCGCGGTGGAAAACCTGCCGCTGCACACCTTCCCGAGCGACGACGGTGGCGTGGACCAGAAGTGCCCAACCGAGATCGCCATCAGCGACCGGCGCGAGGCCGAGCTTTCGAAGGCCGGCCTGCTGTCGATGATCCACCGCAAGAACTCCGACTTCGCCGCTTTCATCGGCGCCCAGTCGCTCAACAAGCCGGCCGAGTACGACGACCCGGACGCCACGGCCAACGCCAACCTGGCGGCGCGTCTGCCCTACCTCTTTGCCTGCAACCGCTTTGCGCACTACCTCAAGTGCATCGTGCGCGACAAGGTCGGCAGCTTCAAGGAGCGCGAGGACATGCAGCGCTGGCTGAACAAATGGATCATGAATTACGTGGACGGCGACCCGGCCAACTCGTCGGAAATCACCAAGTCGCAGAAGCCCCTGGCGGCCGCCGAAGTGGTCGTCGAGGAAGTGGAAGGCAACCCGGGCTACTACACGTCCAAGTTCTTCCTGCGCCCGCACTACCAGCTCGAAGGCCTCACGGTTTCTTTGCGCCTGGTGTCGAAGCTGCCGACGGCCAAGGGCGCCGGCTGAAAAAAATCTGGGGATTCTTCTTGAATTCCCGGTTCCGTTTCGTTCTATGAGTAGCTGCCGGGCATCGGAACTTACCTCCCACCGCCGGCAGCCATTTTTCTCGTTTCGATCATCAACCGCCCGAACGCAATCGGGTTCCAAGGAGTAGGAACATGTCATCTGACTTTCACATCAAGCTCGACGGCGTCAAGGGCGAGTCTTCCCACAAGGACCACAAGGACGAGATCGAGATTTCGTCGTGGTCCTGGAGCGTGGCCAACGCGTCGGGCGCGGGCTCCGGCGGCGGCTCGGGCAAGGGCAAGGCCACGCCCGGTGAATTCCACTTCACGCACACCTACGACAAGGCCTCCCCGGTGCTGGCCAAGAACTGCGTGAGCGGCAAGCACTTCAAGGACATGGTCCTGACCTGCCGCAAGTCGGGCGAAGGCCAGCAGGAGTACCTGAAGGTCACGCTGAAGGAAGTCTTCATCTCCAGCGTGGGCCCCGGCGGCGCGCAAGGCGGCGACGTGTACGAACAAGTGATGTGCTCGTTCAAGGACATCGAGTTCGCCTACAAGGCCCAGGACGACAAGGGCGCCGGCGGCGGCGAAGTCAAGTTCGGCTGGAACGTGGCGACCACCGAAACCCGCTGACGGGCGACGGACCGCCGGGCACGGCATCGGGCGCGCCAGTGCCCGGTGCGGTTTCCATGCGTCCTCACCGCACCGGAGCAATGCAATGGCATTCAGCACCCCAACCATCAGCAGCAGCGGCGCGCTGCTCACGACCTACAACACCGACTGGTCGGTCGGTCGGATCGGCTCCAACACACGTGAAGACGTGATGCTCGTGCAGGCGCTGTTCAAGATCTTCTACTACGAACTGCTCGGCTTCAACCACGATCTGGAGCCGCCTCCCGGCCAGACAGAGGTGATCGTCGTGGACGGCTACTACGGGCAGATCACGCAGAAGCACATTACGCACTTCCAGACGCAGGCGATAGCGCTCGGATACAAGGTTCTGCCGGACGGCATCTTCGATCCGTTCCGGGAGCCCGGTGCGTCCAGCACGATCAGCAAGACACGCTATGCGCTCGACCTGCTCAACAACGCCTGTGCCAACTGCTGCAAGGAGCAGGGCATCGACAACTACACCAACCTGCCGAACCGGGACGACATGCCCCTGTTGCTGCGCAGCGCGTTGAAGAAGGTCAAGAAGACGGCCAGGAAGTACAGCTGAGCGGCCCCAGCGACCGCCAGCCTGGCGCCCGTCCGGTGGACGGGCGTTTTTCTTTAGGGGCTCAGGTGTCCATCGATGCGGCGCTCTCGGGCATCAGCCGCGTCGCGTCGTCTTCGTCGTCCTCGATCACCCACAGCGTGAGCGCCGTGTAGTTGTCGTAGCCCGGCTTGGCATTCGCCTTGACCTGCGCATCGAGCAGCTCGGTCCACTGGCTGGGTGTGCGCGAGGCGTGCAGCGTGTCGATCAGGCATTCGTCGCCCAGCGGCTCCCAGATGCCGTCGCTGCACAACAGCAGCACGTCGCCGGGCAAGAGGCGCATGCGGTCCGACACCGCGATGTCGGGCGCCTCCTCTACCGAGCCCAGCGCCGACAGCAGCATGTTGCGCTGCGGATGCAGCCGCGCGCCTTCTTCGTCGAGCATGCCGCCGGCCACCATCTGCTGCACCAGGCTGTGATCGGTGGTACGCGCCACGATGGCGCCGCCACGGAACAGGTAGGCCCGGCTGTCGCCACTGTGCACCCATGCCAGAGCCTGGCTTTCGAGGTCGATGGCCGCGAACACGATGGTCGAGCGCATGCCCGCGAGCTTGCCGCCCTCGGCCTGGCGCGCCACCACGTCGAGGTTGGCCTGCTCCACCAGCCGGCGCAGCGTGGCCTCGTCGAGCCCCGGCGCGGCCGAGAAGCCGCCGAGCATGCTGCCGCGCGCGGTGGCCGCCGCCACGTCGCCGCCGCCATGGCCGCCCGCGCCGTCGGCCACCAGGCAGGCGACATAGCGCTCGTCGTGCCAATGGCCGTGCACGTCCTCGTTGTAGGTGCGGCCTCCCTGCCGGGAGAGCGTGACGATTTCGATTTCCAAGCGGGGTGCCTCGCGGGTGCTGGGGTTGTTCTGGTTTTCTTCAGGCGTCGGACTTCAGGCGCGCCATCTGCTCTTCGTAGGCCTCGAGGAAAGCCTTGCCGAAGAGGCTGTGGAAGTCGTCCTCCGCCTCGCTCGCGATGCCGCCGTAGAGCGACACGAACTGATCCCAGAGCTTGGCCTTGCGGTTGGCGCTGAAGAGCGCGTCGAGCGCCGACTTGGCACTGATCTTCTTCTCCAGCTCCGCCGGCTCGAAGCGCCCGATGACGTGGGCCAGCGCCGCGCGCATGCCCACCATCACGCCGAATTGATGCGCGCGCAGGTCGTTGAAGGCGTCGCGCATCGCGGCCTCTGGCGGCATGAAGCCGCGCACGCCGGGCCCCAGCAGATGGGCCAGCGCCACCTCGACAGTAGGCGAGAACTTCAGCGGATTGTTGGCCTGCGCCGCGATCATCGTGACCTCGGCGCGCACCTCGCGCTTGAACTCCTGGCGCGTGAGCAGCAGCTGCAGCGTGCCCTCGGTGGCGCTGCGCAGCATCGAGCCAATGCGCTCCATCAGGCCCGGCGTGAGCATCTCGGGCGGCTGGTGCGTGCTGGCCAGGCCGCGCAGGAAGGCAGCGAGCAGCTCGTCGTCGGTGGCGATGCGCTCGGGCGGCGACGTTGCCGCAGTGCGCCTGGCTGGCGGCGCGGGCGCGATGTCGATGGGCGGCGGCAGCGACTCGACGGGCCTGCCGGAACTCTCGGGTCCGCTGATGCGTATCGGCTGGCCGGTGATGTCGTCGAACTGCGCCAGCGGTTGCACGGGCGCCGGTGCAGCCACCGGAGGCGGTGCGGGTGGCGGCGACGGTGGTGGCGGCTCGATGGCCTTCGGCGGCGTGAAGCCGAACTGGTCGATCGGCAGATGGTCCGAGCGCGGCGTGGGCGTACGCGGCGCCGCGTGCTGCAGCGCGGCCAGTGGATCGGCTTCGGAAGCGGTGTTGGGCTGCAGCAGTGGATCGGCCAGCGGCGACAGCGCGAGCGGATCGCCGCCGATGCCACCTCCGCCACCCATGCCGCCGAACAGCTCGTCGATGCCCGCGGCCTTGCCATGCGCGGGCGGCGCGCCGAGGTCGGAGAAATCGTCGAGCGCGCCAAGACCGGCCGCTGGCGTCGACGACGGCGTGGGTCCGAGCAGGTTCGCGAAAGGATCGATCTGCGCGGCCTGCACGTTGCGCGAGCCGCTTTCCATCGGGTCGGGGAACAGCAGCGAATCGGGCAGTGCCGCGGCAGGGGTCGGGGCAGGCGCCGCGGCTGGTGCAGCCGGCGGCGCGAGGCCGGCCAGCAGGTCGGCGAAGGGGTCGTCGCTCGAAGGTGCGGCTGGCGCGGCCATGGCAGCCCCTCCAAGCACCGTGTTCGGGATGGCCAACGACGGCGGCGCGACGGCGGCAGTCACGCGCACCGTGAGCTCGAAGCTGCCTACCACCAGCCGCGCGCCATCGGTCAGCGCGGCCTCTTTACCCGAGCCCAACGACACGCCGTTGCACTGCATAGGGTTGCTGCCCCGGTCGATGACGAAGTACTGCCCGTCGCGGCACAGCACCTGCGCATGCACGCGCGAGACGGTACGGTCCGGGTCGTCCAGCACCAGCGTGTTGGTGTCGGCCCGGCCGATGGTTCCGCCATTGGGTCCGAAGTCCGCGGCAATGGCCTGCCCCGCCGGAGCGCCTTGCCGGGTGATGACAGCGATATGGATCATGAATCGGCCCCCGAAGGCTCTGTGCCTGAATGCGCCCGAACAAACTCGCAAGGAGTATTCATTCCGTAGAGCATGTTGGCAATCTCGCCTAAAGAGGTATGCCGTCGCCGAGCCAGCGCTGCTGCCGCCACGCCGGCGCGCTGGTTGCGAACAGCGGCGCGCGCGCATCGAGCAGCGCAAGGTGCAGCGCCGCTGCCACGCGCTGGCGCTGGAAGCCCTGGCGCAGTACGCCCGTACAGCTGTCGGGCGAGACCGGCTGCCCCATGAAGAGCCGCACACCAAGGGCAAAGCGCGCGCCGTTCTGCTGCCACCACGCGCGGATCTTGTCGACATCGGGCCAAGGCAAGGCGATGTCCTCGGGCAGCTCGACGTTGTCGTCGTCGGGGTCGTCGGTCGGCCCATCCTCGAAGCCGTCGGGCGGCGGAACTTCCATCTGCGCGAGGTTGAAGTCAACGCCCGTGATGGTGACGAAGGCTTCGGCCGCGATGCGCGCCGTGGCCGGCTGCGCCATCTGCTCGATGAGCCAGGGCACGTAACGCGCGTCACCGATGAAGCCCGAGCCGATGATGCGCAGGCGCTGCGCCTCGGGCAGCGCGGCGCTGTCGAGCAGCAGCGCGTGGCCCGGTGCGAGCTCCATCGCCTGCAGCGCGAGCTGGAACGCGCGCGGCTGGCGCGGCCCGCTCTTCAGCGCAAAGGTTGAGAGCGCATCGAGCGCCTGCGCCCGGTCGCCGAGCAGCACCGCCGCCCACGCAGCCCAGAAACGCAGCTCGGGCTTGGCCTCGCCGAGCAGCGATTGGGCCTGCGGCAACAGGTCGGCACGGCCCAACTCGCCGGCCGCGCGCAGCGCGCGGATGCGCACGCTGTCTGGCGCACTCGCGAGCAGTTGCCCGAGCAGCGAACCTGCGTCGCGCCGATGCAGCGCGCAGGCTGCCACGCCGAGCTTCTGCCGCAGCGGAGAGGTGTCTTCGAGCAAAGCCCTGACGCGGCCGCCGAGATACTTCGGCTCGACCCAGCCCAGCGCGGAGATCAGGCCGGGCACGACCTCGGGCAGGTCCTTGGCGCGCTCGACCAAGTCGTCGAAGCGGCCATCGACCGCCTCCATGGCGAGCACGGCGGCGACGAAGAAGTCTTCGGGGCCTTCGTTGTCGGTGAGCGCCAGTGCGTGTTGCCAGCCTTCGTCACCGGCAACGCGCAGGCCGTCGATGTGGGCCGCGAGGCGTTCGTCGAGGTCGGCGAATTGCTGGGGCGAGTAGTTGGGGGCGTGGACTGCGCTGGCGCGTTGGAGCCAGAGGAAGGAGGCTTCGTCCACGTGTTCCTGCACCATCTCCGACAACGCCGCCATGATTACGCCCTCCTACGGCAATTGCGAACGTATGACCAGCCAGTCCCGCACGCGCGGAATCTCTGACAGCAACTGCGGATCGAGCAACTCGAAGGGACCGAGCTGGTTCTTGATGCCTCGCAACTCGCGAATGACCGCGATGTCCTGCGTTCGCCATGTCAAGGCCAGTGCGCTCGCTTCGGTGATCGACAGCGTCAAGTCCTCTTCGAACTGGCTTGCGAGCGTGTGAATGTCGAGGACCGGGTCGCCGGGCTCCGCGCCTAACTTGCGGATCAGCCACGCGCGCATGAACATCACCGAGAGGCGACCGGAGCGGGTCGCCGAATCGCCCATGATGCAGCCCCAATGCGCATAGAGACGAATAGCGAGTGCCGCCCAATCAAGATCGACCTCAGCTCTTGCCTGCTGCGCTGCGGCTTCGGCTAACCCATGCCAGTGCACCGTCTCGTCGAACGTGGGGCCGCTGCCTTGCGCATCGAACCATGCGCCAAGCTCCAGAGGGCCTTTGGCCAGAAGCATCTGCAAGGTTGGAATGGGGATAGATGTCATAGATGTCTCAACGGAAGAGGATGCCAAACGCTTCGAACGCGACCTTTCCTGCCGCAATGGCCGCCGCCGACTGGGCGGCGGTCGCGCCGAATAGGAAGTGCCCGCTCCAGGCAGTGATCTCGATGCCGATCGCCGTAGAACCCGAAACGACCACCGTGGCTTCCCCCGCTGCAATCACCGGCGCGCCGGCGCTGATCACGGCGTGCGAAATCTCGACGCCGTCGACCACGGCAGGCACGACTTTCAGGCCGCCCTCCGTCACCGCCCATTTGATCGTGCCTTCGTTGGCGATTCTCGCAAACTGCTTGCCGGTGGGGTCCATCGGTTTCACGCCCAGCTCCTCGGCGTCGGCCATCTCGGCTTCGAGGGTTTCGGGTTTCTGGTTGACGAACGGCTGCTTCAATCCACTCAGGTTTGCCGCGTTCTCGGCGTTGTGGAACATCTTGTCCGTCAGGCGGGCAACGCTCTTGCCGTCCATCTTGACGTCAAACGAATAGAGGATCCATGTGGCCTCTTTCATGAAGGTACTGGACTTCACGCCACCTGTGACGCCAGCGTTGTCTCCATTGGAAAGCGTGAATTTGGACCCCCTGTTCGCCGCCATCGCCTTGTCGCCCTTGACCGTGGTGGTCCCATCGGACAGCGTGATCGAGTTCGCGATGTTGGGGTAGGGAACCGGCACGGGTCCACCAGGACTTGGAGTCTTGCACACGTCGGGCAGAGTCGCGTTGGTAATTCCAGTGCTGAACTTGTGCACCAGCGAGAGATTCGTGCCGTTGACCTTGATCGTGACGGGCATGGCTCAACCTCGATGCGGATCGCTGCCGCGTACCAGGGCCGCCCCGCGCTCGCCCGATTCGGAGCTCGCCCACACCAGCGACAGCGCTCCTTTTGCGTAGCGCTTGCGGTGAGCGACGGCCGCCAGCGCGATGTACAGCAGCGCACTCGCGGCGCCCACGTCGCCCCAGCAATCCGCCGGTGCCACGAACTCGCTGGCCGCACGAAAGCACGCCCCCGTTCGCAGCGTGGTGAAGCCGTACTCATCGGCCCGATAGGGTTCGCCGTTCAGGTCGCAAAAGACGTTGTCGATGCACTCGCCGGGCGCCAATGCCTGCAGTGCGGCACGAAACGCCTGCGTCAGGCCTTCGCCGATGCACACGTCCCTCGTCTTGATGAGGCTGCGCTCCCGGCCGATGCCCACCCCGCCAATCTCTGCCAGTGGAGAAAGTCCATGGCGCCGCGTGAACGCCGACGAGCCCACAAGCACAGTGCCCGCGGCCTCGCCGGGAATGAAGCCCCAGGCATTGTTGAGCGGACCGCCGCCATGGAGTTGTTCGCAGGCTTCCACCCACGCCAGCGTTTCGGGCGCTAGGTAGGAATCGACACCGCAGAGTAAGCAGACATCGAACGCGCCGGCCGCAAAGCCGCGCCCAGCAGCATCCAGCGCCAGGTGCCCCGCCGCGTGACCGACTTCGAAGGTCTGTGCCGCCTCGAACACCGACGGGTAGCGACGTTGCATGCAATCCAGCAGCGCGTCGGCCAAGTCTGGCGGTCTCCCTGGGCGTGGCGCAGGCAAAGCCAGCACAAGACCGAGGCGCGGGGATGCCCCTCCGAGGGCCAGGCCCGCACCCGCCAAGGCTTCGTCAACGGCAGGCATCAGCAAGGAGACATAGCGGCTGATCGCGTCCATGCCGGCGGGAATCCACGGCGCGCGCGCAACACGCATCGGCTCTCCTGCCGTGTCGGCCAAGAAAGAGTGCTCGCCGAATCCGCACAGGCCAGCACGCACCGCGGCCGCGCTGGCCCATGCGTTCAGGCCGACCGGCGTACAGGCACCGAGACCGAGGACTTGGCTGGAGGTGTGTCCCATCATGGAACCTCGACGATGCATGTTCTGAGCAGCCGGTGAACCTCCGCGTGGCAATGCAGCGCGCTGTGCCACACCATGGAAAGACGGGATTCGTCTGGCTCCAAGATCACAGTGTGCAGATTCGCGGGCCCGTGCCGCACACGCCCACCGTCCGAAAAAGAAGTCTCGAAGCCAAGGACCACCGTCGGTAATTCAAAGCACAGTTGCTCAGCATGCGGCGACAGGTGAATCAACATCGCGAGCTCGCCACCCACAAGGAAATCGGGCGCCTGCTGATCCTGGGGCGCGCACTGATAGTGCCGGTCGTCGAAGTCCCGCGGCAGCAGGGGCAGTTGGTCCTGCCTCCACGCGTCGTCATAGGTGCCGGCCAACGCGACGCGCGGCTGCCAGTGGTTGCAAAGCGGTGCGAAGCACGCGGGCTGCGGTCGGTCGCTCCAGGCCGTGACGCACTGGTCGGGGTATTCGATATTGGGCAGGCGCAGACCTTCGATGTGCGAAGCATCCAATGCGAACCCCGTGCCGGCCGGATTGCGTACGTCCCACCGCGGTGCCGAGCTGTCGCGCGTACCCGGATCGATACCACCATAGGCCCGCTCATAGACCATCGGCATCGCGGTGAAGGGCCTCGGCAGCGAGGGTGAATCGCCAAGCCATACCCGGTCGCCCGTCACTCGCAGCCGCTTGGTCACGGGCCCGATGCGAAGGCCGACATCGAGCGCGCTCACTGCCTCGCCCCGAGGCGCATACGCGTGACCGTTCAGCACCACGTCGGTAGTTAGCTTGGTGCGCACCAAGTCCATGTCGTATTTCAGGCTCAGCGCCAAACCAGCGGCTGGATTCGTGAATTCCGGCGCCTGCGAGACGGGTGGTTGAACCGCCGCGATCGCCATCTCGCCGCCAGGCCCGATGTCGAAGCTGCACTTGACCGCGACGACCCAGATCTCCGCGCCGTCGAGGTCGCGCACCCAGGTGCGTTCAGCGGCATAGGGCGTGCGGTTTTCGAGTTGCCACATAGAGGAGACTTTCGATCGGCGCATGTCAGTTGATGCCGACGTACGCGCCCTTCATCCGGTTCGCACCGCGCGAACGCGAAAGAACATAGTTGCCGTTGATGAGCACCTTGCCCGCGCTCGTCAGCACGATGCTGGCATCGCCGCAACGCAGCTCGATGCGCTCGCTCGCCTCCAGCAGGACGTGCCGTCCGTCCACCCGGACATCGGTCGTCGGAATTCGTGGCTCGCCATGTGGCGCCTGCAGCCGCCCCACGATCACTGGCCGCCGCAGGTCTCCCTTTTCGAAGGCAACCACGACGGCCGCACCGGCCTCGGCACTGTCAAAGCCGACGGTCGACAATGCCTGCACTGGCGGCGTCGCTGCGCTGAGCGACACCAGGAACCGCCCCTCGCCGTCGAAACCCGCGAAAGCGGCCAACGCCACGCCCTCACCCGACAATTTCGACCAGGCCGCGACACCTGCGAGGACAGCGCGCGCGTTCTGGAGATCGTTGTCTTCCATGGGTCAGTCCTCCCCTAAGTTTGCGCCCTTGATCTTGATGGAGCCACCCGCCTTGAACGATGCGCTGCCATCAGCCTTGATGGTGATCTTGGCTCCCTTGATGGTGATGCCACCCGCATTCATGACGATCTTGCTGCCGCCAGCCTTGAGCATGATGGTTGGTGCCTCGACCACGCAGAGCGCGCCGGCCTTGACCTTGATTGGACCCTTGGCGGTTTCGCTGATCGCGGCCGCCGAGAGCTTGTGCGGTCCGACGACCGTCACGGAGTGAAGCGCGCCGACAGTGAGTTTCTGGACGCCGCCCACTGTCACCATGCGAGCTCCACCGACCGTCACCGTCTGCACGCCGCCTACGGTGACCGCTTCGCCCGCACCCACGGTATGCATGCGCCCCGCGCCCACGGTGTGCGCCTCGGCCACCGAGATGGTGGTGGTCTGCATGCCATTGACGGTGTGACTGCGCCCGCCGTTCACGGTCACGGTCTCGCCGCCGTTCACGGTCTCGGTGCGGTGGCCGGTGATGACGATGGTCTCGGTGCCGCCCACAGTCTCGCTTCGGTTGGAGCCTATCGACACGGTCTGGTCGACGCCCACGTGCTGCTTCTGGTTGTTGCCCACGCTCTCCGAGTCATCCACGTCGATGGTGTCGGTGCGGCTGTTGTGCACGGTGGTTGTCTGGTTGTTCTCGACCGTGGTGTTCATGTCGTACTGGCCGTGGATGGTCACCTTCTCCTTGCCGGCGGTGTCGTCCATCGAAAGCTCGTTGTAGCCCTTGCCCTTGTGCGTGTTCGACTTGATGCCGCTCACCACGGCGCCGGCCGGCAAGCCGAAGGGCGCCATCGATTCGCCGTTGTAGAAGCGCCCGACGATGATGGGCTGGTCGGGGTCGCCATCCAGAAAATCGACGATCACTTCCTGGCCGATGCGCGGAATGCTGATCGCGCCCCAGCTCTTGCCGGCCCAGGGATGCGACACGCGCACCCAGCATGAGCTGTTCTCGTCGTTCTTGCCGTAGCGGTCCCAGTGGAACTGCACCTTCACGCGGCCGTGCTCCTCGGTCCAGATCTGCTCGCCGCTGCGGCCGGTGACGATGGCGCTCTGCGGGCCGGGCATGGTGACGCGCGGCGTCAGGCGTGGCGGGCGCCAGGGCGTGTTCAGCGGAATCACCGTGAGCAGAAAGCTGCTGCTCGCGCGCTGGCCGGTGCTCAGCGCCGGCGTCTCTGCGATCAGGTCGCCCACCAGTTCGCCCAGCCCGGTGTTGACGGGGTCGTCGGCCAGCGCGTCGTGCAGCACGACGTCGATCGAACGCCGGCTCTCGGGAAAGTTCGCGCCCTCGTAGCCGGGGTGGCTCGCGACGAAGGTGCAGGCCGCGATCAGGTAATCGCCGTCGCGCTTGCCATCGGGGTCGCCCTTGAACGCGAAGCTGCGCCCGGCCGTCACGTCGGGCCAGCTGGTCAATGCCCAATGGCGCTGCCGCCGGCCGATGAGTTCGTCAAGCCGCAGCTGCGCAAGGTTGTCGGTGTCGTCGCCCGACTGATAGCCGCCCGGGAACTCGAACACTTCGAGGTCCGACAGCTCGTGCGTGTCGGGATCACCCTTGTCGGCGCGCAGCTGCTTGCTGATGACCTTGAAGTCGCGGTCGCGCGACGCGAACTTGCCCGATTCGAACTGGCGCGAGCTGATCCAGCGCGTGATCTCGTTGAAGCGCCCTTCCGACGCACCGCGCTCTGCATGGTTCAGCGTGTCGGCAACGGGCAGTTTCTCGTGCGCCAGCGTGCTGCTGTCCGACAGGTACAGGGTACCGGGCGCGTCGTGCGCGTCGAACCAGTAGTAGATGCCCTCTTCTTCCAGAAGGCGCGAGAGAAACTGGTAGTCGCTCTCCCGGTATTGCACGCAGTACACGTGGGGCTCATGGGGGCCGACCACGCCGCCCGCCTTGAGCTTCTTGAGGCTGCCGATGGGGCTGTCGTCGAGCACGGCATCGATCACGCCCAACACCGGCTTGTTCTGCAGGATGCGCGCGTTGACGCGCTTGCTCAGCAGCCAGAACCACGAGCGCAGGCTGATGCGGTATTCGAGGAAGCGCCCACTCTGTGCCACGCGCGTGAAGCGCACGGCATGCCCCTGGCAGTGCCGCTTGTGGATGTCGCCGTCGGCATCGGCGAACTCGATCACCACGTCGAAGGAGCGGCCCAGCACGTCCGCTGCATCGATGCTTTCGTTGTCGGTCAGCACGGTGAGTTCGTAGGCCGACGGGCGCGCAAGCACCTCGTGGCCCACGATGCGCCAGAACATGAGCTTGTCGACTACGGGCGAATCGCCCTGGATGCTGAACTTGTGATCGGCCATGCTTCCCGTCCCTTTTTTTGCGTTCCCCTCCCTCGCGAGCCGCACCGCCGTGCGGCCGCGCAGCTACCTCCGCCTACGGCGCCAGCAACAGCACCAGCGGCTGGCTCGGCACCGTGCGCACACCAGGGCAATTCGTGCTGTTCTGCAGCGACGTGCTGGTGAGCCGCGACGCGGGCATGCCCATCCACAGTACCGTGAAGGCGCCGGTGAGATGGCGGCTCGGCCCCATCACCGTGCCCGAGGCCACGCCCAGCATCACGCCCGGGTTGTCGCCGTTGGTCATGGGAATGGTGGTGCCGAGGTTGTGCGCCGGCCCGCCCATGATGAGGATCGTGGGGCAGTTCGGAATCGCCATCGGCCCCATCGCGATGTTCGGATACGGCACCGGAATGGGCGACGGCGCGGCGGGCGTGATGCAGACATCGGGAAAGCCCATGTCGGTGCCCATCAGCTGGCAGTTGGCGAACATTTCCTGTTCTCCCTTTTCGCTTCAGCCGAAGTGGATCTGCGCGCCGCGCGCCTTGATGAGCTCGCGGCCGTTGACCAGCGTGTGCTCGCCTTCGAGCCGCAGCAGCTGTTTCGCCTCGCACTCCAGGTGCGTTGCCGCCACGCGGTCGATGCCGTCGGTGGTGCGCAGGTAGTGCTTGCTGAAATGCTGCACACGGTCCATTACCGAAGACAGCACCGAGCCGACCAGCTTGATGCCGGTGCCCACCACGGTGAGCTGGCGGCCGACGACGTCGGCGGTGTCGGTGGCCAGGCGCGTGCGCTGGGTGGCCACGTCGAGCTCTCCGGCCGCGAGTTCGAGCCGGCCGCCTTCCACGGCGATGCGCATGTTGTTGCCTTCGCAGCTGACGACGTTGGCGGTGCCTTCTTCGCGCTGCAACACGGCCATGACCCAGACCTCGTCGGGCGCGATGCGCAGGCAGGCAACGCTGTCGCCGGCCGCCGGTTCGAGCAGGCAGCTCGCCGCGCGCCGCGTGCGAAGCCGCAGACCGCCGCTGTCGACGACGAGCGCCCCGACCTCGTCGAGGCCGAGCACGCCGACGCACCACTGGCCGGTGATGGCCTGGGCGGGCGCTGGTTTCAGGCTGCTTGTCTTCATGGTGTGTTCCTCCGTTACGTGCTTCGATGTGGTGTGGCTGCGATGTGGCGTCATGCGACCAACGGCTGCCAGCGCTCGGATTTCTCCAGCTCAGGGTCGCTCTCGATGGCGCGTGCGCGGTCGGTCATCTGCGCGTCTTCCGTATTGGCGCCATGCAGCACGGTGCGCATCAGCGTGGCGTGGCGCAGGTCGGCGGTGCCCAGGTCGGCATGGCGGAAATCGGCATAGGTGAGTTCGGCACCCGTGAAGTTGGCGCCGCGCAGCTTGGCGCCCGCGAAGTGCGTCTGGTACAGGTCGCAGCCCGAGAAGTTGGCCTGCGGCAGCACGGCCCCGGTGAACAGCGCCTGCCTCAGCTTCGCGCCCGAGAAGTCGCACCCCGTGCCGCTCGCCTCGCAGAAGATCGACGAGGGCGCCACCGCCTTCGCGAATTTCGCGCCGTCGAGCCGTGCACCCTGGAAGTTGCACTGCCGCAGCACGATGCCGCTGAAGTCCGCGCCGCCCAGGTCGGTAAACGAGAACTGGCAGCCCTCCAGCTCCAGCCCCGCGAACGACATGCCCTTCAGCGAAGTCTTGAAGAACACGTTGCGCAGCATGCGCGCGCCGGTCCACGTGAGGTGCGACAGGTCGCACTCGTTCACCGTGGTGTAGTGCCAGCTGGTGTCGTCGGCGCACACGTCCAGCAGCACCGACTGGCTGAACACCGCCGAGTCGAGCTGCGCGCCGCGCAGCACCGCATGGTCGAGCCGGCACTTCGCGACGGTGGCCATGGTGAGCACGGTGCCGGCCAGCTGCGCGTGCGTCAGGTCGCATTCGGTGAACACCGCGCCGTGCAGGTTGGCCTCGCGCAGGTCGACGTGGTCGAGCAGGCAGCGATTGAACACGGCCTTGCGCAGGTTCGCACCCGAGACGAGCGCGCCGCGCAGGTCGCACTGGTCGAACACGGTCTCGCGAAGGTCTGCTGCGCGCAGGTCGGCTTCGGCAAGGTTGACTTTGGAGAACACGCCACCGCCCAACGGCAGTTTCGCGAACTGGCCCTTGCGCAGGTCGAGCCCTTCCAGCGTCTCTCCGACGCCAACGGCAATGGCGAGCAGTTGGGGTGTCATGCTGCTGCCTGCTGCTCAGGGGTGAGCCGGGGCCAGGTGCGCGCACGCTGGAGCAACGCGCCGTCGAAGCTGGTCGAGCCGTCGAGCCGCACGCGGCTCAGGTCGGCACCGAAGAGGTTGCTGCGCCGCAGGTCGGCGCCGCGCAGGTCGGCCGACTGGAACACCGCGTCGCTGAAGTTCACGCCCGACAGCAGCGCGCCAGTGCACACGGCTTTGCGCATCAGCACGCCCTTGGCGCTGGCCAGCCGCAGGTCGGCCCCGTCGAGCCGCGCATCACAGAGGTTGGCGCCGTCGAGCATGGCGCGCACCAGTTTCGCGCCGCGCAGGTCGGACGCGCCGAAGTTGAAGTTGCGCAGGTCGGCCACGCCCATCTCGGCATCGGCGAGGCTGGTGCCCTTCACCGCCACGGCGCCGGCGCACTTCGCGCCCATGAGCCGGGCCGCGTCGAGCTTGCAGGTGACGAAGGTGGCGGCTGCGAGTGTGGCGTCGTGCATGTCCACGCCCGTGAGGTCGCACTCGATGAAGTTGCAGGCCGACAGGTCGGCCTCGGGCCAGCGCATGCCCTTCAGGTCGAGCTTGTGAAAGACCTGGCCCGCGAGCAGTGCACCGGTCCAGTCCGCCTCGCCCCAGGTGGTGTCGAGCAGCTGGGCTTTCGTAAAGTTGGCGCGCCGCATCTGCGTGCCGCCGAAGGCGCAGTGCATGAGCATGGCCTGCGAGAAATCGCTGCCGTCGAACACGCCGCGCGCGAGCCGCGCCTTGCCGAGGTTGGCCTCGCGAAAGCTGGCACCGATGGCAATGGCGCCTTCGAGGTTCGCATGCGCGAGCACGGCCCCCGCGAAAGTGGCGCCCGAGAGGTTGGCATTGCTGAAGTTGACGCTCTCCAGCCATGCGCCTTCGAAGTTCACCTCACGCAGGTCGAGGCCCGAGAAGTCGGCGCCCGTGAAGTCGGCGCGCGAAAACAGCTTGATGCCGGCCGCGATGGCACGCGTCATTTCCGCACGCAATGCCGCTGCCGCATCGGCCGGCATCGCAAAGGCCGGCGGCTGCACATGGGCGGACTGCAGGTAGCCCTTGCGCTGCACTTCCTCGAGTTCGCAGAGCTTGGGGAACATCGGCGTCAGGTCGACCTTGCGGGTGCTGCCTGCCGCCTGCGCCTGCATCTCGGCCAGATGCTTCTCGGCGTGGTAGAGCGGCGGCCCGCGGTGCTGCACCTTGGCGAGGTCGATGCGGTGCTGCTCCGCCGCTTCCAGTGCCTTCTCAAGCACGGTCACGGCGTCTTCGACGGCAGCCCAGCCCTGCGCGTTGGCCTCCTTCATCTTCTTCTCGATGTAGGGGGGCAGCTCGTCGCCCACAGGCACCTTCTCGCGCGGCGGCATCTTGATGCCGAGCGCGTCGGGGTCCTTGCCCATTTCCACGGCCTTGTCGCGCGCGAACTCGACGTCCATCTCGGCCCGGCGGTACTGCGCCTCGCCCTGCAGGCCGTCCATGCCGAACGGCGCCTTGGCGGCTTCCACGTCGGGATCGAGCGTGCCGATGCCTTCGGGCAGCAGGTCGCTGTCGATGATGGCGTAGACGGGGCCCATCTTCGGGTCTGCGCGCTTCGCGGCGGCCTCAAGGTAATGCGCGTCGCTGCGCGGCTCGCCGGTGCGCTCTACCGCGCCCATCAGGCTGGCCACGTCGGAGCCGTCGTCGGTGCCGACCTCGGCCAGCCCCTGGAAGATCGCGATGCAGCGCTCAGCGTGCGGGAAGAACCACACGGTGGTCAGCCGCAGCGGCACCTCACGCACCTTGGGCTCGCTGCTGCCGGCAATCCTGTAGCCGACGAACACGCGCGCGCGCAGGCCCGGCAGGCGGCCTTCGATGCGCGGCTTTTGCGGGTGCATGTTGTCGAAGGCGAAAGGCTCGTCGCCGGCGAGCGGCGCGGCCATCCACTGGTCGGGAGGCGCGAGGTTGAAGTAGCGCCAGTCGGTGTCGGGCGCAAAGCCCGGCGCATGCAGCTTCAGGTAGTCGGCGTCGTAGGTGCCGCGGTACTGCGCGCGCTGCGGATGCATCAGGTCAAGCGCGCCGAAGCCGGCCGGCGCAATGGCCTGGTCGGGCCGCAGCAGCCGGTCTTGCGGCAACTCGGTGTTCGGCAGCCACAGGACGCCGTCACGCGCCTGCCGGCCCCGGCCTTGCGGGTTCTGCGCGAAATCGGCGCCGCCGTATGCGGCAGCCCAGTCGAGCGGCAACGACTCGAAGGACTGCGGCGCGGTGGCGCGCGTACCCTCCCAGTGCCGCTCGCCGAAGACGAGCAACGTCTTCTCGCACGCGCCGAAGCGCGCGCGCACCGCGCAGGCATCGGGTCGGTCGGCCGGCGCGAAGGCCTTGCCGTGCACCAGGAACTCGGGCGTGAGCTTGGCAACGCCTTCGTCGATCAGCGGCTGCGCCATTTCCTTCGCAAGAAAGGACCACATCGACTGCTCGGCCCACAGCGTGCCGCGCTCGCCCTGCGCGAACGGCAGGTGCAGGTACGCGCTGACGCTGAGTCCGAACCGCTTGCGGAACTCGATGGGCCGCGTCGAGAGGCCGAGCGCCTGGGGCTTGAGGACTTGCATTCGGCGCCCCGGCTAGTCGTCTTCGGGCTCGCGCTCTGCGGGCGGCCGGGCCGAGCCGTCGGGCTCGACGGCGTTGTTGACCTTGCCGAGATCGGCGGTGCCGCTGGGGTCGCTGGTAAAGACCTCCGCGATCGGCAGCCCCAGCCCCATGATCGGCACCAGCCCGAGGATGGCGTCGAAGCGCCGGTTGCTGGCCTTGCCCGCCAGCGACCGCAGCCGGTCTTCCAGGCTGTGCAGGCCTTCTGCATGCGCGTCGTCGGCGGCCTTGCCCAGTGCCGTTGCCGCATCGGCGTACTGCTTGAGCGTGGCGCCGATGTCGACGTAGGCCGAGGCAGCGCCCGCCACGGCGGCCAGGCCGCCGGCCACCGCGGCTGCCCCGGCGCCCGCGCCACCAGCGCCCGGCGTGAAGGTGTGCAGCGCCGATTGCTTGACATCCATCGCTACCGCCGCGATGTCGGGTGCCGCGCAGTTGGTCAGCTTCACGCCCGCCGTGTTCTCGATGTTCACGCCAAGCACGTTGGCCATGGCCAGCGCCAGCGCGTTCTCGATGCTCATGCCGATGAAGGTCGAGCGGGTCACGCCCATGTTGGCTTCGCTGTTGGTGCCGATGTAGCCGCTCGAATTGGAGCCCAGCACCGTGGTGTTCGAGCCGATGGAGGTGGCGTTGATGTCGCCCACCGCCATCATCTCGATCTTGGTGTTGCTTATCAGCTTGATCTTGTCCGCCATCAGCCCCAGCGGGCCGCTGGGCACGGTGATGTACTTGGAGTTGGAGCCCGTCACCAACCAGTCGATGTGGGCGGCCTCGAAGCTCATCTTCGCAGCCTTGTAGGTGACGTTGCCGCTGACGGTGATGGTCTGGTTGCCGGTGACGTTGCGGGTTTCGCCGGCGCGCGAGGTGTCGGTGCGCGCGCCGGTCACGTCGCTCAGGCTGGTGCCCGTGACCATGGTCTTGTCGTCGCTGTCGATGAAGGTGGTGCGAGTGCCAACCACCTGGTTGTTCTGCTTTCCCTTGACCGTGTTCTTCTGGTCGACCACCACCATGTTGGTGTCGTTGCGCGTGACGGTGCTCTTGCGGTCGCGGTCTACCAGGCTGGTCTGGTCGCGCTTGACGGTGACGGTCTGGTCGCGGTCGATGGTGGTCGAGTCGTCGCGCTCCACGCTGCGGCTCATGTCGAGCTCGGCGTGGATGTTGATGTTCTCCTCGCCCTTCTTGTCCTCGAACATGATCTCGTTGTAGTTCGCTGGACCGCCGCCGGGCGTGGAGCGGGTCTTGAAGCCGCTCTGCGTGGGCGACTTGTACGGGATGGGCTGCTCGTCGTTGTAGACGCGCCCGACGATGATCGGCCGGTCGGGGTCGCCGTTGAGAAAGTCGACGATCACCTCCTGCCCGATGCGCGGAATGAAGTAGCCGCCCCAGCCCTTGCCGCCCCAGGGCTGCGACACGCGCACCCAGCAGGTCGACTTCTCGTTGCTCTCGTCGTAGCGGTCCCAGTGAAAGTGCACCTTCACGCGGCCGTGGTCGTCCACGTGCAGCTCGTCGCCCTTGGGGCCGACCACGATGGCGGTCTGCGGACCGGGCATGGTCACCCGCGGCGTGAGGCGCGGCGCGCGGAACAGGCGATCGGCCGGCATCACGGTGAGCAGGAAGATGCTGTTGCCGGTCTGCGCGGCGGCCAGCGCGGGTGTGGCGGCGATGATCTCCTCGAGCACAGGCAGCGTGTCGGCGTTCACCGCGTCGTCGCGCAGCACGTCGGCCAGCGCGTTGTGCACGGGACGCGCCGCGGCGCTGGCGCTCACGCCCTCGTAGCCGCGGTGGCTGGCGACGAAGGTGCAGGCGGCAATGACGTAGTCGCCGTTGCGCGTACCGTCGGGGTCGCCCTCGTACTTGAAGCCGCGCCCGGCGGTGACGTCGGGCCACGGCGTCACCGCCCAGTGGCGGTCGCGGCGCGCGTTGAGTTCATCGCCGCGCAGCTTGGCGCGGGTCTCGGCTTCGTCGCCGGTGAAGTAGCCGCCCGGAAACTCGAACAGCTCCAGGTTGGCCAGTTCGTGGTCGTCCGAGGCGTCGATGTCTGCACCCAGCTTTTTCTTGATGGCCTTGAAGTCGCTGTCGCGCGAGGCATGCTTTCCGGTGTCGAACTGGCGCCCGCTGACCCAGCGCGAGATTTCGTTGAAGCGCGGCTCGGCGGCGTTGGTGGCCATGTGGCGCAGGGTGTCAGCGGCGGGCAGCTTGTCGTGCGCCATGTCGCTGGCATCCGAAAGGTGCATGGTGCCGGGGGCGTCATGCGCGTCGAACCAGTAGTAGATGCCTTCGTCTTCGAGCAGGCGCGAGAGAAACTGGTAGTCGCTTTCCTGGTGCTGCACGCAGTAGCGGCGCGGGTTGTGCGTGCCGACGACGTTGTCGGCCTTGGTCTTCTTGAAGCGCTTGATGGGGCTGTCCTCGAACACGGCGTCGAGCACTTCGAGAACTTTCTTTTCTTGCAGGATGCGGGAGTTGGCGCGCTTGGTGAGCAGCCAGAACCATGAGCGCAGGGTGATGCGATATTCGTAGTGCCGCCCCATGTGGCCGGCGCGCACGAAGCGCACCGCGTGGCCCTGGCAGTGGCGCTCGTGCGTGCCGCCGTCGGCGTCCTGGAACTCGATGACCACGTCGAAGGCATGTCCGAGGATGTCCTTGGCTTCGATGGCCTTGTTCTGCGAGATCACCGTAAGCTCGTAGGCCGACGGACGCGCAAGCGCCTCGTGGCCGACGATGCGCCAGAACATCAGGTCGTCCTTCGCGGGTGAATCGCTTTCTATGCGGAACTCGTGGTCGGCCATTTTCTTTTTTCTCAGTTGGGTCGTTCGAGGTGTTCTTGTTCAGGGCGCGTGCACAGGACACCGGGTACTCCCCTCCGCGAATGTCCCCCGCCTTCGGCTCCTCCTTTATTTCGCTGCGGGGAGCACCCGATGCCCTGTGCACGGTGAGCGCCGCGCTTGTGCCGGTCGTTCAACCACTGCGCTGAACGATCACGCCGATGGGGTGCCTTGCGCAGCGAAATAAAGGAGGAGGCCGCAGGCCGGGGGACATTCGCGGAGCAAGGTACCCCGTCGGCGTGATCGCGCCCCGAACCAACGCAGCAAATAAAAGAGCAAGGCGACATCTCAGTCGAACGCGTAGGTGAAGTCCGCATCCTTCACGTCGAGCGCCACCCGGCGGATCTCCCCACCGGAAGCCAGACGCTGCAGATACTCGACAGAAATCGTAGGCAGCACAGTGTTGGTAAGGATCGCGTCGATCACGCGCCCACCCGACTCCGGGTCCTGGCACCGCGCGACGACCTGTTCCACTACCGCTTCGCTGTACTCGAAGGGCACGCCGTGATTGGTCTCGACGCGCTTCTTGATGCGCCCCAGCTGCAGCCGCACGATCTTCTTCATCATCTCGGGCGACAGCGGGTAATAGGGAATGGTGACGATGCGGCCCAGCAGCGCGGGCGGGAACACCTTCATCAGCGGCGCCTTCAGCGCATCGGCCAGTGCATTGGAGTCGGGCAGCAGCTCGGGGTCGCGGCACATGCTCATCACCAGCTCGCTGCCGGCGTTGGTGGTCAGCAGGATGATCGTGTTCTTAAAGTCGATCATGCGACCCTCGCCGTCTTCCATCCAGCCCTTGTCGAACACCTGGAAGAAGATCTCGTGCACGTCGGGGTGGGCTTTTTCCACTTCGTCGAGCAGCACCACGCTGTAGGGGCGGCGGCGCACGGCCTCTGTCAGGATGCCGCCCTCGCCGTACCCCACGTAGCCCGGAGGCGCGCCCTTGAGCGTGGAGACGGTGTGCGCCTCCTGGAACTCGCTCATGTTGATGGTGATGATGTTCTGCTCGCCGCCATACAGCGCCTCGGCCAGCGCAAGCGCGGTCTCGGTCTTGCCCACGCCGGAGGTGCCGCAGAGCATGAACACGCCAATGGGCTTTTGCGGGTTGTCGAGCCGCGCGCGTGATGTCTGGATGCGGCGCGCGATCATTTCCAGCCCGTGCTTCTGGCCGATGACGCGCAGGTTGAGCGTGTCGGCAAGCTTGAGCACCGCCTCCACTTCGTTCTTCACCATGCGGCCGACGGGAATGCCGGTCCAGTCCGCGACGACCGAGGCCACGGCCTGTTCGTCGACCGAAGGCAGGATGAGCGGCGACTCGCCCTGCACCGCGTGGATCCTGGCCTGCAGCTCGTGCAGCTCGGCGAGCAGCGCTGCACGGTCGTGCGCGGGCTCTGCCGCGGCGGCTGGTGCCGCGTCGGTGGCGGTGGCCGCCGCAGGCGTATCCACCGGCTTGTTGCCCGCGCGCAGCTTGCTGCGCAATTCAAGCAGCCGGTCGACCAGCCCCTTTTCTTCCTGCCAGCGCGCATTCAGCGCATCGAGCTGCACCTTCGACTCAGCCAGCAGCGCTGTGACCTGCGCTGCGCGCTTGGTCACGTCGATGCCGATGGCTTCTTCGCGGCCGATGATTTCCTGCTCGACCGTGAGCCCTTCGATGCGGCGCATGCAGTCTTCCACCTCGGGCGGCGTCGCGTGCTGCGACACGGCCACGCGTGCGCAGGCCGTGTCGAGCAGGCTCACGGCCTTGTCGGGCAACTGGCGCGCGGGAATGTAGCGGTGCGACAGCTTCACGGCCGCTTCGATGGCCTCGTCGAGCAGTTGCACGCGGTGGTGCTTCTCCAGCACGCTGGCCACGCCACGCAGCATCAGGATCGCCTTGGTCTCGTCGGGCTCGGGCACCTGCACCACCTGAAAGCGTCGGGTGAGCGCCGGGTCTTTCTCGATGTACTTCTTGTACTCGGCCCAGGTGGTGGCACCGATGGTGCGCAAGTTGCCGCGCGCCAAAGCCGGCTTCAGCAGGTTGGCCGCGTCGCCCGTGCCTGCCGCGCCGCCCGCACCCACCAGCGTGTGGATCTCGTCGATGAACAGGATGATGGGCGTGGGCGAGCTCTGCACCTCGTCGATCACCTGGCGCAGGCGCTGCTCGAACTCGCCCTTCATGCTCGCGCCGGCCTGCAGCAGGCCGATGTCGAGCGTGAGCAGCTTCACGTCTTTCAGTTGCGGTGGCACGTCGCCGCGTGCGAGGCGCTGCGCAAAACCCTCGACCACGGCCGTCTTGCCAACGCCAGCCTCGCCGGTGAGCAGCGGATTGTTCTGGCGGCGGCGCATGAGGATGTCGACGATCTGGCGGATCTCTTCGTCGCGGCCCGTGACCGGGTCCATCTCGCCCTTCTTCGCCTTCTCGGTGAGGTCGACCGCGAACTTCTTCAGCGCGTCGCCCTTGCCCATGGCGGCCGGCGCCATCGCGCCCGAGTCTTCACCTGGTGCGCCGCTGCCCATGCCGGTGCCGTCCTGCGCGCGCATCTGCGCTTCGGGCGAGGCATCGCAGATTTTTGCGAAGTTGTCGGCCAGGTCTTCGACCTTGACCTTCTCGAACTGCTTCGACAAGCCGAACAGCGGGTTGCGCAGGCTCTGCGTCTTCAGCATGCCGACCAGCAGGTAGCCGGTGCGCACCTGCGCTTCGCCGAACTGCAGGGTGGCATAGGTCCATGCGCGCTCGATGGCGTTCTCTATGTGCGGAGAAAAGTCGCTGATGGCAGTGGCGCCGCGCGGCAGGCGGTCGAGCGCGGTGGTCATGTCTTTCGCGATGACCGATACGTCGAGCCCGTAGTGCTGGATCACGCGGTGCAGGTCGGAGTCCTGCGCCTGCAGCAGCTGGGCGAACCAGTGCTCCAGCTCCACGTACGGATTGCCCCGCATCTTGCAGAACACGGTGGCGCCTTCGATGGCCTTGTAGGCCAGCGAGTTGAGTTTGCCGAAAAGGGCGGTGCGGCTGATTTCACTCATGAGGGACTCCGTATCTCTTCTGAACGAATGAAGATGGGTTTGTTGAAAGACTGATTGCCGATGCGCACGTCCGCTGCATCGCGCGAACGCTTGCGCTGCCCGAGCCACGACACCCAGCCCAGGCGCGGTGCATTGCCCTTCGCGTCGCCAAGGCGCGTGAGCGGAACCTGTGCTTTCTCGAGCACCAGCTCGGCGTCCCACTCGAGCTCGTCGCCGAGCAGTTGCTGCATCCAGCGCTGCAGCACGGGGCGCGCATTGCCGATGGGGAGAAACATGCGGTACTGCTCCAGCTTGAGCGGGCCCAGGTGCAGGCGCACGCGGTGCTGGCGGTCCCAGGCGCGGGTGCCGAGCATGGCGCCCATGCCCATCGAGCGCGAGCTCTCGCCCTGCCCCAGCCGCGTGAGCTCTGCTACCGGTAGGCTCATCCAGTGGCCAACCCAGCGCTCCAGCTTCACGGGCACGCCGAAGTAGCTGCACAGCACCGACTCCACGCTCTCCACGTTGTGCACGCGGCGCGCGAGCCAGCCCGAGAAATGCAGACGCGCGTCGTCATGGATCTCGTCGCGGTCCACACGGCCCGGCGTGCCGATGCCGACCAGCGCACCGACCTGCAGGCGGAAGCGGTCTTCGCCCGGCCGGTCGAGCGCCACGGCCGGCCGCGACTGCGCCCACGCGCGATAGAAGTGCAGCGAGAAGCGGTGCGAAAAGCTGTCGAGAAAGGCCAGCCACGTCGGGTCGCCATGGTTCAGGCTGCGCTCGCGGATGAAGTCGCTCAGGTGCACCGGCAGCGGGCCGTTGGGGCCGATGTAGCTGAAGAAGTGCTGGCGCAGGCGCGGCGGCGAATAGGCGGTGGCGGGCTCGAAGCGGCTGAAGCTCGCGGGTGCGAACGAGAGCGATGGCTCCTGCCCCACGCGCACCGGCTCGGCGCTCGGCAGCAGCGCGCGGCCCCAGCGCGGCGTGGTCTTGGCGACGGACTCCAGCCGGCGCATCACCGCGAAGTAATCGAACGACCACGGCTCCGCGGACCACCCGCGTAGCGCGTTGTCCACCCGCGTGCTTACAGAATCTGTCGTGTCCCGCACAGCGGCCTCCAGCGCATGGTCTCGCCCTTGCCTGCGATGCGCAGCACGGTCTCGACGAAATGGTTCACCTCCACATGGCGCGAGAGAAAGCGCGCCAGCACGGCCCCGAACACGAAGGCGCTGTGGCCGTGAAAGGCGTCCTTGTCGACTTCGAGCGTCACCTCCAGCCCACGCCCGAAAGCGATCGGGCCCTTCAGCGGCAGGCGGCGCGCAACCGGCTTGCACTTCACCGACAGCAGGCCGCGCACCTGGCCCTGGCGCATCTCGTCGGCATGCACGGCATAGAGCATCAACGTTTCGCGCAGCGCTGCCGCGCCCTGCTCCGGCGTGCTGTCGGACAGCGACAGGTAGTTGAGCGCGAGGTGGTCGACCACGCGCCACCCCAGCCCCTGGCTCACCACCGGCGACACCGGCCGCGACGGCCCGCGCACCATGCGCACGCGCTGCACGGGAAAGGAATCGACGCAGTCGAAGTCGTTCTCGCGGCCAAGCGGCATCAGGAGCGGCAGGTCGCGGTTGGTGCACAGCGCCGTCACCGCCAGCTGCCGCAGTGTGGCCGCGTACGGTGCCTGCTGCGGATCGACGATCTGCATGTAGACCTCGGAGCCGATGTGGCTGCTGCGGTTGCCCTCGGTGCGCTGTCGCACCGACAGCATGCGCGGCTCGCGAGTGGTCGTGAAGTAGGCCGGGTGGCTGTTGCGGCTGCCGTGAAAGGCCGAATAGAAAGGCCTGAAAGGCTGCTCGGCCGCGACCGCATCGGCGCCGGGCGCGCCGTGACCGATGACTTCGGTGATGGTGTGCACCTCGAAGTCCTGCGGGCGCGTGCGGTCGGGCACCAGGTGGAACTGGCTCACGCCCTCGCTCATGGGCACGCGGTCGAGCCGCTTGCTGAACAGGTTGACGGCAGGCACGCAGTGCAGCTGCACGTTGTCGGCGCTCACCAGCTTTTCGAGTGCTGCGTCGCCGCGCGAGAACAGCAGCACGATTTCGACGTCGGTCACCGGCATGGCCGCGAGCAGCGCCTGGAGTCCGCCGATGCGCACGAACTGGAAGCGCTGCGGAAACGCGAAGTACTCCTGCAGCAGCCGAAAGCCCGAGAAGCCGGTGGCGGTAGTGGGCAGCAGCGCTTCGTCTTCCTCGAAGCCGACCGCGCCGATGGCGCTGGCCGGCAGGCTCTGCGCTGTGCCTTGCAGCGCACCGCTGGGCGCGAGCGGCCGCACCAGCACGCCGATGGGCTGGCCCAGCGCGCATTCGTGCAGTTGCCAGGCCACGTCTTCGGCACCGCCGAAGTGCAGCACAAGGTCGTCTAGCGTGATCTGGCTGAAGTTCAGGCCGGCCGTGGCATGCAGCGCAATGCGCAGGCCGCCGCGGATGGACCGCGACTGCGGGTGCGTGTTCAGCGGAAGGTCGGGAGCGTAGGTGAAGTACTGCGCGCGCTGCACTTCGACGGGCCAGATGCGCAGAGCACTGGCCGTGCGGAATTCGCAGTGCGTGTTCTGCCCCACCGCCTGCCTTGCACGCAGGCCGCTGCCGCGCGGCAATGTGGGGCCGGTCGCAAGGTTCGCGTCGTCGGGGTCGGGCACGAAAGACACGACCACCATCGCCGGAGTCGGCGAAAGAAAGTGCGGGTAGACGATGTCGAGCAGGTGGCCCGTGAAGCGCGGGTATTCGGCGTCGAGCTTCAGGCCCACCCGTGCCGACAAAAACGCCGTGGCCTCGATGAGCCGCTCCACATACGGGTCGGCCACTTCCTGGCCCTCGATGCCAAGTCGATGCGCAATCTTTGGAAATGCCCGCGCGAACTCGGAGGCGCTTTCGCGGAAGTAGCGCAGCTCCTGTTCGTACAGGCTCAGCAGCCGAGGGTCCATGCGGGACTCACCTTGGGTTTTGCGCCATGTCCACGATCTCGATGCGTCCTTCTTCCAGGTCTACGCGGCTTCGCATCAGGAACTCGAGCGGCACCGGTTGCGCCCACAGCATGCCGCGTATCTGCAGGCCGATGCTGTTGTGGGAGTCCAGTGCCGGGCCTTCCATGACGAGTTCCACTTCGAGTGTGCGGGACAAAATGCGCGGCTCGAACTGCAGGATTGCGTTCTTCAAAGCCTGTTCCATGCTGACACGCTGCACCGACGAGGTGAACTGGCCAGACAGCATAGGCAATCCGTAGTTGATGACCGAGCGCGCCGCGTTCGGGTATTGCTTGTCGTCCATCGAGAGGCCGTAGCCGGTGGCGTTGAAGAGCCAGCCGAGGTCGCGCAGCACGGCCTGGCGCAGTGCCTGCTTGGTCAGCGTGCGCTTCTCGTCGCCCTCGCGCTTTTCGTCGGGGGCGTTGTCGACGAGGCGATCGAGCAGCGAGGGCTGCAGCCGCTCCTGCGCGGTGAGCTCAGCCATCGACGCTGCCCTCTTCGGCTTCGCCCGCCGAGGTGTCCTCAGCCTGCGTGAACAGGATCTCGCGCACGTCCATCAGCGCGTACTCGCCCGCGTCGCTGCCGAGCACGCGCTGGCCGTAGCCGGCCCAGACTTCGGGGCGCAACTCGCGCCACTCGGTCTTGCGCGCGAGACGCAGCTCGCCGTCTTCCACCTTCTCTGTGCCCTCGTAGCGCGTGGGAATCAGCGCAAGGGTTTCGCCGCCGTTCTCGAACTGCAGGTGCGCGGGCATCCACACGCAGTCGCGCAGGTCTTCTGGCGGATCGATCTTGATGTGCGCGAGGCGCGCATACGGAATCCAGTAGTACTTGCCGTTGACGAAGGCTTCGAGCACCGGACCCAGTCGCATGTCGGCATCGGCCAGCCATTCGAAGGGTGCGCCGTCGATGGTGCCGCTGATGGCGGGCGCGCCGTCGAAGGCGCGCTGGCGCAGGTCCTCGGCCAGTTCGCTCTCGCCGCGGCCCTGGCGCAGCAGCGACTCGATGAGCAGCGCCAGCCATTGGTCGGGCTGGCCGAAGATCATGGGCGTGCGCGTGCCGGCGAACACTTCGGCGCGCAGGCCCTCGCAACGCACGGCCTCGCCGTAGACCTGCTTCATGGGCACGGCGAGTGCGTCGAGCTCGGCCGCAACGGTGAGCTGGTTGAGCGCGCGCTCCCACTGCCCGAGCACGCACAGCAGCTGCGCCATGAACACGCGGTGCTTGCTGTCGGAAGGCTTGGCGCGCACGTCGTCGCTCAGGGCCTTGAGCGCGGCGGCCGGATCGGCGGCCTTGAGGAATTCGGCGGCGGTCGTCATGGTGTGCGGCTCCTGGGTGGGGTGATGAGGCTCAGGCGCGGGTGAACTGGCATTCGCGCACCGCGCCGCGCAAGCCGGTGGTCTTCTGCGGTGCCGACTTGACCTTCACCGTGCGGTAGCTGATGGAGATCAGCTCCGAGGGCACGCCCCAGTGGCCGCCGGAGTTGAGCACCAGCCGGCAGATGCGCGCGTTCTCCAGCACCATCTCGAAGGTCGACTGCGCATCGGGCGAGCGCTCGTCGCCGCCCGACTTGAAGGCGCTGATGACGACCTTCAGGTCTTTCTCCTGCGCGCGCAGCAGGCTGGCGATGGTGGCGGTGGCCGCGTCGCTGCGGCGCGCGACGATCAGGTTGTTGGGCACGACCTGGTTCTGGCTGGAAGATTCGGGCACCTGCACCGACCAGTAGTAGCCGCCGATGTTCATGCGCGCCTTGCCGTCGTCGAAGGGGCGGTCGAGCTCGCCTTCGACTGGCGCACCCTTGTTCTCGATCAGCATGACCAGGTCGGTTTCGGCCGAGCCGGTGCCGATCAGTTCGTAGAACCGCTGGGCGTCTTCAGGGCTCCAGGAGCCGTCGTCTAGAAATGCCATATCACCTCCGGAAATCGAAACGAAGAAAAGAAACCGTGATCTCGGGCCGCGTCGTCATGGCCGGGCTCCGCCGTCCGCTGCGCCGCCGCTCCTGCGCAGCAGGGCCGCGAACACTTGCCGCTCGCCGCTCTCTGCAGGTGGCTGGCCGCCGCGCACGCGCACTTCGGACACATCGGCCTGCGCATAGGCCACGCCGAACAGGCGCGGCGCGCTGTAGGGCGTGGCGGGCACGGCCATGACCAGCAGTCGCGCATCGCCAGCAGCATCGAGCCAGGGCAGGTCGAAGCGCTTGACCGAGGGCTGATCGGGCGTGCCGCGCTTGAAGCGGTTGGTTTCGCCGACGAGCTCGTCGGGGTAGACCGACTGCAGGTTGCCGCGCGCGTCGATGCCGGCGATGACGAGATCGAGCGAACGGCCGCTGGTGTTGCGCACGTTCAGGCGCAGGCGCTCGCCGGTGCGCAGCGAGGGCAACGCGCTCGCCGCTTGAGCAACGGGCGTGCTGCGCAACATGCGGTCGGCGCTCCACACTTCGAGCGCGGCATCGAAGCCGTCGAGCTGGCCATCCTTGCCGTAGGCCTGCAGCTGCGCGAGCCACTTGAGCTGCGCCAGGGCCTGCAGGCGGCGGCGCAACGTGGCGGTGTCGGGCAGCACCACGGTGGAGACAGCGGCGCCGAACAGCGGTGATAGCAGTTCGAGGCGCTGGCCCGAGGGGCCGAGGTCGGTCCAGCGCACGTCGGCGGTGGCCGCATCGTCGGTGGGGCGGATCGCGGCCGGGTAGTCGAGGCTGAGGCCGGCGGGCAGCGGCTTGTCCGCGCGCACGCGCAAGGCGGTGGCGGCCGGCTCGCTCATCGGCGTGACGCTCCAGAACGCAGCGCCCGATACATCCTTCAGCGCCGCCGGCACGGCCAGCCATGCGCCGCCGAGCTTGATCTGCGACACGGTGGCCGGCGCACTGCGCACGGCGCCGTCTTCGAGCGTGGCGAGCACGCGCAGCTCCTGCTGCTGCGCGAGGCCGTCGAGCAAGCCGGCCTTGATGGCCAGGCTGTCGCCGCTGCGCTGCGCGCGCCACACGGGGCGCGTAGATGCGGGTGCGCCGCTGTTGGCGAACAGCGGCGCATCGAGGTTGCCTTCGGCCACCGGCGACGGCAGCTCGCGCGTAGGGAAGCGCTGCGCGAGTTCGTCGATGACCGGCGGGTACTGCGCGAGCACGCCGTCGAACAGGTCGCGCCAGGTGGCGGGCTTGCGCGACAGCGCCTCCACCACCGCCCAAGTCAGCAGGCCCTGCGGCCGGGCGTTGCGCGCCTTGCGGGGCAGGCGCAGCTCGGGCGTGATCTGGTGGCTTTCGGACGCGAAGAAGGCGACGTAGCGGGCGCGTGGCACGGCTTCGGCCGGCACGGGCGGCGTCTGCGGTCGCGCTGGCGGTGCGCCGCCCGTCAGTTGGGTCACGCGCAGGCCGCGCCAGCGCACTTCGTCGTCGGGCGGACCTTCGGCGGTGGCGGGTGCATCGGCCGTGCCGCGCGTCATGGAGTTGGCGGAGCAGGTGTCGAACACCGAGGCGACGAACACGTTCTTCGCGAGGAAGGACTGGATCCACGCGTCGAAGTCGACGTCGCGCAGGTCGCCCGTGAGCACGTTGTCGCTGCCGAGCGTGCCGCGCACGTCGCGCGCGAGAAAGTTCTCCGACAGCCCGTCGGGCTCCTGGTAGCGCTTGGCGATGTCGCGCAGACGGGTGCCGTGGCCGGAGAAATACAGCAGCACGAAGTCGCCGCTCTTCGACTGCGCGAGCAGCCTGGCCAGCGCGTCGTGGATGGCTTGCGATTCGGGCAGCGCGGCGCCGCTCACGCCGTCGGCGAGCACTGCGATGTCGGGCGCCGCGAAGCCCTGCTTGAGCAGCGCGTCGCGCATCAGCATCACGTCGTTGCGCGGCGCCTGCAGCCACAGCGCCTGCGGCTGGTTGACGAGTTCGGAGACACCGACGAGCAGGGCGCGCTGGGTGGCGAAGGCGAGACTGCCGCAGGCGAGCAGCCACAGGATGAGCAGCGCCTGCAACAAGCGAAGTTGTCTTGCTCCTTCCCCCTTTGGGGGAAGGCCGGGATGGGGGCTGGCAGAGCGCCCACCGGATGCGCCGCGTGCCCCCGCCCCTGCCCTCCCCAAAAGGGGGAGGGAGAAAGACGACTGGCGCGTGGCGTGTCTCATGGCCGCTGCTCCCCGGCCGGCCCGGCCGACTCGACCAGCGGCGAAGCCGCCAGCACCGCCAGCGCATCCACTGGCTCCGGCACCCGCAGCCGCCATACGCCATTGCCACCCGGATCGCCCGGCCCGCCCACCACGTCGGCCGATATCGACTGCAGCAGCCGGTCGGCCTCGTCCATGCGCACGCCGGCCTTCCAGCGCACCACCAGGTCGGCGCGCGCCGGCGCGGGTGCGGCTGGCACGTCGCGGAAGCGCACCTCGTCTTCCTCGGGAGCACCGCGGCCGCCGAGCAGCCCGACGTTCTGGATCACCACGACCAGCGCCAGCACCGCGAAGGCCGGGCGCGCCCAGCCTTCCGCGCCGAACCAGCGGCGGATGCTGCCCCACCAGCCGCCTTCGGGACGGGGCTGCGGCCGCGCGGGCGATGGAGCGGGAGAAGAAGAAGCCTCGTCACCCTGCGGCCGCGTCAGCGCCTTCCCCAGCTGCAGGCCCGCGTCGCGGTACAGCTCCTGGTAGTCGGCACGCGGGTCCTGAGGCCCGAGCGGCGTGCCCGACAGCACCGAGAACACGCCGCCCACGCTGCGCAATGCAATGCGCCCTGGCTCCGGCGCAATGGCGAGCGGCGCATGCGCGGCCCACTCGTCGTGCACCGCGCGGATCGCGGCGAGCCGCGTGGCCGAAACCTCGCCGAGCACGCGCGCGCAAAGCTGCGGACTGGGTTCGAGCGTGAGCACGTTCCAGGACTGGATCACGCCGAACATCGGCTCGAAGGGCTCGTCGTCGGGCTCCAGCAGCACGTCGAAGGCAGAGGCCCAATCGGCCTCGCCGGCGGCCATCCAGCCCTGCCAGAGATCGCCCTGAATGCAGCGGTCGAGCAGCACGCCGAGCAGCCGCCCTTCGTGCACCACGCTGACAAGGCGGCCCGGCGCCCAGCGGGCCGGAAAGGCGCGCTGAGCGACAGCCTCGCGGCGCCGGGCCAATTCGACAAGAGGCAGCAGCAGGTCGGATGCGGCGGCCACCCGGGGGGCCGGTGCAGCGCCCGTTGGAGGGGACGTTCCCGGCATGGCCACGGTGGCCGTGCCGGGTGCGCTGTCCGGCGCATCGTCGGGCACGGCCGCGCCGGTTTCCAACGCGTGGCGGATCACGCTGAGCGGGGGCCAGAGGTCGTGGGTCATGGCGTCTGTTCCTGAATGGCTATGTCTTCAGGCATAAGACGCTTCAGCACCGAGGATTTTGAAAACCTGCAGGATCGCGGCCATGTTGTCGGGCTCGATGGCGATGCCCAGCGTCTGCTGGAGCCAGCCGCCGATCCGGGTTTTGGCGTAGTCCGCGGTCAACCCCTCGCGCTTGTGCACGAGGCCGAGCCGGCCCGCGCGGTAGTGATAAGAAGCAATGGCGTGGCGCGAGGCGATGCCCGACAGCCCGCCCTCGGCCTCCTTGCCGAAGCCCTCGCACAGCAGCAGGCGCTCGGGCTCGGGCAGTTCGGCGATGAAGGCGCGCGCGGCCACTTGCACGGCCTGCGCGCTCAGGCCATGCTCGGCCAGGCAGCCGTCGAGGTCTTCGCCCGCGCCGATCTCGTCTTCGAGCTGCGCCTCTGTGATCTGGTCGCCGATGGAGAGCTTGCGGCGGAAGGAGCTGGCGCGCGTGCAGTCGATGAGGTAGCGGCGGAAGTACGCGCACAGGGCGAAGGCGGTGGAAGGCGCGCTGTGGCTGGCGCGCTCGTCGGCCTCGTCCGGGTCGGCATCGAGCCGCAGCACCTTCACGTAGATGAACTGCGCCACCAGCTCCTGCCGGCCCTCGCCCAGCACCTGCAGCTCGGGCGGATTGCAGGCCACCAGCGCATCGCCCACGATGCGGTACATGGCGCCCATGTCGTTCGGGGACAGCGTCTGCCTGCGCCGCCAGAGGCGGACGAGTTCAGAACTTTCCGCGGACGAAAGGGTTTCCTGCATGAGGAGTCAAGGCGCCCGATCGATCAGTCGTCGACGCAGCTGCCCTCCGAAGGCACCAGGCACTGCGGCAGGTTCGCGCCCACCGGCCCGCCGCGCGTGCGGATGGCCGACGACACCGCGGCCTGCGCCACGGCCAGGCCGCGCGGCAGCAAGATCCACAGCTGGCCGCGCTCCTTCATGCGGCGCGCATTGGTCGCGGCCTGCTGGCCGTTGCCGAAGAAGTAGTCGGCCCGCACCGCGCCGCGAATGGCGCCGCCGGTGTCCTGCGCGATCGTCAGGCGCTGCATCGGCGCGCCGCTGCCGGGCGTGCGCGTCGACACGAACACCGGGTAGCCCAGCGGCGTGCTGCGCGGATCGACCGCAATCGAGCGCCCCGCCGACAGCGGCACGCCGAAAGCGCCCACCGGTCCGCCCACGGGCGAGGTCGATTCCTTGAAGAACACATAGCTCGGGTCCTTGATGCCCGAGCCCGACACCGCGCCGGCCGCGCGCCGCCCCGGCACCACGACCGGGCCGCTGGCAACGGGCCGCGCGAGCGTGAAGCCGCGCGTGCGGATGGTGCCGCTGTCGACCGCGCCCACGTCGTCGTCATCGCCGTCGTCAAGCTGCAGCTCGATGGATGAGCCGCGCACCTTCACCGGACTGCGCGGCTTGCCGTTGGAAGCCTGCGCCAGCGTCGGGCGGAAGGGCTGGCCGTTCTGCTCGGCGTAGGCGACACGAACGATGTCGCCGTTGGCCAGCTTGATGCGGCCCGAACCCTGGATCTGCATTTCGTACAACGCGGTGGCGCTGCTCACGAAGGCCAGCACCTTGGCGTTGGGCGCGCCCTTGGTCTCGATTTCTTCGCGCGTGTAGTACGGCAGCAGCTGCTTGCCCTCGACCCGCAGGCGCACCTTGCGATCGAGCGTGTCGCGCGAGATGGCCGAGAGGTCGAGCGCATAGAGGCCCGGCGCTCCCATGTCGCGCGTGCTGAGGCCAGTCTGCACCACCACGTTGCGCCCTTCCACGCGGGCCGCCACGGTGCCGTTGCCGGCGGGCAGCTTGCGCGCATCGGCGAACAGCATGTCGTCGGGCTGTCCGTACACGGGGTAGATGAAGGGCGCGCCGTACTGGCGGGCGCCGGCGATCTCGGGCTCGAAGTAGCCGGTGACCACGCCGTCGGGCTTGCGGTCGTCGTCGCGAATCTGGTAGGCCGAGAACTCGCCCTCGAAGAAGCCCCGGATGGCGTTGTTGTTCTTGCCGTCGACCTTGAGCGCGCGGTCGCACACCTCTTTCCATTCGGCGCCGCGCCCGGTCAGCACCTTGCAGCTGCCGAGGAAGGCGGGCCAGCTTTCGGAGAAGTCGTCGCGCGACCAGCCCGGCACCGAGTCGAAGCCCACCGAGGTGTAGGTGGCGAGCTGGGTCGAGAAGGTGCGCGCCTGCCCTGCCACGCTGGCGCCGGTCGGCGGCGGGCGCGAGGCGCTGCTGCTCGTGCCGGCGGTGTCTGTCGTGGCCGCGCCGCTGCCCGTGGCAGCTGGTGGCGGCACGGCGCAGCCTGCCAGCGAGGCGATGACGGCAACAACGGCGGCAGTAGCGGCCCACTGGAGCACATAGTTGAGGCGCTGTTGCAGTTGCTGTTGTTGTTGCTGCTGCAGTGCTTGCGAGGTGGTCATGAAAGTCTCCTTGTCCGGAAAGTGGCGACCCGAGGGGCCAACGCTCTACAGACGATTACTTCTCGACGATTTTGAAATTCCCGACGCCATAGACGTCGTTGCACGGGGCGCCGGGTGCGCACACGGGTTTGCCCAGCAACGGCGAGGGGCCGGTACCGCGCGTGGCTTCGAGCGCGGCCAGCACCGGCAGCGGGAACACCGGGAACACGCCGTCGTTCTGCACGCCGGCGGCGCTGAAGTCGCGCTCGTGCTCGCTCACGAGCACCGCGAACTGGTCGGTGCCGGCCGGGCCGCCCGCGTCCATCGGCCACGAAGCCCGCGGCAATGAGAGCGAACCGCCGGCTGTGATCTTGTTGTACTTGTCGAGCAGGTTCGGGAACAGCAGGAACATCTCGCCGCCGCTGGACAGCAGGAACACGTAGACAAAACCTTCGCGCTTGCTGCGCACCTCGAAGGCAAGGCGGTCCTTGCCGATGGCGACTTCGGCCTTCTTCGGCGTGGCCGTCACGTCGAAGCCGGGTGCGGCACCGCTGGCGAGAGATTGCAGCGATTCGGCGGGCGTGCGCGGGGCCGGAGGGGGCGGTGGTGGTGGCGGCGGTGCTGGGGGAGCCTCTGCGATCTTTGTGTCGGGTGGCGGGGCCGGCGTGGTGGTGACGACCTTCGTGTCATCGGCGTTCGTGTTGCCGCCGGTGCGGCCCTGGAACCACCACCAGCCGCCACCGGCCGCGGCTGCGAGAACGGCGACCGATACGAGTGCGGCAACGGTCTTGTTGCTCTTGCCCCCGCCGCTGGTGGGAGCGGGCGCGGGCGCCGGTGCCTTGCCACCTGCCTTGCTCTTTCCGCTCGCGATGACTGTCGCGGCGTCGGCATTGCTGTTGCCGCTGCGCGCGCCCGAAGGCGGCTGCGTGCGCGGCGTCGGCGCGATGCTGTGCCCCACTTCAAGATCGAGCGCGGCGCGCAGCTCGGCCATCGACTGCGGCCGCTGCTCGGGCCGCACGCCGAGGCCCGCATCGATCGCCTCCAGCAACCGCAGGCTGTAGCGCTGCCGCAGGATCTCGTTGCCCGCAAGCGGCACATAGCTGTCGGACAGCAGCCGCGCCACCGAAGGCGGCGGCGCGCGACCGCACACCGCCACGTGCATCACGGCCGCGAGCGCGTAGACGTCGGTCCACGCGCCCTGCGACATGTCAGGCATCTCGGCGTACTGCTCGATCGGTGCGTAGCCTGGCTTGAGGATGACGGTGATCGCCTGCGTCTTGTCGGTGATCACGCGGCGCGCGGCGCCGAAGTCGAGCACCACCGGGCGGCCCGATCCTTCGAGCAGGATGATGTTATCGGGGGCGATGTCGCGGTGGTAGCAGTTGGCGTTGTGCATCACCGCGAGCGCCTGCGTGACGCCGTCCATGATGCGGATGAGCCATGACTCGTCTACGCCTGCGGGGATGGCTACCAGGGCTTCTCTCAGCGTGTCGCCTCTGTAGAAAGGCATGACCATGTAGGTGGTGCCTTTTTCTTGCCAGAAGCGGTAGACCTTCAGGAGCGACGGGTGGTCGAACTGGGCGAGCAGGCGGGCTTCGTTGATGAAGCTGCGCATGCCGAGGTCGAAGGTTTCCCTGTGGCGTTCGGACAGGGGGACTACTGTGCCGTCGTTCTGTCTTGTCGACAGTGACGTTGGGAGGTATTCCTTGATTGCTACTACGCGTTCTAGCGTGTGGTCCCAAGCCTCGTAGACGACGCCGAAGCCGCCTTGGCCTATGACTCTTGTGACTTCGAATTCGGCTAGGCGGCTGCCTACTGGCAACAGGCCGGCGTCTGTGGTGCCTGTGGCTGGGCTGGTCACCGGGGTTGCGCCTGCGGTGATGACTGTGGAGGCCGTGTCGCCGGTTGTTGTTGGCTGGCCTTGCTTGGGGACTACGCGGGTGCGGTCGTCGTTGGAGTCGGTCATTGACTGGCTCCTTTGTTGTGGGTTTGCTTTCCGAGGCCGGGTCTCGGCCCGGCGGCCGACCTACTTTTCTTTGCTTCGCCAAAGAAAAGTAGGCAAAAGAAAGGCGACCCCACTGTCTGCGACCCCTTCGCGTAGCGAAGGGGCAACCTGCGGTGCTCGCGTTTCGCGGGGTCCGCAGAACTCGCTTCGCTCAAACAGCTGCGGCCCTGATCCGCGAAACGCTCCGCTCCTCGGCACGGTGCGACTGCAGGCGCGTAGCGCCTGCAGTCGCATGGTGGCCGAGCGAAGCGATGGCCCGTTCGGTTCCCCAAATCCCTTCTGGCTGCGCCGAGGAGCGCAGACGTAGGAGGGATCAGGGCCGCAGCTGTTTGAGCGAAGCGAGTTCTGCGGACCCCCTCCGTAGTCGAGCACCGCAGGTTGCCCGCAGCGAAGCGGAGGGACGCAGACAGTAGGGTCGCCTTTTCTTTGCTTACTTTCTTTTGGCGAAGCAAAAGAAAGTAAGTCGCCCGCCGGGGCGAGACCCGGCCTCGGAAGAACAAACGAGAAGAGGCCTCCATCACCCCTCCTCCGCAAATCCAAAAAACAAGGCTTCAAACTGCTCATCCCGAGGCAACCCGGTACAGAGCATCCGAATCCCATGCTCAGCAGCAGGATCACCCAACCAAAGCGAAGCCCCCGCCAGCGGCAAAGCCAGCGATTCAACACCACTCTCACGCCCGTCAGAAGATGCACCGTCAACAAACAGCCGATGCAACACTGCATCAAACCGCAGCGCATCCAGATCCCCATCAAGCCCTTCCAACGCAGCCTGCGTCGCATGAGCCCACCACTGCAACGCCATAGCCAGCGCCTCCCCCTGCAGTTGCCCGGAAACAGACTGATCAAGCTCCATAGCCAGAGCAAACGGAAAGTACCGCCCCACCCCATCGACAGAAGGCATCAGCACCCCAATCCACGCCTGCTCCCCCGCCACCTGCCGCCCCAACGCAAAACACCAGATAGGCGCTTCGAGATACCGCTCAGTCCAGTCCGCATGCCGATCCCGCAGCCGGGCCATGCCCCGCTGCAGCCACTGATCCCACACAGCACGAAACGCCTCCGGCAGCCGCCGATGCGCAAAGTCCCCCATGCCCGGCAACTTGCCGAACCACCCCGGCAACGCAGTCGAGGCAAAGAGCAACGGTGAAGAAGAGGAGGCCTCGTTCACAGCCCCTCCGGACAAGAAAACTCCCGCAGCTCACGCAAGCGAATCGGATGCTGCACGCTGTTAGTCGTCACCTCGAAGCGCGTCTTCCGAGCACCAATCTGGAAGGTAATGAAGAACTTCTCCGGTGCATCGCCGGCTTCGAGCTGCCCGTCGTCAAGCGCACGGAACAGCGCCCACGGCCCATCCACAGCCGCACCCGAACTGCCAGTGGTCGAAGGCGGGCTGACCTGGATGCGCACCTGGTTGCTGCCCTTCGGCCCCGGCCACTGCACGGCCATCGGCACCACCGGTCCGTGCGCGTACTTCACGAGCTGGCCGTCGACGTCGAGGATGAACTGCGTGATGCCCGCATCCATCTCTACCGGCTTGAAGTCCAGCCGCATCGAAGGCCCACGGCCGCCGCCGCGGAAGAAGATGTCCTTGATGCGCGCGGCCCGCTCGAACTGCGCGAGCGCCTGCGTGGTGATGGCGCCGCGTTCGGCCACGGGCTTGTAGCGCCACGGCTTGGTGCTGGTGTCGACCAGCGCGGCCAGGCGCTTCTGGAAGAAGTCGTCCATCAACCCGCCGGGGCCGAACATCTGGCCGAAGTCTTCGGGCAGCACGTCGCGCTTGCTGGTGCTCACGAAGGGGTAGCGGCCCGCGATGGCGCGTGCGCAGAACTCGGCCACGGGGCGCAGGTCCTGGCTCAGGTTGCCGCGCTCGGCCGTCTGTGCCTGCGCGGCGCCAGACTGGCTGAGGTTCTCGACCATCGATCGCACCGGCTCTGGCAGGCGGCCCGCGTCTGACTTGAGCTTGCCGGCCACGTCGCCGGGCGGTGGCGAGGTGCGGCCCTTCACGGCCGTGTCCACGGCGTTGAGGTACACGTACACCTCGTTGAAGAGCTTCAACGCGTCGTCGATGGGTGCAGGCTGGTTGGGGCCGCCGGCGGTGACGAGGCGGCGCAGCGACTCGAAGCGGTCGTCGACGATGCTCTCGATGCGCTTGCCCGGGGCCACCTGGCGGCCGGGGTCGCTGCCGAACAGGTCTTCCAGGCCCTTGCGCGTGTTGCGCACTGTCTCGGTCGCCTTGCTGACCACGTCCTTGTTGGCGTCGGCCGCCGGGATCAGCGTGGTCTGCTTGACCACCGCGCGCAGGAAGTTCGCAAGCGGGGAATCGACGCCCGAAAGAATGCGCGCGGTCTCGATGTTCTTCTCCAGGCCGGTGGCGCGAATCAGGCGCACGTCGGCGAGCAGTGCTTCCCACTGCTTGACGTATTCCTCCAGGTACAGGCGGCGCACGCGGTCGGTCAGCGCGCCGAGCGCGGCCACGTCGCGCAGGCGGTCGGCGGCGTTGCGGTCTTGCCCCAGCACCCACGGATCTTCGTTGGCGAGCAGGCCGGTGAGCACGGTCACTTCGTTCTGGAAGCGCTTGTGATAGCCGTCGTAGGTGAACATGCCCGGCACGCCTTCGGTCAGCGGCTTGCCGCTGATGCGTTCGAACACCAGCGGGCCCGAGGGGCCGGTGGCGGTGGCCACGCTGAAGGCCGGAATGTCCTTGGTGGCGCGCTGGCGCTTCAGGCGGCTGAACACACGCTGCTCCAGCGGGTAGCTCGCGAGCACGGCGCGCACGCTGCGCACCAGGTTCTCGTCCATCTTCAGCGGCGAGCGCGGCGGGCCCTGGGCAATGAGCACGTCGAGCTGGTCTTCGAGCGCCTTGCGCTGGTCTTCGGGAATTCCGCGATCGAGATTGCGCGACCAGTCGAGCGTGATCCAGGCCTTCAGGGCCTCGGCATCGAAGTGCTCGGGCTGGTAGAGCATCAGGTAGCTCTTGAGCGCCTCGTACGTGTATTCGAGGTTGTCTTTCTGCGCGGTGCGCAGCTGGTCCTCGATGCGCTTGGCGATCTGCGGCAAAAAGGCATCGTTGAGCGCGCGCTGGTGCGTGAGCATGGCGGCGGCGTCGAGCTTGTCGCCCTGATAGAGGCCCAGCGTCATCGACAGCGGCTCGTCGCCCTGGTGGTTGTCGGGCGTCTTCCAGATGTCGCGCAGGCTCTGCAGCACGGGCGCGACCTCGACCAGGTTCTGCACGCGCGCGGGCAGCGCCGCAAGGTTCTGCTTGGCGGGCTCGACGCGGGCCTCGACCGACTTCAGGTAGTTCATGTTCTGCAGCGTGCTGTAGCCCCAGGCCGCCAGCAGGCCGACGGTGACCAGCGTCATCGCCGTCACGCCGATCACGCGCAGCGCGTGGCGGCGGCGCTCCAGCTTCACGTCGGCGCCGGCCAGGCGCTGCTCGGGAAACACCACTTCGCGCAGCAGCGAGGTGAGGAAGTAGCTGCGCCCGCTCGACTTCTGCGGCGCGAGCATCGCGCGCTCGATGCCGAAGCTGCGCGCGAGGCTGCCCATCACGCGGTCGATCGGGCTGCCCTCCTGCGTGCCGCTGGTGAAGTACACGCCGCGCACCCACGGCGGCTGCGCAAAGCGCGAGCCGGTGAACACTTGTTCGAGCAGGTCGGACAGCAGCGAGCCGATGGAGCCGAACTGCGCCGGAAAACCGAAGATGGCGGCGCGGCGCGTGCCGTCGGTCTCGCGCTGCATGCGCGCGATGAGGCCGTCGTTCACGCGGTTGTGCAGCAGCGCGAACTCGCGATTGAAGGCCGTGGAAAGGCCCTTCTCTTCCAGCTGCACGTTCTCGTTGGCCGGCAGCGTGAAGCCGAACACTTGTGCGCGCTGCTCCTTGCCGAGGTCGTCGAAGTAGTCGGTGAAGCCGTACAGCAGGTCGCTCTTGGTGACGAGCACATACACCGGCAGGCGCGTGGTGAGCTTGCTGTCGAGTTCGAGCAGGCGCGCACGGATCGAAGCCGCAAGCTGGGTGCGCGCCTCGGGGCCCTGGCTCAGCAGGTCGGCCACGCTAACGGTGAGGAACACGCCGTTCAGCGGACGGCGCGGGCGCGCCTTCTTCAGCAGGCCCAGGAAGCCTTCCCATGCGCTCTTGTCTTCCGATTGGTGGCTGTCCTGCGTGGTGTAGCGCCCGGCGGTGTCGATGAGCACGGCCTCGTCGGTGAACCACCAGTCGCAGTTGCGCGTGCCGCCCACGCCGCGGATGGCGCCGGGGCCGAACTTCTCGGCGAGCGGGAAGCTCAGGCCCGAGTTGACCAGCGCCGTGGTCTTGCCCGCGCCCGGTGCGCCGATGAAGACGTACCACGGCAGGTCGTACAGGTAGCTACCGCCCGAGATCGACATCCAGTCGCGCCAGCCGGGCTTCTTGCCGGCGGCATGCAGGCGCATCTGCTTGAGCGTGGCCACGGCTTCGCTGAAGCGCGTGTCGAGGATCTTCTGCTCGCCGTTGACGGGTGCGTCGGTCTTCGCGGCCGGCGCCTTCATGAGGCCGTCTGTCAGGTGCTGGCTCGCACGGCGCGCGCGCCAGCGGCGGTACAGCGCGCGCAGCACCACGATGAGCACGATGACGCCGATGACGATGGCGCGCGTCATTTCGCTTTCGAGCGGCGCGAGCGAGCCGATCTTCACCAGCGGGCCGATCCACCAGATCAGCAGCGCGACGACGATCAGCGCGAGCAGTGTCAGCAGCAACGGGCTGAACAGGAAGCCGAAGATTTTCTTGATCATTTCGTCGCTCCTGGTGCGGGAGCAGCCGGCGCGGCGGCAGCGAGCCGATCGGGTTCGGTCAGCAGCACGATGTCGACGCGGCGGTTCTTCGCGCGGTTGGCCGGCGTGTCGTTGGCGGCGACGGGCTCGGCGTCTGCCTTGCCGTCGGAGCGCATGCGCGCGGGGTCGACCAGCGTTGTCAGCGCGCCCTTCACCGCATCGGCGCGCGCGGCCGAGAGGTGCCAGTTGGAGGGATAGCGCAGCGAGCGGATCGGCTGGTTGTCCGAGTGGCCGGTAATCAACACCTCGCCCTTCACCTCGGCCAGCGCCTGGCCGATGCGGCGCAGCACGGGCAGAGACTGCGCCATCGGCTCGGCGCTGCCGGAGCCGAAGAAGGAGTCGCCTCGCAGGCGCACCACGCTGCGGTCGGCCTCGTCGGTCACCGTGACCAGGCCCTGCTTGATCTCGGGTTCGAGAAAGCGTGCGAGGCGCGGCGTCTTCGCCGGCAAGGCGGGCGGCGCGATCTGGATGTTGGGCGCACGCAGGCTCGACACCGCGGCGTAGGTGGTGTCGGAGCGGTAGTTGAGCGTGAGCCGCAGGCCGAACCACGCGAGCGCGAGCAACAGCGCAAAGCCGGCCGCGAACACCCACAGCGGCAGCGACTCGCGCAGCCGCACCGTGCCCGCGCCCTGCCCGCGCCAGTGCGGAGAAAGCTCGGGCTCCACGGCCGGGCGGTCTTTCGCGATCAGGTCGGCCAGGCGCTGGCGCACCGAGTCGAGCTGCGCGCGGCCGTTGTCGACCACGCGGTAGCGGCCTTCGAAGCCGAGCGCGAGCACGCTGTAGATCAGCTCCAGCAGCTGGCGGTGCGTGGGCACGTCCTGCGCGAGCTTGGCGAGCAGCTGGAAGACTTTTTCGCCGCCCCAGGTTTCGTTGTGGAACTGCACCAGCAGGCTCTGCTTGTTCCAGCCGGCCTGCACGCCCCAGGGCGTGTTGGCCACGGCTTCGTCGAGCGCGGTGCACAGCACGTAGCGCGCGGCGAGCACCGATTCATTGCTGACGCCAGCGCGCCGCGCATTGGCGTCGAACTGATTGACAGCATCGGCAGTGGAGGCGCGCAGCGCCGGCACGTTGGGCGGCTGCGCAAGGTTGCGCAGCTTGCCGATCAACACTAGTAGCTTGCCGGCGGCCGACACCAGCGGGTTGAGCAGGCCGAGCTCGCCGACGTCGGCGGCCGGTGTGGGATCGGCACCGCCGAAGAAAGGCGCCGGTGCCGGCGCGGGCGGCGTGCCACCGGGCGTGCGCGGCTTGGGCTTGATGACCGTGCGTTCCGACTCGAAGGCGGCGAAGGGGTCGGGAGGTGTGCTCATGATGGTGTTCCGTTTCCGTCAGCCCGGTGTGGCTAGGAACGAATGGCCCAGAACGCGAGGTCCAAGCCCGGGAAATCTCCGGCGATGTGCATCGCGATGCCGCCGGATTGCTCGAGCTGGCGCCACAGGTCGCTGTTGCGCGTTTCGAGTTCGAAGTAGTTGGCGCCGGTGTGGAAGGGAATCTGCCGCGGCGCGACCGGCATCGGCGTGAGCGTGACGCCCGGCAGCGCAAGGTTCACCAGATCGCGGATGCGCTCGACCGGGCCGATCTTCACTTGCGTGGGGAAGCGCGCGCGCAGCGCTTCGCTCGGCATGTTCGCGTTCACCGCGAGCACGAAGGTCGCCTTGCGCTGCAGTTCCACGTCCGTCACCATCGCCACGCGCACGCCGTGCTTGCGGTCGTGCAGCTCGATGCGGATGGCCGATTGCTCGAACACCATCGAGAGGCTGCGGCGCAGGTCGTCCATCACCGGGCGGAAGCTCAGCGCGAGGTCGTCGTGGATGTAGGGGCCGAAGCGCGCGACGCGGCGCGAGTCGCGAAAGCTCGAAAGGTCGCCGGCCAGCCCGAGGGCATGTTCGAAGAAATGCTGCGGGTGCAGCATCGCGCTCTTCGCCAGGTGCGCGAAGATGGCTTCGTTGCGGTTCACGGCCTGCAGCAGCATGAAGTCGGCGATCTCGGCCACGCCGCCGGTGCCGCCCTGCGTCATGCGGCCCGCCAGCGCTTCGCCGCGCTGGCGCAGCAGCCCCAGCAGTTCGTCGAGCCAGGCGCGAATGACGGCATGGCCGGCCACGTCGAGCAGCGGCGGCAGCATGGCGCGGTCGAGCTGCACCTGGTTGTCGACGCGGCGCTCGACCACGCGGGCAACGCCGATGGTGGTCCAGGCGTCGGTGGCTTCGCCGGCACGCATCAGGCGCGTGTGGAGCTGGCCCAGTTGCAGCATCGCCGTGCGCTCGCCGGCGGTGTTCGAATCGGGCACTTCAGATTCGAGCACGCGGTGGCGCACCAGCTCTTCATATTCTTCGGCGTCGGCCTCGCGCGCACCGGCGCGGCGCAGCGGCAGTGCGAGCACCACGGCCTCGTCGCGCATCGATGAGGGAATGTCGATGGGCTCGGGCAGCGGGTCGACCGCCGGCATGTCGAAGACCGTACCGTCGCCGAAGACGCCGACCGCCCGCACCAGCGCCAGCTTGCCCAGCGTGAGCGCAGCGGCGTCGATCTCCAGCTCGGCAAAGCCCCAGGCGTAGGGGGTGGTCGAACGCAGGAGCACATGCCTCGCATGATCGGCATGACGCTCGCTCTGCTGCAGGTGCTGAGGCTGCAACAGCATCCCCTCGCTCCAGACCACTTTTGTTCGCCAACTCATCCGCACTCCGTCAACGGCAAGGGTGCCTGAAAGAAACACGAAGTTTCCGGCGCGGGGGACGGGAGGCAAATCCGCCTTAAGGCCTAGCTAATGGCCTAGGCGGGGGGATTTGGAGCTACGGCGAAGGGACTAGGTTGAGAGTCAAACCCGGCGTTCAGCGCGCCGGAGCCACGCGCAGGATCTCGACCTGCTCCGCGTACGTCTTCTCGATGCGCTGCAGCCGCTGTTCGCGCGCCGCGTCGTTGACCCACGAGGCGGCCATGGCGCGCTGCCTGCCCAGCTGATGCTCCAGCCGCGCCTCCGGCAGCAGTGCGCTGTCGTCGGCCGCAACGTAGCCGTAGGCCGCGCGCAGGGTCTTGAGCACTTCGCGCTCGGCGTCCGCGCGCGGTCCCTTGCCCTTGCCGTAGCCGGTCAGGAAGTTCTGCAGCCGCGCCTGGAACTCGGGCGGAAAGTCGCGCCGCACCACCATCGGCGCGCCGGGCGGCGGCTCCGATTGCCACACCACCTGCAGCCGCTCGGCCTCCACCGGGAACTGCTGGCGAAAGCGCTCCAGGTCGGTGGTGTTGTTGGTGGCCACGTCGGCGTCGCCGTTGGCCACGGCCAGCGCGGTGGCCTGGTGGGTGCCGACGAATTCGCTGCGAAAGCGCGTCTCCATTTCGATGTTGTTCGGCAGGAAGAGCTGGCTCTGCGGCACGATGAAGCCAGTGACCGAACGGCTGTCGCCGCGCGCGAGCCGCCATTTCTCCGGCTGCGCGAGCACGCCTTCGAGGGTGTTGAGCGGCCCGGCCTTGCGCACCAGCAGCACGGCGCGGTGCTCTGGCACGCTGGGGTGCCGCGCGATCTGCGCCACCACCTTCATGCGCCGCTGCATCACGGCGTCGAGCGCCATCTTGGCCGAGAGGAAGGCCATGTCGATCTCGTCGCGGCCGATGGCGCGGTCGAGCTCTTCGTACGTCGGCACCGAATAGGCGCTCACCGGAATGCCGAGGCTGCGGCTCATGTCGGCCATGAGCGGGGTCCACAACGCGCGCGACTCGACGGTGCCGCCCAGCGGCAGCACGCCGAAGCGGATCATCCTGATCGGCACTGGCGCGGCCTTCTCGGCCGTCTTCTCGGATGATGCGGCGGCGCCCTGCGCCATGGCCGGCATCGGCCCGGCCAGCATGGCGGCGAAGGCCAGCACCAGCACGGCAGCCACGCGCCAAGGCTTCATCACGGCGTCACGTCCTTGAGCACGCTGACCTGCTCAGCGTAGCCGCTCTCGATGCGCTGCAGGCGGGCTTCGCGCGCGGCGTCGTTCACCCATTGCGCGGTCATGGCGTTCTGTTTGGCGAGCTGGTAGGCCAGCTTGGCCGCAGGCTGCAGCGAGCTGTTGTCGGCGGCCACGAAGCCGGCCAGGTCGTGCAGCGACTTGAGCACCAGGCGCTCGGCGTCGCCGCGCGGCCCCTTGGCGCGGCCGTAGCCGGTCAGGAAGGCCTGCACGCGCTTGCGCAGCTCGGGCGTGTATTCGCGGCGCACCACGATCTGCGCGTGCGGGATCAGGTCCGACTCCCACAGCACCTGCAGCCGCTCGGTCTCGGCCGGAAAGCGCAGCTTGAAGCGCTCGAAGTCGGCCGTGTTGTTGGTGGCCACGTCGGCTTCGCTGTTGGCCACGGCCAGTGCGTTGGCCTGATGGGTGCCCACGATCTCGCTGCGAAAGCGCGTCTCCATCGCGATGTGGTTCGGCAGGAAGAGTTGCAGCTGGGGCACGATGAAGCCCGACACCGACTGCTTCTCTCCGCGCGCCAGCCGCCAGCGCTCGGGCTGGTCGAGCATGTTCTTCAGCGAGTTGAAGGGCGGCGCCTTGCGCGCCAGCAGCAGCGCGCGGTAGCCGGGCAGCCCGTCGTGCCGCACCACCTGCGCCACCACCTTCATGCGCCGCTGGGTCACGGCGTCGAGCGCCATCTTTCCGGACAGGAAAGCCATGTCGACCTCGTCGCGCTGGATGGCCTGCTCCAGCGCCTCGTACGAGTTGACCGACAGCACGCTCACCGGGCGGTTGATGGCGCGGCTCAGTTCGGCCAGCAGCGGGTCCCAGTCGCTGCGCGACTCGAAGGCGCCTCCGAGCGGCAGGATGCCGAAGCGCACCGGCCCGTCCAGCGGGCTGGCCTGGGCCGCGGCCCACAGCGGAAAGCCCATGAGCAAGGCCAGTGCCGCCGTACGGAGGGCACCCGGGAAATCGACGAATCGGCGCATGAAAGCCTGCATTTCTGGACCTAAAGAGATAGGGCCGTTGCGCACCGGCGGGTCTAACATGGGCAGCGCGGACGCCATTAAATATCAATTGCAAGCAATTTTTGTGATGTTTTTCCTGTCTTTCCAGTTCCGGACCGCCCCCCCAAGCTCGGCGCCCATGCGTCCGATGCCCCCATGAACTGGAACTTCCGTGTCCTGCGCGGCCTGGCGCGCCTGACCTTCGCCCAGCAGCTGATCCTGCTGGCGATGGTGCCGGCAACGCTGGCCACGCTGGCGGCCATCACCGTGCTGACGCGGCAACACCTGGACAACCTCACCGAGCTGATGCGCGCCAATGCGCAGACGGTGGCGCTGCAGGTGGCCACGGTGGCGCAGGCGCCGCTGGCACGCATGGACCGCCGCGCGCTGGCGCGCACCGCCCAGTCGGGCACCTACCAGCCCAACGTGCAGCAAGTGCAGATCTGGACGGAAGACGGCGAGATCGTGGCCAACTCCGAAACCGTCGACCGCGCCCGCGGCGACGGCCTGCAGGTGGTGGTGCCCATCGTGGGCGACGACGGTCGCCACAACGGCCAGGTGATGGTCGAGATGAGCCTGGCCGCGGTGCAGAGCGCGCGCCGCTCGGTCTGGTTCAACGTGGGGCTGGTGCTGGTGATCAGCCTCGTCGGCGTGGGCCTGGCGGGCTGGTGGGCGGCGCGGCGCATCAGCGAGCCGATCCGCGCGCTCGGCAAGGCGGTCGACCGCCTCGGCGCTGGCGAGGACGCGAGCGTGGCCATCGAGGGCACGTCTGAAGTGCGCCACCTGCAGCACGGCTTCAACCAGGCCGCGCGCGCACTCGCGGAAAGCCATCGGCTGCTGCAAAGCCGCATCAACGAGGCCACAGCCGAGCTGGCCCGCAAGAACCAGCAGCTCGAAGTGGCGAGCCAGGCCAAGACCCGCCTGCTGGCCGCCGCCAGCCACGACCTGCGCCAGCCGCTGCATGCGCTCACGCTGTTCTCCGACGGGCTGGCCAACGGCGAGCACGACCCGGTGAAGCTGCAGCGCATCGGCCACATCCGCGAATGCGTCGATTCGCTCGACCGGCTGTTCTCGGAGCTGCTGAACCTGTCGCAGCTCGACGCGGGCGTGCTGCAGCCGCAGTGGATCGACTTTCCGCTCGACCGGCTGTTCGATGAAATCAGCCGCAACTTCCGCCCGGTGGCCGAGCAGCAGAGCCTGCGGCTGGTGGTGCGCAAGACCGACATGTGGGTGCGCTGCGACTACGTGATGCTGTCGCGCATCCTGAACAACCTGGTGTCGAACTCGCTGCGTCACACCATCGAGGGCGGCGTGCTGATCGGCGCGCGGCGACGCGGCAGGGGCGTGCGCATCGACGTGGTCGACACCGGCGTGGGCATTGCCGCGCAGCACCAGGCGCGGGTGTTCGAGGAGTTCTACCAGGTGGAGCCCACCGGCCGCCAGGCGGCGCGCGGCGCGCGCGGCATGGGGCTGGGCCTGGCCACGGTGCAGCGCCTGGCCGAGCTGCTCAACACGCGCGTCGAGCTGAGCTCGAAGCTGCACAAGGGCACCTGCGTGCGGGTGCTGGTGCGTTCGGCTCCGGCCGCACTGCCACCGCCGGCGGGGTCGCCTGCCGTTGCCGCCATCGAGGAAGAAGAAAGCCTGGCCAACGTGCGCATCCTCGTGATCGACGACGAGCGCACCATCCTCGAAGGCCTGACGGTGGTGCTCTCCAACTGGGGCGCCGAGGTGCTGCCCGCGCAGACCCGCGCCGAGGCGCTGGCGCTGGCCGACACCTGGGAGCAGCCGCCCGACGTGGTCATCAGCGACCTGCTGCTGCAAGGCGGCGACAACGGGCTCGACGTGATCGCCGCGCTGGAGCGCCATCCGCGCGGCATCGGCGCCGGCACCGCGCGCCTGCTCGTCACCGGCGAGACCAAGCCCGACCGCCTGCGCGAAGTGGCGAGCGCGGGCATCACGGTGCTATACAAGCCGGTGTCGCCGCGCGTGCTGCGCCAGGCCATCCAGGCGCAAAGGGCCGTTGCAGCGCTGGCGGTAGGTGCGTAGGTAGTCCATCGGACATAGGCCGTGCGGCTGCTGCCGTGTGGAATCCGTCACACGAGCAGGCCCCCGCCGACAGGGACATAAGCCCTCCGCCTTATCGCGCCAAGCCGGGTCCGTCCTTACATTGGACTATCGCCCCCTCGCTGCGGAAGCAGTCCATGTTTGTTGCCGTGAATTCCTTTCTCTCGCCCTTCCCCGGAAGGTTGCGCCGCGCCGTGCTGGCCGTGGGCTTCGTGTGGGCCGGTACCGCCTCGTTCGCTGCTCCGGCCTCGGCCTCCAGCCTCACGGTGCTGATGGGCGACGATGCCGCGGCGTCTTCCGAGTTCGTGCAGCAGCTGCGTGCGGACCAGGAGCCCGGCGGCAAGTTCGAGCTGGTGCGGCTCACGCCCGGTGGCACCGATCCGCAACCGCCCGCGGAGGCAACAGACACCGAGCGCGCCGCGAACGCCGGCGTGCGCACGCGCAGCCTGCGCATCGCCTCCGATGCGCCCCTCACCATGGCCGTGGGCCCTGCCGCCGCGCGCGCCGCCGTCGAGCGGCCGGGCCAGGAGCCGCTGGTGCTGGCGATGCTGAGCCGGCTCGAATACGAAACCCTGAAGGCCAGCAGCCCCGCCCTGCGGCGCGGCGACCGGCGCGTGGGCGTGCTGCTGCGCGACCCCGCCATGGCCGACCAGCTTGCGCTGATCACCGCCGTGCTGCCGCAGAAGCACCGCATCGGCGTGGTCGCCACGCCCGAGTCGGAGCCGCTGGTGCGCGAGCTGCAGCGCGCGGCGCAAGGCGCAAACCCGCCCTGGGACCTGCGCGTGGAATACGCGCCCGACGCCAAGTCGCTGGCCAACGCCCTGCGCCAGGTGGTGCCGCTGAGCGACGCGCTGATGGTGCTGCCCGACCTGATCGGCGACAGCCAGGCGGCCACGCTCTCTGTGCTGCGCGCCGGCGCGAGCGCGGGCCTGCCGGTGTTCGGCGCAAGCGAAGGACTGGTGCGCTCGGGTGGCCTGGCCGCGGCGGTATCGACGCCGTCGCAACTCGCGCAGCAGGCCCGGCTGCTCGGCCAGAAAGTGGCGAGCGCGGGCACGGGCAGCAGCAACAGCAATGCGCCGCTGGTGGAAGCGGCAACGCCCGCCACCGTGCGCGTCAACGCCACCGTGGCACGCGGACTCGGCCTGCGCATGCCGGAGGAACGGGAACTGACCGACCGGCTCGCAGCCCCGCGATGAGCACCGCACCGCCCTCTCAAGGCCCGCCGGGAACAAACGGGGCCGGTGCGCCCATGCCCACGCCGACACCACCGCCCCCCCAGTCTCCCCACACGCTGGTCGTGCGCGGCAACCTGCAGCGCGATCTGTTCCGCCTCGGCGTGGTGCCGTGTGCGGCGGTGGCGCTGGCGCTCACCGGCTGGTTCACGCACAACCGGCTGCAGACCCTCGAAGCCGCATTCGACGCCGAAGGCCAGGCCGTGGCGCGGCAGGTGGCGGCCATGTCCGACCTGAGCCTCTACGCCGGCGACCTGCCTGCACTGCAGAACGTGGCCAATGCCGCACTGCGCGGCGGCCAGGTGACGCGCGTGGAGATCAGCAACAGCGCGGGCGTCTACGTCACGGCCGGGCCCAAGACACCGCCGCTGGCGCAGTTGCGCATGTTCACCTCGCCGGTCACGCTGCGCGAGGCCTCGCGCGCGAGCGCCTTCGCACCCGCCGGCTCCACCGCTGCGGGCGACACGCCCATCGGCCTGGTGCAGACCTTCCGCGACACCACCGCCTACACGCGCGAGCGCAGCCGCTCGCTCTTCGCGGGCATCGGCATAGCGCTGGTGGCACTGGTGGCGGCCTGGGCCTCGGTGCGCCACATGGCGCGCACGGTGGCGCGGCCGCTGCGGCGCGTGTCGCGCACGGTGGCGGCGCTGGAGTCGGGCCATTTCGAGGTGCGCTGCGACGTGGTCGAGGGCGGCACGCGCGGTACGCACGAACTCGCGGTGCTCGCGCACGACATCGACCGCCTCGCCGAGCGACTGCAGCGCAACCGACAGGTCAGCGAGGAGCGCGTGCGCGAGGCCACCGCCGTCGCATTGCAGCGCATGGCCGAGGCCGAGCAGGCAGCACTGTCGCGCGCGCGCTTCCTGGCGGCCGCGAGCCACGACCTGCGCCAGCCTCTGCATGCCATGGGCCTGTTCATCGACGGCCTGCTGCCGGGCGCCTCGCCCACGCAGCGCCCGGCCGTGCTGCGGCTGCAGGAGAGCACCGAGTTCATGGGCGTGCTGCTCGACGACCTGCTCGAGATCTCGCGGCTCGATGCGCAGGTGCTGACGCCGGCGATTGCCAAGGTGCCGCTCGCCGCGCTGTTCGACCAGCTCGATGCGCAGCACGCCGCCACCGCCGTCGAGGCCCGCGTGCGGCTGCGCTGGAGCGACCGCGGCCTGGCCGTGCGCACCGACGCAGCGATGCTGCGGCGCATCGTCGGCAACCTGGTGAGCAACGCGCTGCGCCATGCGCCCGAGGGCGGGACCGTGCTGGTGGCCGCACGGCGCAGTCCGGCCGGCGTGCGCATCGAGGTGCGCGACAACGGTGTGGGCATCGCGCCAATCCACCAGGGCCGCATCTTCGAAGAGTTCTACCAGGTGGCCAACACCGAGCGCGACCGGCGCCGCGGCTTCGGGCTGGGGCTGGCCATCTGCGCGCGCATTGCCGCGCTGCTGGGAACCCGCATCACCGTGCGCTCCGCGCTGCAGGCGGGCAGCACTTTCAGCTTCACGCTGCCCGAGGCGCGCCTGGCGGACATCACGCCACCCGAGCCGCCGCCGCTCGCCGTCGCGCCCCTGGCCGGCCTGCGCTGCCTGGTGGTGGACGATGACCCCGCCATCCTCGACGGCAGCCGCGCGCTGCTGGAGCAATGGGGCTGCCAGGTCGAATGCGTGACCAGCGGGCCCGAGGCCATCGCGCGGCTGGGCACCGGCGACATCCACTACGACGCCGTGCTGTGCGACCTGCAACTGGCGGGCGAAGGCGACGGCGTGGACGTGATCGACGCCGCCAAGCGCCTGCAGCCCGACGCGCTGGCGGTGCTGGTGTCGGGCGCCACCGGGCCCGAGGTGCTGCAGCGGCTGCGCCATGGCGGGGTGATGCTGCTGACCAAGCCGGTTGCGCCGGCGAAGCTGCGGGCGTTGCTCACCACGCGGCGGCACGTGCACATCGCCTGACCCCAGCGCTTTCTTTCTGTGTCTACGCCCGCGAGAACTGCCGGCGATACGCCGTCGGCGACACCTTGAACGCCGACATGAAATGCTTGCGCAACGACACCGCCGAGCCGAAGCCGGCACCGGTCGCCACGCGCTCGACCGGGTGATCGGTGGTTTCCAGCAGCCGCTGCGCCAGCGCAAGGCGCTGGTTCTGCACCCACTGGCCGACGGTGGTGCCGGTGGATTCGCGAAAGCGCCGCGTGAAGTTGCGCCGGCTCATCAGCGCGCGCCGCGCGAGGTCGTCGAGCTCGTGCGGCGTGTCGAGGTGGCCACCCAGCCACTCCAGCAGCGGCGCGAGGCGGTCGCGCTCGGCTGTTGCGGGCACGGGCTGCTCGATGTACTGCGCCTGTCCGCCCTGCCGGTGCGGCGCGACCACCATGCGCCGCGCGGCGCGGTTGGCCGTCTCGGCGCCGTAGCGCACGCGCAGCAGGTGCAGGCAGCAGTCGATGCCCGCGGCCGTGCCGGCGGAAGTGAGCACGCTGCCGTCGTCCACGTACAGCACCTCGGGCTGCAGCTGCACCTTCGGATATTGCTTGGCGAAAGCGGGGGCCAACTTCCAGTGCGTGGTGGCGGGCCGGCCGTCGAGCAGCCCCGCCTCGGCCAGCACGAAGGCGCCCAGGCACAGGCCGACCACGGTGGCGCCGCGCCGGTGCGCGGCCTGCAGCGCGCGGATCAGCTCGGGCGGCGCCGCGCTGCCGTCGTCGCGCCATGAAGGCACCACCACGATCTGCGCCCGGCGTATCGCCTCGAGCCCGTGCGGCACCACGAGCGTGAAGCCCGCGTTGGTCTGCAGCGCTCCGGGCTCCGGCGCGCACACCCGCATGCGAAAGCGCGGCGCGCCGGTCTCCGTGCGGTCTTCACCGAAGACCATGCAAGGCACGGACAGGTGAAAGGGACTGATGCCGTCGAAGGCGACGACGGCGATGGTTTCGATGGCCTGGTTGCGCATGGCCCGATCTTATCGATGAATGGCTTTCGGGCCACTGTCGCGAAACAGTGCAAAGGCGAAGAATCAGGCCATCCGAACAACCAGAGAGAAGGAGCATTTCATGAGCAACAACACCGCCAACGCCCCACGCCGCGCCCTCGTCGTGATCGACGTGCAGAACGAATACTTCGAAGGCGGCGGCCTGCCGATCGAATACCCACCCATCGAAGACACGCTGCCCAACGTGACGAAGGCCATGGATGCGGCACGCGCCGCCGGCACGCCGGTGATCGTGGTGCGCCACCATGCGCCCAAGGGCGCGCCGGTGTTCCAGGCCGACACGCACAACGGCCAGCTGCACCCCGAGATCGCGAAGCGGCCGCACGACCACCTCATCACCAAGAGCTTTCCGAGCGTGTTCACCGGCACCGACTTCGCCGACTGGCTCGCGCGCCACGAAATCGACACGTTGAGCGTGGCCGGCTACATGACGCAGAACTGCGACGCCTCCACTGTGTTCGAGGCCATGCACCGCGGGCTGAACGTGGAGTTCCTGGCCGACGCCAGCGGCGCGCTGCCGTACGAGAACGCGGCGGGCAAGGTCACGGCGGAAGAGATCCATCGCGTGTTCAGCGTTGTCTTCCACAGCAACTTCGCGGCCGTGACTTCGACCGAAGCGTGGATCTCTGCGATGCGCGAAGGCCAGGTCATCCCGAAGGACAACGTCGTGATGTCCAACCGCCGAGCACGCGGCGTCGCCTGAACCGGACGCGGATCAGTCAGAAGTCCGCGCAGCCGTTGCGCTTTTCGGTGTCCACGCAACTCGACAGGTTGGGCCGCGAGCGCACGCGCGACCATTCGCGCGCCAGCACGTCGCTGCCCTGCGTTGCGCGGTCGCCTTCCAGCGGCCCGGTGGCAAAGCAGATCGGCGGCGGGCCGATGTTGCGGTCGTACACCCAGGTGGCGGGCAGGTCGCGCAACACGTCGGGGCGCGGCAGGTTGGGCAGCCCGCCGACGAACAGGGTGCCCGGCACCACGTTGACCGCATAGCCCTCGGCCGAGGTGAAGGTTCCGTTGATCGGGTACGCGCCCTGCGGGCTGGCCTGCAGCGCCGGCGAGAACAGGAAGCCGGCGAAGCCCGCACCCGTATCGCCCAGAATGAGCCCGCCGATGCCGTAGCTGAACAGCGGGTTCGGATAGCCGAAGGGCCGGCTCGCGTTGGCGATGATCACCGTCGCCACCGGCTGCTGCGCGTAGATGAAGTGGTTGGCGCCCGCGGGAATGCTCACCGCGCACAGGCCCGAGTACGCGCAGTGGTACAGGTTGGGGTACAGCCCCGAGCCCGCCAGGCCGCCGCGCGTCTCGCCCACCCAGGTGTCGGCCCACACGCGCCACGGCGCGCCGGCGATGGTGTAGCCGCCGGTGTTCTGGAAGCGCGAGGCCGCCACGAGATCGGTGCCGCTCGTGCTGCTCACGTTGGCGCCCAGCAGCAGGTCGCCGCTGAGCGTGCGCACGAACACGGTCTCGGCCGCCATCGAGGTGGCCGACACGACCTGCGGCGCATTGCCGGCGGCGTCGTAGCCGGTGACGCTCACCGAGCCCAGCTTCACAGTGTCGACATCGACATACCGGAAGGCGCCGGCCGCGCCGCCGCCCACGGTGTCGGCGCTGACGTTGTTCGCCGCCTGGTCGAGCAGCACGCTGCCGCCTGTGGAGCGCGCCAGCAGCGTGCCGGCGGTGATCGGCGCGGCGGCTGTCTGCGTGATGTTGCCGCCCGAGATCAGCCCCACCTTCGATGCCGTGAGCGCACCGCCGAGCTGGATGTTGCCGCCACCGCCGTTCTGCAGCGTCAGCGCGTTGGGTACGCTCAGCGGCCCGACGACGTTGATGTTGCCCGCATGCGCATTGCTGCCGGCGACGATGGTGGGCGCGTCGAGCCGCGTGAACTCGTCGGCCGACACCGCAAAGCCGGTGGCCGCCGTGCCGCCGAGCGTGATCGGGTTGGCCGTGCGATCGACCGCGTTGCCTGCCGCGTCCACGCCTCCGGGGCGCAGGTTGAGCACATTGCCCGCGCGCACGTTTCCGCCCACGACCAGGGCATCGACGGTGCCGCTGTTGCTGGCTCGCAGCACCACGTTGTTGTTGCCGTTCACCTGCGCGCCTGCGGCGATGGTGACACCAGTACCGTTGGCCTGCGACTCGCCCGCGATGTCGATGTTGCCCACGCCGAGCGTAGTGACCAGCGCTGTACCAGCCAGCAGCACGCCGCCCGAAGGCGCATCCAGCGGACCAGGCGTCACAAGGCCGCGAATGCCGATGTTGCCGTCTACGCTGCGAACCACCGTCGCGCCGGTGATCTCGACGCTTTGCACGGACAACGGAGAAAGACTGTAGTTGTAGCTGGCGCCGATACCCACGATGTCGATGTCGCCGCTGGTGGTCAGTATCTGGCTTGCCGCCGTACCGTTCTGGATGCGCACGCCATCGCCATGCTGGCCGACGCCGGTGATCGAGACATCGCCGGTGCTGCTCTGAATGGTCACGCCCGTGAGGTCGACCGTGGGCACCGTGCTGAAGACGGTGGTCGGCAGGGTACGCCTGCCGCTCAGTTGCAAGAAACCGCTCGGCCCGCCGTCGCCGCCCGCGATGGTGCGCGTGTCGATCTTCGTTCCGTTGAGCGACAGCGCCGAGTTGCTGTTCGCACCGGCATCGGCGTTCATCGTCACATTGCCGCCGTTGGTATTGATCGTGCCGTTGAAGCTGATCGTTCCACCCTGCCCGCCCACGCCCGCGTTGAACACCACGTTGAGTGCGCCGTCAGCCGACTGGATGGTGTTGCTGTTGCCCGATCCGCTGATGTTGTGCGCGGCGTCGAGCTGGAAGGTCAGGGGCGCACCGCCGGTCGTGCGCTGGATCGCCGCCAGCGTGTCGAAGCTGATGTTGCCGTCGGTCGCCACACCGCCGGTACCGGTGGTGATGGTCACGCTGGTGCCCTTGTCGAGCGCGGCGTTGATGTCGCCGTCCTGCACCGTCGAATTCGCCATCGGCGCGAAGGGGTCGCCCGTCAGGCTGCCGCTGGCCGTGCCATGGGCGATGATGACGTTGTAGGGGTCGATAGTCCACGTGCCGGCCGTGCCTACAGGCGCCGAGGCGTCCACGCGCACACCGGTCAGGTCGAAGTGCGGCGCCGAGGTCTCGATGTTGCCGCCGTTGCCGCCGGCACTGCCGCCGCGCGCCGACAGGCTGCCGTAGCCGCGCAGCGTGTCGCCCGCGATCACGTTCACCGTGCCGCCGTTGCCCGTGGCCGACTTCGCGTCGGCGCGCAGGCTGGCCTGGTCGCTGATGGCGATGGTGCCGGTGGCGCGCACGTCGATGGTGCCGGCCTGGCCCGCGCCGCCGGCGTCGATGGTGGTCACGTTGTCGAACGCGTCAGTCACCAGCACGTTGCGCCCGCTGAGGCTGACGGTGCCGCCCGCGCCGGTGCTGCTCGAGACGTCGAGCACCGGCAGGATGGTGATGCCCGACTCCAGGTCGCGCAGGTTCACGCGCCCCACGCGCACGTCGCCGCCGCGGCCGTCGATCGCGATGCGTCCGCCCTCGGCGCGCACGGTGCCGCCGGCTTCCATTCCGAGCACCACCGCCGATGCGTCATTGCCGACGGTCGCGGCGCCGTTCGCCACGTCGAAGCCCTTGCCGCCCGCCGTGCCCGAGATCGACACGTCGCGCCCCTTGCCGGCCGTGATGCTGCCCCCGAGGATGGAAACGCCGTTGCCCGCGCCGTAGCTCATGCCGGCGCCGCCGTTGGCGGCCGATGCCGAGGTCAGGAAGGCGCTGTTCGCCGTCAGGCCCTGCATGTCGCTGCCGGTGCCGTCGATGGCCACGCGCCCGCCGGCATCGATGATCGCGCCGCGCATCGAGATGCCGCCGATGTTGCCCGTGGTCACGTCGGGGAAGGAGCTGTCGACGAAGTCCACGGTGCTGCCGTACACCGCGACGGCGTCCGTGGCCGTCCAGCTGCGCGAGCTGCCGGTGATGTTCACGTCGCCGGTGCCGGTGCGCAGCACCGTGTCGTTGCTCTCGGTGCCGTCCATCAGCACGCCGCCCGCGCCGATGCCGCCCGCGCCGGTGATCGCGATGTTGCCCGCGCCGGTGGTCAGGCTGCTGCCCGAGACTTGCACGCCATCGGAGCTCACGTAGTAGCTCGGATCGCCCGCCGAGCTGCTGGTGCCCTGCCCGCGCAGCGTGATCGCGCCGCTGCCGCCGCAAGCGCCCGAGGCCATCGCGCAGGTGTTCAGCGTGCTGTCGAAGAGCGAGATGCCCGCGCGACCGATATTCGGCCCGCCGTCGGTGGGCGCGATGCCGCCGACGGCGTGGCCGTTGACCGGGTCGCCCTGGCCGTAGAAGCGGATGTTGCCGCCGTTGGTGGCGATGCTCGCGTTGTTGAGTTCGATCACGCCGCCGTCGGTGCCGCCGGCCGAGTTGGCGTTGAAGTCCACGTGCAGCGCGCCGCTTTCCGAGCGGATCGACGAGCCGCTGGACATCTGGATGTCGCGCAGCGAATCGACCGTGAGGCGCGCATCGCGCCCCTGCGACTTGACGATGCTCGCGTTGTCCTGGAACACCACGTCGTGCGACTCGCCATCGTTGGAGCCGGTGCGCAGCGTCACGTCGGTCGAGCGGCCCAGCGCGTTGCCGATGGCTGTCGTGCTGATGCGCGTGTCGGCCGTGTTCTGCGCGTAGTCCGACGGGTCGTAGGCCGGCACGGTGTTGTCTACATTGAGCGTGCCCTTCGACTCGACGATCCAGGTCCCATTGGCACCGCTCGCGCCGCCCGCCGCGTCGATCTGCGCCAGCTCGGTCACCTCGACCTGCCGCGCCGTGGTGGTGATGGTGCCGCCCGCGCCGCTGCCCGCGCCGCGCGCCTGGAGCTGGCCGGAGACGTGCGTGTAGTCGGCGCTCAGGTCCACTGTGCCGCCTTGTCCGTTGGCACCGGTGGCGTTCGCGCGAAGCACCGAATCGGGCGACATGCTCACTGCGCTGTTGCCCGTTATCTGAATCTGCCCGCCCTTGCTGCCGCCTGCATCCGCGGTCAGGGCGGACAGGCGCACGTAGTCCGCGCTCGCGGTGATCGAGCCGCCGGCCACGCCCGCTTCGGTACCCGTCACATCGAGGGTGCCGCCGAGCAGCATCTCGTTCGAGCGCGCCGGCGACTGGCCACCGTCGAGCACGATCTCGCCGTTGCGCGTGGACAGCGAGAGCGCCCGGATCACGCCGGTCTGGCTCACCACGAGCTGGCGTGCATCGACATCCGCCGCGGCCGCCATCAACACCACGCGACCGCCATTGGCCGTGATGTTGCTGGTGTTCATGAGCTGCGCGGTGGTGGGACTGTTCTTGTCCCCGATCGTGTCGGTGGCCTGCAGGTCCGCGAGCTTGAAGGTGGTTTGCCCGTCCAGCGGCACCTTGAAGGTCGTGAGCCCGTCGCCGTCGAAGTCGAGGTTCATCGTGAGCTTGCTGGCCGACACCAGGCCCACCGAGCCGCGCGCGACGTTGATCTCGCCGTCGTTGCGCACCGAGCCGCCGACCAGCGCCACGGTGCCGCCCTGCGATGCGGTGATCGACGCGCCGCCCTCCACCCTCACCTGCGCAATGCTGCCCGAGGGGCCGACGAAGACAAGCTGCTCGCTCTTGTCGAAGGCCTTGTTCTCCGAGCCCGCGGGCATGAAGTTGTTGTTGGCGATGTCCAGCGTGGACGCAACCAGCCCGCCCACGTTGACCGACGAGCCCTTGCCGAACACGATGCCGCTCGGGTTGATGAGGAACACGCTGCCGCCCGGCAGGTTCGGACTCCCGATCAGCGAAGTCTTCAGCGTGCCGTCGATGCGCGACGCCTGGATGGTGCCGCCATCGCCCACCACGCGATTGAGCAGCACCGCACGCGTGCTGGGTTGTGCGATGTCGACCGTGTTGGCCGCACCGATGGAGAAGGTCTGCCAGTTGACGATGCCGCGCTGGAACGGCTGATTGATGTTCAGCACGTTGCCGTTCCGCGTCATCGTGACGTTGCCGACGATGGCGCCAGGGAGCGTCGAAACGGCGGGCAGTACCTGCGCCATCGCCGGCGCGAGGCCCGCGCACAGGAGCGACAGCGCAACGGGCCGCAGTTGAAGCCGCCGCTGTTGTGGAATTCGATTGCGTTGCTTCATGGTCAGAACGCCTTGATGAGCTGCACGTACAGCCGCGGGTTGCGGCCCCCGCCATCGGTCAGCGCAGGCGGCGTGCCGGCGCGCCAGGCGAGCGTGGCGTTGATCGAGAAATTGCCCGGCCGCGACCAGCTCAGGCCCACGCCGTAGCCGCGCAGGCTGTGGCTGTTGATGCCGTCGTAGGGCGTCGGGTTGCGCACGATCTTTCCGTGCGCGGCGTCGTAGAAGAGGAAGGGCGTGAGCTCTTCGTTCAGCGACCAGCGCCATTCGACCGTGCCGATCACGCCCTGGTCCACCAGCAGTTCGCCCGAGGGGTAGGCACGCACCGCGCGCGCGCCGCCGAGTGCGAGTTTTTCCGAGGCGTCGAGATTCTTGCTCGCCCACTGGCCGCCCAGCGACAGGTACAGCGAGTGGCGCGGCACGATGGCTTGCAGGCGCGAGAGCTGGAAGCTCAGCTTGGTGAAGCCGCCTTCGGTGTTGTGGCCGGTGATGCTGCGATCGAAGTCGCGGCTTTCCGGGTCGCGGATCGAGAGGTTGCCGTGGTACAGCGTGCCCGAGCTGGCCCAGTAGCCGCCACCCAGCAGATCGTCGCGGCGCTCCCAGGTCCAGCCCAGGCTCAGGCCGTTGACTCGCTTCTTCGAGCTGAAGTCGGCTGCGCGCAGTTCGTCGGTAAGGTCTTTCACATCGACGCCCAGGCGCAGGAACAGGTTCTGCTGGCGCTGGCGGATCAGCGGATAGTTCAGCGAAAAGTCGAGCACGTTGGCACGGCCGCGTGCATCGAGGTCGACGAACTGGCCGCCGAGCTCGTAGCTCACCCGCGACAGGCCGACGCCCGCGCGAAGCCCGCTGGTGCCGATGGGCGCCTCGTAGGCAATGCGGCCGTATTGCAGCGCGTTGCTGTCGGACACCATCACGCGCATGTCGAGGTTGTCGCCGATGCCGAAGGGGCTGAGCCAGCGCGCCGTGCCGCCCACGCGGTAGCGGCCCGATTCCTTGGTGCCGTGGTTGTCGGCCTCGGCCGTGAAGGCCCAGCGCGGCGCGGCCGCCACTTCGACCGACAGGTCGGTGGTGCCGGCCTGCGCTCCTTCCTGCAGTCCCGAGGACACCTTGACGCCGGGCTGGTCCGACAGCAGCAGCATCGCGCGTTCATAAGCCGGCGCGCTCACGGCCTCGCCGGGCTGCAGTGGCGCGAGGAAGCCGCGCACGCGCGACTCGGCAATGGGCGCGTCGGGCGCAACCACCACGTCGACCTTGCCGAGGCGGCCTTCGATGACGCTGATCTCGACGATGCCGTCGCGCACGGTCTGCACGGGCACCACGGCCTGCGCGAGGAAATAGCCTCGTTCCTTGTAGCGGGCGGTGATGGCCTTCGCCAGTTCTTCGAGGTCAGTGAGCGTGACGTCGCGGCCGATGTAGGGGCCGGTGATGGTCTGCAGCTCTTCGTTTGTCAGCGCTTTGACGCCGTTGAGCCGCAGGTCGTTGAGCTTGAATGTCGCGCCTGTGGGGCGTGGTGGTGCGGGCAGGCTCTGCGGTGCGACGGCGCCGGTTGCTTGCGCGAGCGGGCGGTCGCAGGTGCCGCAGGGGTCCTTGGTGGGCAGCAGTTCGGTGCTGTCGCCGGCATCGTTGGCCGACGTGGCTTGCGACTCGGCCTGCGCCTGCTCCTGGGCATGCGCGCGATCGGCAGCCATGAAAAACATGGCCGACACCAGCGCGCCGGTAGCCCAGGCAACGGGACGCAATGCGCTGCGCGGATCAAGAGCAAGAGAGCGGTTTCTTTTCATGGCATTGCGCATGGCTCAGCTCCCTACCGTCAGGCGCCAGTTGCCGATGAGGTTGAACGGCGCCCAGAAGAAGGGATGGGACATCTTTGGGTCCTTCAATACAGCGAGTTGCCCGGCCTGCATGGCCTTCTGGATGTCGCGGCCCTTGGCCAGCTCGCCATACAGCGTGCTCATGAGCACCGCGGTCGCGTCGTCGGACACCGGCCACAGCGAGGCGATCAGGCTGGAGCTTCCAGCCGAGAGAAACGAGCGCGTGAAGCCCAGCACCTCGTCGCCCTGCGCGATGCGCCCCAGCCCCGATTCGCAGGCCGACAGCGTGACCAGCGCGGTGCCGTCCATCGGCAGCTCGAGGATCTCGTGAGCCTCCAGAAAATTCTGCTTGCCGCCCTCGTTGGCCAGCAGGATGCGCGAGTACAGCGGATCGACCGCATCCGCCTCTGCATGCGCCGCCACGTGCATCAGCGGCGAGCGCGAGGCCACGTCGCGGAACTGCGTCTTGGTGGCGGCCGCGCCCATGTACACGGTGTTGCGCGGGAACAGCTGCGCGAGCTGCTTCACTTCCGTCTCGGCGCCCGGCAGGTCGTACTTGTCCTCGATGCGCGGATTGCCGAAGGCGGTGAGCGATGCATTCACGCGCGGCGTGCGCTGCGCGAGCTGCACAGCGATGCTGATCGACGGCGCCACCGCCACCGGATGCGTCTCTATGACGTAGCGGCCGTCGAGCCGCAGCGCCTGGAACGGCAGGTAGTGCAAGGGCCCGTGCGGCACGACGATCAGCCTCTGCCCCGGTGCCAGGCCGAGCGGCCCGAGTAGCGCGGCGCCCAGCTTGTCTGCGTTGGTAATGGCGGTGCGGCGGCCGCGCACAATGGAGTTGCGGAAAGTCTCGACCAGCTCGTTGAGCTCGTCGCGCTTCACCGCCACCGTCTTCTCCGTGATGCTGCTCGAGCTCACGACCCACACCACGAGCCGGTCGGGCAGCGAGTGGAACTGCACCACGCGTTCGTCGGGCGCCAGCGTGCGCTGCAGCGTGGCAAGGTCGACTGTGTTGGCGGCCTGCTCGTTGATCTTCGCGCGGCCGCGCACCGCATCGAGCAGCGCGCGCGAGCGGCTGTGCTCGCTCACCTCGAATGCAGCCCGCGCATCGCCCGCGTCGCTGTAGACGGCCACGCCGCGCTCGAACACCGTCTGCAGGTCCGAGAACAGGCCCATCTTGAATTCTTCGCTGCGGAACTTGGCGCGCACCTTGTCGACATCGCCCAGCGCGCGGCCCACGGCCTCGGCCGCGGCCTGCTTCTGGCCCAGCGCGAGTTCGCTGCGCGCCACACCGTCCCAGGCCCAGAGACGGTAGTACTCGGTGTCCGCGCCGACCTGGCGCGCCGTGAGCGCGCGGTACATGTCGCGCGCCTCGGCCGGCTTGTTCTCGGCCAGCAGCAGGCGGGCGCGGGTGCGGTCGAGCTGCGCGGTGAGTGGTGCGTCCTTCGGCGGCGCCATGGTGCCGAGCACTTCGCGTGCCCGTGCGGGGTCGCCCGATTCGATCAGCGCATTGACCAGCGAGGCCTGCACCAGCGGCGCGTAGCGCGGCGAGCTGTTGGCCAGCGCTTCGTCATAGCTGAGCACCGCGCCGGAGAAATCGCCGCGGCGCGTGCGCACGTCGCCGATCACCTTCTGCACGGGGCCGACCACCAGCTTGGGGTCGCGCGCCTGGTGCCTGAGCGCTTCGCGTGCGAACTCTTCGGCCTTCTCGAGCTGGCCCGAATAGCTGTAGACAATGGCCAGGTCGCGATTGGCCATGGCCATCAGGTTCGGGTCGTTGGTGGCGTTGGCCAGGTGCAGCGCCTTGCTCGCGGCGCGCACGCTCTGGCGAAACTCGCCGGCCTCGGCCAGCGCAACGGCCTGGCTGCAGTACTGGTAGCCCGAGAGCTTGACCGCGTCCTGCCCATAGAGAACAGCGCCTTCGCTGGTCAATGCCAGCAAGGTGTCGGTGTCGGCCAGTCGGGCCTGCTCCATCTTGCTGGCCGCGGCTTCGGCGCTCGTCGCCTGCTGCGCCGATGCCAAAGAGCCGTAGCCCAGGAGAAGAACGCCAGCCAGACCGAGCGCACCTGCGAAGCCCGCACGATGACGTGCAGGGCGCTCCCATCCCCATCTTGAAAACCACGCCATTGAACCCCCTGCGTGCGGCCCATGCATCCGCTGCTGCGGATGTTCGACGCCGCGGGAGTGCGCGCCGTTCAGGCCTCGGGGGGAAAGTCTAGGAGCGGCCTCCTGCCGCGCCTATTCTCAATACGGTCTAGCGCTAAAGGACTAAGAGGGTGCTTGCGCCAGGTCAATTTACCGTGTGCGCGCCCAGGCCGTCGGAGGTGTCCTCTGGCAAACCGATCCATTGCACCGACGGATCGAAAGCAAGGCCCGGGTTGCGATCCCCTGCCTTGATGTCAGGCTTGCGGCGCAGGGTCCGGTTCAGTGTGCCGACTCCGCCGACGGTCCACTCGGTTCCGGGATCAAAGCCGACTTGACCGAAGCGATCGATGACCACGCCCGACTTTTCCAGCGTCAGGGCATCGTCGCCATTGAAGTTGACTACGCCGCTGGTGAGTGTGCCTGCGGGCTTGAAGGCAGCCGCAGCACTGGCGTTCGCCAGCACCAGCACGCCACCAGCCGGCAAGGAGCCAGAAAGCGCCTGGGAGTTGGTTGGCGGCGTAGCCGTGCCGTTGGAATACAGCCTGACGGTATACAGGCTCAGGTCCACTGCCGATGCGGTCGGGTTGTAGATCTCGATCGCCTTGTTGCTCGCCGTGCCTTCCACGTATTCGCTGAAGAACAGATCCGGCGCTCCGGGCGGTACTACCACGACCACCGCGCTCACGTTCACGCTGCCCGATTGCGTTGCGGTCTGGCCGGCGGAGTTGGTCAGCGTGGTCACCACGTTGTAAGTGCCCGCGGCCGCGTAGGTATGCGTCACCGTGCCGGTGCCGGGTGCTGTCGTGGCGCCGCTGCCGTCTCCCCAATCGACTGCAAGAGAAGTCAGCGTGGTCGCGCCGCCGGGTGTGGCTTCGAAGATGTTCACGCTGTAGGTTTCCCCGACCTTTGCGGCCGTCGGCATCGACGCGCTGACGATGGGCTGCGTCACTGCGGCATCGGCCGCCAGGGTCAGGCCGACAAGCACCGGGTCATGGTCCGATGCCCGGAAGGGCGTGGGCGCATAGCGGTCGTCGGTGGTGAAGTCGGTGTTGTAGTCCAGCGCGGTGGGCTCGTCGGCGTTGATGTGCCACACGCTCACGCCGCTGACCTGCGAGCCCAGCGAAGACGATGCATAGGCATGGTCGAGCGCGCCAGTTTCGCCGCCGAAGACATAGGTGTACCGGTTGTCGGCGGGCATGCGCTTGAGCAGGCTCTCGTTGCCGGCGGCTTCGAGCACCTTGGTCGGGTCTTCCAGCAGGTAGCTGTTGAAGTCGCCCATCATCAGCACGTCGGTCTCGTCCTCGTCCATGAGCTTGAGCTTGGCGACGAAGCTGTTCAGTGCCGTCCCTTGCTGGGTGCGCGCCAGGTTGAAGCAGCCCTGCCCCTGATCGACGTCGCCGGTGGTGGGGCAACTGCCCTTGCTTTTGAAGTGGTTGACCACGAACCAGAAGCCGCCGTTGTTGCCCACCGCGCTGAATCGCTGGGCCAGCGGCGGCCGTCCGCTTGCGGCGGTGTAGTCGGTCAGATCCGTGCCCGTCGGAAGAACTGCGTTGCCGACGCGCTGGACTTTCGCGGGCTTGTACAGGATGTCTACCTTGATGGCATCCGTGCCGAACACGCCGCTGTTGACGGCGGCATAGGTGTTCGGGCCGACCTTGGCATTGAGGGCAGCCAGCAGGTCGTTCGTTGCCACGTCGGAGTTCTGGATTTCCATCAGGCCCACCACGTCGGCATCGAGGCCCGCAATGGCGGCCACGATCTTGGCCTGCTGCCGCTGGAACTCGTTCAGGTCATTCGCGCCGCGGCAGTTGGCCGCGGATGCAGGACCGGTTCCGAACGAACAACCCTGGCCGGTCTGGCCCGATGAGGTTTCTCCGTTCACGAACGTGGTGAAGTAGTTGAGCACGTTGAAGCTGGCCACCTTGAGTTGGCCGCTGACGACCGGTGCGGTCGGCGAGCGCGGATTGGCCTGCGCGAACACGGGCGCCACCGTCGGCTGGATGCGATAGGCCGCGAAGTTGTGGCTCAGGATGCCGGTGACTTTCTGCGTCGTATCGCCAATGCGCCGCGTGCCGTCTGTGCCGGCTGCACTCAGGTACGGAATGGGGCTCGGGTTCTGGCGCGAAGAGCCGTCGTCCAGCACGATGCGCGAAAGCAGGTTCTGCGCGTGGGTCGCCGCTGCGTTGCCGTTGGTGGCGTTGAACTGCCGCCCGTTCAATGCCAGCACCATCTGGCCATAGCGGCCCAGCTCGAACAGTTCCGTCACGGCCAGGGGCTGCGCAATTTCGACCAGCATGCCTTCGTAGCGCTCCAGCGTTGATTCGTCGGCCACTGGCAGCGTGATCTGTGTCGGGCTGATGGCAATGCCGGAAGCGCAGACGCTGATGGCCAGTGGGTCCGCTGTCGTGCCGGCAATCTGCGTGAGGCTGTCGGGCTTTGCCCCGGCGCCTGCGGTCTGGCCGAACTCGGTCACCACGCCGGAGACCTGAACGAAATCGCCAACGGCCACACGGGTGGCGTTGTTCGGTGCATAGACAAAGACGCCTTCCGCGGTCAGCGGATCGGCATCGGGCACGAGCTGCTGCACGAAGAATCCATTCAGCTTCACGGTTGTGGTGCCGGTGTTCTGGAAGTCACCGACGACCACGCCACGCACCGTCACTGCTTGCGTTGCCAGAGGACTCGTGTCGCCCGTGCCTTGAACGGATGAAATGGCCGTGACCGGCGCGTTGGCCGGGACAGCGGCGGTACATGTGGGCGGTGGCTGCTCCGCAACCGGCGGTGCCGTGTCGGTCGGCGGCGGCGTGTTCGGCTGCGTGGTGCCCGTAGAAGGCCCGGGGATCAGCGGGAAAGAGGTCCCGCCGCCACCACCGCCGCCGCAGGCGGTCAGCGCAAGGACCAGTGTCAGTGCCAGAGCTTTGAACTGCCGGATTGGCCTCAGTGCGGGATGAGTCATGTGGGTTTCTTTGAATGGAGGGGGAAACAGCGAGCAGACAGCGCGCGTTTATATGGACCATGTGTGTAGCCCCCGAGAAACCCGGACCCGTCATGGGTGATTGCGTGCATTGGCGCGGCGCGCCACGCGCTGCAGGCCGCATGCGGCCTGCAGACAGATACATCAAAAGCTTGCTAGGCCGGCACTGCGTCGACGTTCACGCGATCCCAATGCCGATGCTTCGCGATGGCGGCGATGAAGTCGTGCGCGATCTGCATTGCGGCAGTCGCATCGCCCAGGTTTGTGACCGGCGTGGCGGCCACGATCACGCCTGCTGGAGCATCGGAGTCGGCGGCAATGCCCAGCGTCGAGAGCAGTTGCACGCCCTCTCCCACCGTGCAGATCGCCTTGCAGTGCTTGTAGGCCTCCAGCATGAAGTGCACGGCATCGCCGATGCCCGCCAATGCAGCGGCGCTTTCGCTCCCGGCGGGCACCAGCACCGCATCGAACATCACCGACGGCGTGTTCGCGAACGTCATGTCGATGTCGATCTGCCGCTTCGACGCGCTGGCTACCGTGCCCAGACGCGGCCCGACAACCTTGCATTGCGCGCCTGCCTGTTCGAGCGCATCGCGTATCGGCTTCAGCGAAGCCGAGTCGACACCGTCGGCCACGAGGATCGCGACCTTGCGCGTGCGGATCGAGCCGTCGCCGGTATCGGCCATGCTGAGTGCGGGCGATTCGTCGATGGGCAGCTCGATGCGGTGGTCGCGAAAGCCCGCGCGACCCGCTGCCGCCTTCGCATCGGGCTCGCCGATGCCCAGCGGCTCGGCCACGCGGCGCGCGAGCTTCTCGTCCACGTGCGCGAGGTTGTCGACCATGCGCTGGCGGATGGCGGGCACTTCGAGCTTAGACAGCTCGAAGCGGAAGGCCGCGATGATGTGTTCCTTCTCGGCCGCGCTCTGGCTGTTGAAGAACAGGCGCGCCTGCGTGAAGTGGTCGTCGAACGACGGGCTGCGGCGGCGCACCTTGGGCGGATCGATCTCTTCGGGAAAAGACTGGAAGCCGTGCTGGCCGCCGTCCACGCGAAACTCCGTGCCGCTGCCCAGCGTGTTGGGCTCGTAGGCCACCTGTCCTCGCGCGATGGTCTGCCTGTGCATGCCGTCGCGCTGGAAGTTGTGGAACGGGCACACGCCCTTGTTGATCGGCAGCTCGTGGAAGTTGGCGCCGCCCAGCCGCGAGATCTGCGTGTCGGTGTACGAGAAGAGGCGACCCTGCAGCAGCGGGTCGTTGCTGAAGTCGATGCCGGGCACCACGTGGCCCGGATGGAAGGCCACCTGCTCGGTCTCGGCGAAAAAGTTGTCGGGGTTGCGGTTGAGCACCAGCTTGCCGATCTTCTGCACGGGCACCATCTCTTCGGGAATCAGCTTGGTGGGGTCGAGCAGGTCGAAGCCGAGCGAGTGTTCCTTGTCCTGCGGAATCATCTGCACACCGAGCTCCCATTCGGGGAAGTCGCCGTTCTCGATGGCTTCCCACAGGTCGCGGCGATGAAAGTCGGCGTCTTTACCCGCGATCTTCTGCGCCTCGTCCCATGCCAGGCCATGGATGCCGAGCTTCGGCTTCCAGTGGAACTTCACGAAGTGGCTCTCGCCGCGGCTGTTGACGAAGCGGAAGGTATGAACGCCGAAGCCTTCCATCATGCGCAGGCTGCGCGGAATGGCGCGGTCGCTCATGGCCCACATCAGCATGTGGGTGCTCTCGGGCATGAGCGAGGCGAAGTCCCAGAAGGTGTCGTGCGCGCTCGCAGCCTGCGGCATCTCGTGGTGCGGCTCGGGCTTTACGGCGTGGATGAGGTCGGGGAACTTCATCGCGTCCTGGATGAAGAACACCGGAATGTTGTTGCCCACGAGGTCGTAGTTGCCCTCGCGGGTATAGAACTTGACGGCGAAGCCGCGCACGTCGCGCACCGTATCGGCGGATCCACGCGAGCCGGCCACGGTCGAGAAGCGCACGAAAACGGGCGTCTTCTGGTCCGGGTCCTGGAGAAAGTCGGCGCAGGTGAACTGCGACATCGACTTGTAGACCTGGAAGTAGCCGTGCGCCGCCGAGCCGCGCGCATGCACGGCGCGCTCGGGAATGCGCTCGTGGTCGAAGTGCGTGATCTTCTCGCGCAGGATGAAGTCTTCCAGCAGCGTGGGGCCGCGCACACCCGCTTTCAGCGAGTTGTGGTTGTCCGGTATCTGCAGACCCTGGTTGGTGGTGAGGGTCGTCGGATGCTCGACGGTGAAGCCTTCGAGTTGCTGCTGCTTGGCGTTGCTGCCGTCGCTCGCCTTGGTGGCGCTGGCACGGCGGCCTGCGGCGGCCTTGTTCTGTGGCGTCATCGTGGATCTGCTGGAATCTTTCATGGGGTGGGCACTCAGCCTGTTTCGTTGTTGCTGTCGAGGAACATGTCGAGCACGTTGACCACGGCGACGAGGCATATGCAGCCCGCCACGGCGGCGACGGCCCACACGAGGATTTCGTCGCCCCAGGTACTGGCGAGCGTGTCGAAATGAGAAAAGAGCTCCATATGTGTCCCTCCGGGGATGCAAGCGAATTGCAAGGTTATGTTTCGCACCGCCCGAACCCCGTAGTGGCCGCCCTTCCCCGTCTGTGGGAGAAAGAGTGTGTGCAAGGTAGGAGCGCACCGACAACGCATCGCACCCGCCTACGCTGCTTCGCGGGTACTGGCTGTGGAGCCTGAAAGATTCGTCGCATAGCATGGGCCCACAGGACGGCACTGATCGTGCTTGTCATTCATCGCACTGCCTCGCGCACCGGCCGCACCGCCCGGATCCCCTCAGGGAAGAAAGAACCCCATGCAGATCAGGATCGGCTTCGACATCGAACTCGGCGTCACTGCCCCCACGGCGGTGATCTACATGCTGCAGGTGCACCCGTCGCGTGCCCAGGACCTGCAAGGCGGCGAGAACATCACCCTCAGCCCGCCGATGGCCACCGACCACTACCAGGACAGCTTCGGCAACAGCTGCGCGCGCGTGCACGTGCCCGTCGGGGTGAGCAGCGTGCGTTTGCGCAACCACGCGGTGGTGTTCGACACCGGCTGGCCCGACCCGGTGGACTTCAGCGCCAGCGAGCATGCGGCGGCCGACCTGCCGGTGGAGACGCTGCCTTTCGTGCTGCCCAGCCGCTATTGCGAGGTCGACGGCGAACTGCTGCAGTTCGCCTGGGCCAACTTCTCGAACGTGGCGCCGGGCTGGTCGCGCGTGCAGGCAATCTGCGACTTCGTGCACCGGCATCTGCGCTTCGACTACCAGAACGCACGGGCCACGCGCACCGCTTTGGAGGGTTTTCGCGAACGCACGGGCGTGTGCCGCGACTTTGCGCACCTTGCAATCACGCTGTGCCGCTGCATGAACATACCGGCGCGCTACGTCACGGGCTACCTCGGCGACATCGGCATTCCGCCGGTGCGCTTTCCGATGGACTTCAGCGCGTGGTTCGAGGTGTACCTGGGCAACCGATGGCACACCTTCGACGCGCGGCACAACACGCCGCGCATCGGCCGCGTGGTGATCGCGCGCGGGCGCGACGCGGCGGACGTGCCGATCACGATGGTGTTCGGCGCGAACACGCTGCAGCGCTTCGAGGTGACGACGGAAGAAGTGCTGCAGTAGCTCTTGCAGGTCAGGCCAGCGCCGCGGGCCTGGCGATGTAGCGCTCGCGGATCGCCTTGGCCGACCAGTAGGTCAGCGCCGCCACCAGGCCGGTCGGGTTGTAGCCCAGCCCCTGCGGGAAGGCC
>NZ_JBPJZL010000021.1:0-82771 GCF_051216835.1 Variovorax multivorans
ATCGCCAAGGCTGTGAAGCCAAGCGCGCGTGGCGAGCTGGAGATCACCGCGGTGAACCAGGCCTACCTGGACCGCGATCAGCTGAACGTGCAGATCATGCAGCGTGGCTATGCATGGCTCGACACGGGCACGCACGACAGCCTGCTGGAAGCGGGGCAGTTCATTGCGACGCTGGAGCATCGGCAGGGGTTGAAGATTGCCTGTCCTGAAGAGATCGCTTGGCGCAATGGGTTCATTACAAGTGAACAACTCGAGAAGCTGGCAACGCCGCTGGCCAAGAGCGGGTATGGCAAGTACCTGAAGCATCTGCTGAGCGAAGAGGTCCGCTCTTAATGTCGGGGTACCCGATACGTGCCACTCCCCGGTTCAGCATCGTCGTACCGACGCGCAACCGTCCCGAGACCCTGCGCCATTCACTGGCGACCTGTCTCGATCAGGATTTCGATGACTACGAGATTCTGGTCTGCGACAACAGCGATCCGGCCGCAGCGGCGCAGGTGGCCGAGATCGTCGCCGTGGCAGCGTCTTCGCGCATCCGGTATTTGCCGCCCGAACGTCCTTTGGCGATGAGCGCCAACTGGGAGCGCGGTCTGAGTGAGGTTCGCGGCGAGTACGTCACGGTGCTCGGCGATGACGATGGGCTCATGCCCTACGCGTTGCGCGAACTGGATCGCCTGGCTTCGTACACGGGGGCCAAAGCCATGCGTTGGCAACGTGGAATTTACACGTGGCCGACGATCGGGATCGAAGGCGAAGCGAACCTCCTCGCCATCACGCTGTCCCGAACAATCACCGAGATCGACGGGCGAGCGCAGATTGCCAAAGTGATACGGTTCGAGGACGGCACCGACTCGCTGCCAATGATCTATTGTTCGGCCATTCACCGCGATCTGATTGCGCAGCATCGAGAGGCAACAGGGCGCGTTTTTCTGAACGTCTATCCCGACATCTACTCCGGCTTCGGCTTCGGGTATCTGGTGGGGTCCTATCTGTCGATCAGCACGCCTATGAATATCGCGGGTCTCTCGCATGCCAGCAATGGTGTGGCGACGCTGATGAAGGAAAAGAAGACCGCGATAGCGAGCGATTTCTCGCGACTGAATGAGGCCTTCGGCTATCGGAGGCATCCACTCGTACCGGACAAGATGATCCTCGCCCCCGTTCATGTTGCCGACTCCTTTCTCCATGCGAAGGACGCGCTCTTTCCCAATGACGACACGCTGGTGCTGGATCGAAAGGCAATCACCGAGCGTTATCTGGGAGCGATACTGGAAACAGCTCCCCAGGAGCGTGCCGAGGTGCGGCAGATCATCCGGGCCTCGATTGCCGACTGTGCCGAGTTGCTGCAATGGTTCGACACTCAGGCACCGGACTTGCCGCCCGCGTCTGCCCACACGTTCCGCCCTCGCCGGTTTGGATTTGACGGCGTCACGCTGAGCCTGGATGCAGCGCCGTTTGGCGTCAAGGATGTTTCGGGTGCGGTCAGCTTGACGACGTCGCTGCTCGGTATCGACAGGCAGGCTATTCCGTTCGATCTCCCATCCCTGCCCGACATGCGTGCACAGGTCGAGGCGGAAAGACAGAGCGCGCTGCGTGCGCATCACGAGGCGGCTGAAACCCGCCGTCAGACGCACGTCGACCTCACCGCTGCAGCTGCCAACACAGCCGACCTTGTGTCACAGGCACAAGCTTGGCGAGAAGCATGCGCGCAGTTGGAGCACAGCCTCGGCGAGGCCCAACGTATGGGTTCGTTGCGCTATGTTCCGAAACGGTTGGCGCGCAAAGCGCTCAGTTTGTTCAGAAAGCCTCCCACTGCTGCATAACGCCCCGAGCGAGGACTCGGGGCTTGGGTGCTTTCATCGCGTGCTGACAGCTATAGCGCCGTCAGGACCTTTTCCTTTTTTGAATTACGAAGTCAAAACGATGAAAGCAGTCATTCTTGCCGGCGGGTTGGGCACACGCATCTCGGAAGAGACCCACCTCAAACCCAAGCCGATGGTTGAAATCGGTGCGAAGCCCGTGCTTTGGCACATCATGAAGCTCTACTCGGCCTACGGCATCAATGATTTCATCATCTGCTGCGGCTACAAGGGTTATGTGATCAAGGAGTACTTTGCGAACTACTTCCTCCACATGTCCGACGTGACTTTCGACATGCGCAGCAACGAGATGAATGTGCATCAGCGCAAGGCCGAACCCTGGAAAGTCACGCTGGTCGATACTGGCGACGAAACCCTCACCGGCGGGCGCTTGAAGCGGGTGGGTGCTTACCTGAAGGACGAAGAGGCGTTCTGCTTCACTTACGGAGACGGTGTTGCGGACCTGCGAATCGATCAGCTGATCGACTTCCACCGCGCGCACAGTCGTCTGGCGACGGTGACGGCAGTCCAGCCCGCAGGGCGCTATGGCGCTCTCGAAAGGGATGGCGATGTGGTGCGGGGATTCATCGAGAAGCCCCGCGGCGACGGTGGCTGGATCAATGGCGGCTTCTTCGTCCTCTCTCCGAAATGCCTCGACTACATCGAGGGGGATCAATCCAGTTGGGAGGGACAACCGCTCGCCCAGATCGCGCGAGACGGCCAGTTGATGGCATTCGAGCACGGAGGTTTCTGGCAGCCGATGGACACGCTGCGCGACAGGACGCACCTCGAGCAGTTGTGGGCCAGCAATGCTGCGCCCTGGAAGGTGTGGTCGTGAACCGCGCATTCTGGCAAGGCAAGCGGGTGCTTGTGACGGGGCACACCGGATTCAAGGGCAGTTGGCTGGTACTGTGGCTGCGCAGTCTGGGCGCTGAAGTCCACGGTTATGCGTTGGCGCCGCCGACGCCGACCAACCTGTTCTCGGTGGCACGTGTCTCCGATTTACTGCAGAGTCACGTCGTGGCCGATGTTCGCGATGGCGAGGCCGTGCTGCAAGCCTTGCGAGCGGCTGACCCGGAAATCGTTTTCCACTTGGCAGCGCAGCCTCTGGTTCGCCAGTCTTACCATGCGCCGGTGGAGACATATGCCACCAACGTCATGGGAGCGGTCAACCTGCTGGAGGCTGTGCGCTCGTGCAAGGATGTACGGGCCGTCGTGAATGTCACAACGGACAAGTGCTATGACAACCGGGAGTGGGTCTGGGGTTATCGCGAAGGCGAAGCACTGGGTGGCTCCGACCCCTATGCCAGTAGCAAGGCCTGTGCTGAGCTTGTCACGGCCGCATACCGGGCTTCCTTTCTGGCGCAGGCCGGCATAGCGGTTGCCACCGCTCGGGCGGGAAACGTGATTGGTGGCGGGGATTGGGCCGATGATCGACTGGTGCCTGACTTCTTTCGTGCGGCCCATGCCCGTCGTCCGCTCGAGGTGCGCTATGCGGGCGCGACGCGGCCTTGGCAACACGTGCTGGAGCCTTTGTCGGGCTACCTGTTGCTTGCCGAGCGGCTGACGGAAGAAGATCCGCAGTTCGCAGCTGCGTGGAATTTTGGCCCGGCCGACGAGGATGCCGTGCCCGTGCGACAACTGCTGGATCGGCTGGTGAGCAAAGTCGAAGGAGCGCAGTGGCGGGAAACCCATGAGTCGGCCCTGCATGAAGCAGGCTATCTAAAGCTTGACAGCAGCAAAGCGAAGAGCGTGCTCGGGTGGCAACCGCGCTGGGGGCTCGAAGAGGCACTCGACAAGACTGTGGCATGGGACCGTGCCTGGCGCGGGGACGACGACATGCAGAAGGTCTGCCTTTCGCAAATCGAGACACATGAAGGCGCGGCGGCGCATGGCTAGATTCGTCGTTGACTCCACGGCGCTGGATGGCCTGAAGCTGATCCATCGGCGGAAGCTTGAGGACTCGCGCGGATTCTTCAGCCGCTTCTTCTGTGCCGAGGAACTGGCGCATGCCGGTTTCACGCAGCCAGTTGCACAGATGAACCACACCATGACGCGGCGCTGCGGCTCCGTGCGAGGATTGCATTTCCAGTACCCGCCCCATACCGAAGACAAGTTGGTCAGTTGCCTGCGCGGCGAGATCTTCGACGTTGCGGTCGATATACGCAGAGGCTCACCGACCTTTCTTCACTGGCATGCGGAAAGGCTCAGCGCTGAGAACGGTCGCAGCCTGTTCATTCCCAAGGGATTCGCACATGGATTCCAGACCCTCACTGATGACGCAGAATTGTTGTACCTTCACTCGACGCCCTACGTTCAAAGCGCGGAAGGCGGTTTGAACCCTGCCGATCCGATGCTTGCTATTGCATGGCCGCTGCCTTTTGCAGACGTGTCGCAACGCGATGCCGCGCATGCTCGCCTCACCCCTGAATTCGGCGGTATCTGATATGAAATGTCGCCATTGCCATGCGGAGCTCTCACTGCAATTGATGGACCTGGGGGCCTCGCCTCCTTCGAACGCATACTTGAATGCGGCGCAGCTTGCCGCGCCGGAGAAGTGGTATCCGCTGCGTGTGTTCACGTGCATGCAATGCTGGCTGGTACAGACGGAAGACTATGCGCACTATGCCGAGCTCTTCTCCAGCGACTATGCCTACTTCAGCTCGTTCTCGACGAGCTGGCTGGCCCACAGCAAACGCTATGTAGACGAAGTTGTGCAACGCTTCGGGCTGTCGTCGGCATCGCACGTCGTCGAAGTGGCAGCCAACGACGGCTATCTGCTTCAGTACGTGCAGCAGGCTGGCATCCCGTGCACCGGTATCGAACCGACGGCGAGCACCGCGCGGGCGGCGCGGGCCAAAGGGTTGGAGATCGTCGAATCGTTCTTCGGTGTCGCATTGGCCGAGCAATTCGTTGCCGAGGGAAAAGCGGCCGACCTCGTCGCCGCCAACAACGTGCTTGCGCACGTGCCGGACGTCAACGATTTCGTTTCCGGCTTTGCCAGGCTGCTAAAGTCCCACGGTGTGGCCACCTTCGAGTTTCCGCATCTGATGCAACTGGTGTCCGGCTGCCAGTTCGACACCATCTACCACGAGCATTTTTCCTACCTGTCCCTGGCTGCGGTGCGCCGATTGTTCGAAGCCAATGGGCTGAGAATTTTCGACGTGGAGGAACTTGCCACGCACGGAGGAAGCCTGCGGGTCTACGCACAGCGCAGCGATCGGGGCTTGCGTTCGATCGAGCCTCGTGTGGAAAGACTGCTGAACACCGAAGCCGAAGCAGGCGTCGAAACGGCGGCGTACTACGCGGGCTTTCAGGCACGCGCAGACGACATACGGGACGGTATCGTGACTTTCCTGATCGAAGCACGCAAGACCGGTAAACGCGTGGCTGCCTACGGCGCGGCTGCCAAGGGAAACACTTTGCTGAACTATGCCGGTATACGGCCTGGTCTGCTTCCCTGGGTCGTCGACCGCAATCCCGCCAAGCAGGGCCAATACATGCCGGGCAGCCGGATTCCAATCGTGGACGAAGCCCGCTTGCAGCGTGAGCAACCTGACTACGTGCTTGTCCTGCCTTGGAATCTCAAGGCGGAAGTGATGAATCAGCTTGCCTACATTCGCGAATGGGGCGGCCAATTCGTCTGTGCGGTTCCACGGCTCGAGGTTCTGTGACCATGAAAATCGCAGTTACCGGAGCAAGCGGTTTTGTGGGGCGCCATGTGTTGCGGGTGCTGGCCGATGCCGGCGATGCCGAGGTCGTGGCCGTGTCACGCCAGACACCCGGCTCGTGGATGCAGCCGGGTGTCCGTCATGTGAGCATCGACCTGGCAGCGGCACCCGCTGACGCATTCATCATGCTCGGGCGCCCCGATGTACTGATCCACCTGGCCTGGAGCGGACTGCCGAACTACCAGTCGAGGCATCATTTCGAAACGCACCTGTCTGAGCAATACCGGTTTCTCGAGCGACTCATGACCTCCGGCCTTTCGACGCTGGTGTGCGCGGGCACCTGCTTCGAGTACGGCATGCAATCCGGCGAATTGGTTGAATCGCTGCTGCCCGATCCCCGCAACCCCTATGGCTTCGCCAAGGATGCCTTGAGGCGGGAACTCGAGTTCCTTGCCGCAGATATAGGGGTCAAGTTGACCTGGGCTCGTCTGTTCTATATGTATGGCGAGGGACAGGCGGCAGGGGCGCTGTACAGCCAGTTCATGGCCGCTCAGGCGCGCGGCGATGCTGAATTCCGGATGTCCGGCGGAGAGCAATTGCGTGACTATCTTCCAGCGGAAGATGTCGCGCGCTATTTGTCTCTGCTGGCTCGCACAGCGTCGGGCAACGGCATCGTGAATGTCTGCTCGGGCCGGCCGACGTCGGTGCGATCACTTGTCGAGGGTTGGCGAGAGGCGCTGGGCGTGCCGATGAAGCTTGCCCTGGGGCACTTTCCCTATCCGAGCTATGAGCCGATGGCGTTCTGGGGCAGCAATGCCAAGTTGCTGCAGTTGACGGAGGCGCGCTGATGCAGCACGAACTCTTGCGCATCGAGGGCTTGCCGGTCTTGCAAAACCGGGTGTTTGACAGAGCCTCCTCAGGAATGGCTTCGCCGCAAGGCAACATGGTCCTCGTCCAGGACCTGAGCAGCGGCCTGGTCTTCAACCGGGAGTTCGACCCGGACCTGCTGACCTACGACGCCGACTACCAGAACGAGCAGGCGTGCTCATCGGTTTTTCGGGAGCATCTGGATGCGGTCTTGTCTATCATCCGGCGCCATTTTCAGACTCCATCGCTGATCGAGGTCGGCTGCGGCAAAGGCTATTTCCTGAATCATCTGAGAGCGGCAGGCTACGACGCAACGGGAATCGACCCCGCTTACGAAGGAGACAGCCCGCACGCCATCAAGGCCCCGTTCTCCCCGTCGCTGGGCTTGTCTGCAGATGCACTCGTGCTTCGGCATGTGCTGGAGCACATTCAGGAGCCAGTGCGTTTTCTGCAGGACATTGCGCGAGCCAATGCGGGCCAAGGCAAGATCTACATCGAGGTGCCGTGCTTCGATTGGATCTGCGAGCGGCGCGCGTGGTTCGACATCTTCTATGAGCATGTGAACTACTTCCGGGCTGCCGATTTCCGGCGCATGTTCACGCGCATCGATGAATTGGGCCACGTGTTTGGCGGACAGTATCTTTACGTGGTGGCCGATCTCGCGTCGTTGCGGCAGCCGGCTGGGGAGTTGCAGGACCAGGTCGAGTTGCCGGGGAGCTTCTTCTCGGGCATCGAACAGAGCAAGGCTCTCGCGCGGGCGACCCCGGGCCCGAAGGCCATCTGGGGCGCCTCCTCCAAGGGCGTCATTTTTTCTCACCATCTGCGGGCCGCAGGCATCGAGTTCGATGTGGCGGTGGACATCAACCCCATCAAGCAAAACAGATACATGGCGGGCACTGGGCTGAGGATCGTGTCGCCGGAAGACGCGTTGCAGATGCTGCCGTCGGATTCCCTCGTGTTTGTGATGAACTCCAACTATTTCGACGAGATCGCGAATCAGTCTCGCGGCAGGTTTCGTCTTGTTAAGGTAGACCAGAATGACATTTGAAGCTGAAGTAACGGCGCGCGTAGCAGCCAACGAAACCAACGAGACCTTGCAGGGCGATGCAAAGGCCTTGATGAAGTCTTCCATTCAGGCTGGCTATTCCTACAACTTCTCCTGGTTGGGCCGCCCGATCATCCAGTATCCGCAGGACATCGTGGCAATGCAGGAGATCATCTGGTGCGTACAGCCGGACCTGATCATCGAAACCGGAATTGCACACGGCGGGTCGCTCATCTTCTCCGCGGCCATGCTCGAGCTGAATGCCGCATGCGGAGGCCCTGCCGATGCGCAGGTGCTCGGAATCGATATCGACATCCGTGCGCACAACCGCAAGGCCATCGAGACGCATCCGATGGTCAAGCGCATCTCGATGATCGAGGGTTCCAGCATCGCGACGGACGTGATCGAGAAGGTTCGCACAGTCGCATCCGGAAAGCGCAGCGTGCTGGTGTGCCTCGACAGCAACCACACCCATGCCCACGTTCTCGACGAGTTGCGGGCCTATGCGCCGATGGTGACCGTCGGCAGCTATTGCGTCGTGTTCGACACCGTCGTGGAAGATCTGCCTGAGAGCATGTTCCCGGACCGGCCCTGGGGCCCTGGCGATAACCCCAAGACGGCGGTTCACGAATTCCTCAAGACCCATGCAGCCTCTTTCGAGATCGACCGCGCCATGGACAACAAGTTGCTCGTCAGCGTGGCGCCGGACGGTTACCTCAAGCGCGTGGCTTGATCCATCACTCTCTGATTCCCCAATCATGAAAGCAACATCTACATCCATTCCCGACGTTCTGGTGATCGAACCCAAGGTCTTCGGCGACGCACGCGGCTTCTTCTTCGAGAGCTTCAACCAGAAGGCTTTCGACGAGGCCGTTGGCCGGCATGTCGACTTCGTGCAGGACAACCATTCCCGCTCGGTGAGGAGTGTGCTGCGTGGATTGCACTACCAAGTTCAGCAGCCACAGGGGAAGCTCGTACGCGTGGTCAGCGGCGCGGTGTTCGACGTGGCGGTAGATATTCGCCGCTCATCGCCGACCTTCGGTCAATGGGTTGGTGTCGAGCTCTCGGAAAGCAACCACAAGCAGCTGTGGGTGCCGGCGGGATTTGCCCATGGCTTCCTGGTGCTGAGCGAAACCGCCGATTTTCTCTACAAGACGACTGACTACTACGCGCCGGCGCATGAGCGATGCATTCGCTGGGACGATGCGTCGATCGGCATCGAGTGGCCGGATACTGGGGCTGTCCCTGCGTTGTCCGCGAAGGATGCGGCAGGGCTGAGCTTCGATGCCGCTGAAATATTTCAGTGAATTTTTGGTGGAGCGTCGTGAATCAATTTCGGCATGCCGAGCCTGAATCGATAGGTTGAAGCCTTCATCGTCAGTTCACCGGCGGGCAGGTTCACGCCCTTGTCGGGTGTGAGCACGAATTCCTTGGCACGCACCCGTTTATTGAAGAAGACTCGCACGCCCCATGGCGCGGGCAGCAGCCGGAACTCCTTGACGCGGTTCAGCGGCTTTCCGTCCGCGAGCATATGGTGATCGCCAAGGTAAATTTCATTGAAGCCGCCGGCCATGCCATAGAAATCGATGAAGTCGATACCGTCTCCGTTGGTCGAGAAGACGACCCGGTTGTCTGGCCCGATCTTCTCGAGCGCAATCGGTGACGCTGGCTTGACCTTGTACTGTGGCGACAGCAGAGCAGCAACTGCGATCAGGACCACCAGTGTCCGAACCGTCAGGCCCTTCGGACGAGAGCTTGCCGGACTCTGGAAAATCCATCGCACGACAAGCCATCCAAAGAATGCCAGGTACGGGAACATCCACTTGAAGTAGTGGATGTTGTAGTAGCGGTAGACGCCGTTCGGAAGCAGGTCTCCATAGGGGGCGTACAGGCAGAACTGCAGACAGAGGGCTGCAGCCATCACCCGAAGCATTGCGGATCCGCGCACCAGCGCTGCGGTCACTCCGATGATGCTCAAGACCAACCACGGAAAGTGTGTGATCAGCGCCCCGTTCGGCTCGAGAAAGACGGTATTGGAGTCGAAGACGAGCGAGAAGATTTTTCTGGGCAGTTCCAGCGGGAAGTAGCCGGACGCCGTAGCCGTCGACTGGAAGTAGCCCCCCAGTACATGGCCATGGACTTTCAGGTTGAACAGGAAGAAGAGCCCCATCCCGACGAGCAGGCCAGCACCGAGTGAGACGGCCTGAGCGAGCAAGAGTGCTGTGCGTCTAGGCGCTGCGGTCCCGCTCAGGCTCTTGAACGAGAAATACAGGTAGGCCGGATAGAAGACCGCTGCCGCCCCTGCGTCCACAGGTCGAAGAATGGCCAGCAGGCTGAACGCACTCGAAAAGAGAAAGGCCTTGGCGCTCTGCAGCGCCATGCCGTCACTCGGCTTCTCTTGTTTAGACTTTTGAAGCAGTTGATAGATGGTGACCGCGTAGATCAGCGTCGTACCCGTGGTGGTCCAGGGGATGGCGAAGTTGAGGATGATGATTTCGTTGAAGTACAGCGAAATCGCCAGCAGCGCGAACGCCTCCAACTGCGACATGTAGCGCGTTGCGAACGCTACAAAAACGTACGCAAACGCCAGCAGGCTCAGCAGGTTGAAGAAGAAGAACGGATGCACCGGCAAGACCGGCATGAAGATCGATCCGATCGCCGGGTACAGCGGTGGGTAGGCGTGCTTGGCGTGAGAAAAATCGCCAATCCTGATGGCCGCTGCCGCCTTGATGTACTCGCCTTGATCGAACCAGCCCCACCATCCGCGCGGGTACTCGAGGTTGTTGCCTGGCAGCGCCGGGTGGTTCAGGTAGAAGTAGCAGTAGACCAGCGTGCCCAGACCCAGGACCAACCAGATCGGAATTCTTGTTTCTCTTAGGTACCTCATCGCGTCAGTGCTCGGTGGCATCAGCGCGCGTGGCTGGAATTCCCAGGAAGGCCAGGCACTTCATTTCATGCCGGCCTTGAGTGATATTCTGCAGAATCAACCCGCACGTCAGCGCAAGCATGGCCATGAGCATGAGAGAGGCGGACAGCACTGCTGTCGGCAGGCGCGGGACATTGCCGGCCTCGAGATACTGAACGAGAAGAGGAAAGGCCAGCACCAGCGCCGCAATGCAGAACGCGGCAGCCCAGCCGCCGAAGAATGCGATCGGGCGCTCGCTGGCGTGAAGCCGAATGATCGTCTTGAGAATGCGCCAGCCGTCGCGGTAAGTCGACAACTTGCTGGCCGATCCCTCGGGGCGCGATCCGTACGGAGTCATTAGTTCCCCGTAGGGCATGCGCAGTTCGAGCGCGTGCACTGTCAGTTCGGTTTCGATCTCGAATCCCCGCGACAGTGCGGGAAAAGACTTGGCGTACCGGCGCGAAAACACCCGATACCCTGACAGCATGTCATTGAAGTCGCCGCCGAAAATGCCTTTCACACTCCCGGTGAGCATCTTGTTGCCCCATTGGTGCCCGCGCCGGTAGGCGGCCTGAGCATCTTCGGCACTGGTCTCCCGGCATCCCACGACCATGTCTAGGCCCTCGTCGAGAAGCTTGTCCACCATCCGGCAAACCGAGGATGCATCGTAGGTCCCGTCGCCATCCACCATCACGTAGACGTCCGCCTCGGTGTCCGCGAACATGCGCCGCACGACATTGCCCTTGCCGCGCAGGGTGACTGTTCTCACGTGCGCATTTTCCGCCCTGGCGAAATCCGCGGTCCTGTCGCTCGACATGTTGTCATAGACGTAGGCGTCGATGCATGGCATGGCCGCGCGGAAGTCCCTGACCACACCGGCGATGGTGGGATCTTCGTTGTAGCAGGGAACGATCAGCGCAACGCGCTGCCCTCGATAGAGAGTCGTCGACATGGACTGGCTCATGATGTTGTTATGGTTGATCAAAACGGGAATTGGGAGGTTCGAACGTTATCTCGTTGCGGTCTTGGCGGCCGCATCAGAGCATGCGCGCCAAGGTGTCTTGAAGCGTCGGCGGTGCAAAAGCCACACCACAGTCGCGCAGCAAGGCATTCAGCTTGTCGGGGCTGCCGCAGAGGCGGTGCACCTCGTTCTTGCGAACGAAAGCAGGATTGACCTCGACATCCATGCGATGGCCGGTGACCTTTTCGAAACATGCAATCACCTCTCGCAGCGTATGGGGTTGACCCGAGCACACGTTGTAGGCTTCACCGGGACGGCCGTGCTCCATGAGGCAGAGGTAAGCGTCGCACACCATTTGCACGTCGTTGAACTCGCGTTCCACATCCAGGTTGCCGAGCGAGATGGAACTGGCCCTCTCGGCGAAATGCTTGGCGAGCTTGGGGATTACGAAGTTGATGTCCTGGCCGTGGCCCGTGTAGTTGAACGGGCGAGCAATGACAAGGTTCAGCCGCTCGGCAAACGTTCTGGCCATGTATTCCATCGCCAGCTTGCTCATCGCGTAGTGGTTGACGGGCGCTGGTGGCTGGGTTTCAGTCAGCGGCGATTGTTCGCTGTTGCCGTAGATGTTTGCACTGCTGGCGATTAGCACGCGATGCGGCGCAGATGGCAGTCGTGTCAAGGCTTCGAGCAGGTTCGTCGTGCCGACCACATTCACTGCGTAGAACGCACTGCTGTCCGTATGCCCGACGAAGCTGATGGCCGCCAGATGCACAACGACCTGCGGCTGCACCGACAGCACCTCGCGAGTCAGCGCTTCGCGGTTCGTCAGGTCCGCCTGCATAGGGACGACGTTGTGGCCGGCGGCGGCGGCCCGATCTGCAAAGTAGCGACCGGTGAACCCCTCTGCGCCGGTCAGGAAGATCTTCAAAACGAGAAGCCCTTCTTGTTCCGCTCAAGGTCGGCCTCGACCATCATCTGGCACAGCTGTTCCAGCGTGGTTTGCGGCTTCCAACCGAGCTTTTCGTGCGCCTTGGCCGGGTTGCCGATCAGCAGCTCGACTTCGGCTGGACGGTAGAACTTCGGATTCACGCGCATCACCGCCTTGCCGGTGGCGGTGTCTACGGCAGATTCGCCTTCGCCGGTTCCCTTGAACTCGACGGCAATGCCGGCGCCCTTGAAAGCCATAGTCACGAAATCGCGAACGGTTTCAGTGCGATTGGTCGCAAGCACATAGGTGTCCGGCTCGGCGACCTGCAACATGCGCCACATGCCTTCGACGTACTCTTTGGCAAAGCCCCAATCGCGCTTGGCGTCGAGGTTGCCGAGTTCCAGAACGTCGAGCTTGCCGAGCTTGATCTTGGCGACGCTGTCGGTGATCTTGCGCGTCACGAATTCGCGGCCACGCAGCGGGCTCTCGTGATTGAACAGGATGCCGCTGCAGCCGAAGATGTCGTAGCTCTCGCGGTAGTTGATCGTCATCCAGTGTGCGTAGAGCTTGGCGACGCCGTAGGGGCTTCGCGGATAGAAGGGCGTGTCTTCGACCTGCGGCACGGCCTGGACTTTGCCGAACATTTCCGAAGTCGAGGCCTGGTAGAAGCGGATCTTGGTGTTCGTCAGGCGAATGGCCTCGAGCAGGTTCAGCGCACCCACTCCGGTAATCTGGGCGGTGGCTGCGGGCTGGTTGAAGCTCACGCCCACGAAACTCTGCGCAGCAAGGTTGTACACCTCGTCTGGTACGGTGTCGCGAATCAGGGACAGGGAACTGCCTAGGTCGGTCAGGTCATATTCGACGAGGTGCAGGTTCGGGTCGTTCTGAATGCCGAGTTCCTCGATGCGCCAGAAATTCACCGAACTCGTGCGGCGGTAGGTTCCGTAGACGACATAGCCCTTGGCCAGCAGCAGTTCGGCCAGATAGGCCCCGTCTTGGCCCGTGATTCCAGTAATGACAGCTCTTTTATTCATGACTCAACTCTTCGAGGGGTTTGGATTGGATACAGGGTGTGCCGGCATCGGCACAACGGACCAGCTTCAACAGGTCTTGCGTGGTTTGGCGCCAAGTCAGCCATGGCATGGCGTCCGACTTCGGGTGGGACTGTTCCTTGAACAACGCGAACCATGACTGGATGGCGTCCGCCAGCGCATTAGCCGTGATTCCATGGAAATAGTATGCATTTTGCCCTGCCACCTCCTTGAAGACTGCCAGATCCCTTGCAATGATCGGAATCTTGTGGCGTGCGGCCTCGATCAGGGGTAGCCCGAATCCCTCGCCCTCCGAGGCCGCGACCAGGCAGGTCGAGGCGCCATAGATGCGTTCGAGATATTCGTCACTGATGTTGTCCAGCCAGAAAAGCCGCTTGCCTGCCTCGGGATGGTTGCGCAACCTCTCGGCCAGCCTGTCGATGAGCCAGCCCTGCTTGCCCACGACAACCAGATTCGCATCGACCTCGAGCCCCCAGAGCAGGTCGAAGGCGTCAAGGGTCTGCGTGTGCCCTTTGCGCGGCTCGACGGTTCCCACTGTCAGGAAACTCGGGCGCGCCTGCAGCGACTGCAGGATCTGCTCGGCATTGGACGGGAGGCCCTTGCTCGGGCTCGAACTCTCGATGTCTGCGCCGATATGAAACCAGCCGATGTCGAAATGCCTTGCTCGTGCGGGATGAACCCGTTGCATATAAGCAGAAAGATCGTCTGCCACTGACTTCGAAATACAGAATGCGCCGTCGTAGGCCGCAATGGCGTCCAGCCATTGACCGAAACCCTGGACGGTGCCGTCGACAAAATGCTGCGGCATTTGAACGCACAGCAGGTCGTACACCACGAACAGAACCTTGACCCCGGCGCGGTGCATGGTGTCCAAGGCGCTCTTTTGCGCACACACCACGTGCGGATGGAAGTCCAAGCCCAGGAAGATGTCCTCGGGATAGAAATCGACAGCTTCGTCGGAAACGCCATGCTGAAAGTTTTTTCCGCTGAACTTGTTCAGGAAATTCCTTGCAGCGAAGTAGCCCTTCGTTTCCATCGTGGCATAGACGGGCACGATCTCGAAACCGGTTGGCGGGTTCTCGAGCAACTCCTTGAGAATGCTTCGGGTCACGCGCTGGATGCCGGTCTTGGAATCGCGGTGAACGAGCTCCGAGACATCGACGAAGATGCGGGCACCGGAGTTGGTCGGGCGAATGCTCGACGTGATGCAATGGGCGATTGCGACGACATCATCGTCGCCCTGACTGCGCAGGTAAGGCCCAAGTGCAGCAACCAGTTGGTTGGTGATGGCCTTGTTCGTCAACACCGGCTCGGAGGTCGAGACGCCTGTCGCATTCACCGTCTCCATGACTAGGTCATAAACCTCGTCGACTGTGATGTCAGACAGGCAGTACAGCTCGTACTTGCAGTCCGCGCGGGTCGAAATGTGGCAGGGAGAGCAATCGGCCTCTCGATGGATGACGAAGCTGTTCGGGAACACGGGTGCCCACTCCGCCGCCGTTTCGTGTCCCCCATAGACGCCGACTACCGTCAAGCCAAGATATGAGGCGATGTGGGCGCCGCCCGAATTGTTGGCAATGCAGACGGAGTTCTGCGCGACCGATTCCATCAGCGCGGGAATGCTCAGGCCCGCATGCGCAATCACCTTTGGTGAGGAGTCGAAAGCGTGTCTTTGCACTTCAGACGGCGATGCAAAGAAGATGTTGATCTCCGTCACGCTGTCCGAAGTACAGAGCCTGGAAACCAGCGCCTGAAACTTCGCGACCTCCCATTCCTTGACATCGTTGCCCGCATACGGGAACAGCGCGATGGAGCCCTTTTTTCTTTCCGTCGACGCGAAAAGGCGAGGCAATGAAATGAAATCGCCCGGATCGGCGGGAAGCGCATCGACCAGCGCGAGCATCTGGTTGCTGATGGAAGTGCGGTTCATCGAGGTTTCGAGGAACGGCACGTCCGGGACCGCGTCCAGCGCGATGCCGAGTACAGAGTCGACGGCCGGATCGAAGGTCTGGTAGCCGACCTTCAGCTCGGCCTTGACACCCGTCAGCACAAAGCGCGTGTCGCTTTGCCTGCGCAGATCGATGGCAATGTCGAACGCGCCAAGCTGGGCGAAGAAGGATCGCAGTTCCTCCTGGGCTACCGATGCCTGGCTCGCGGATTGCTTCTTGAAGTAGTCCAGAGTGTGGATCTTGTCGAAGAAAGGAAACATCTTCGCCAGCTCGAGGTTCCAGCTGCCCACCGCGATCTCGAGTGTTGAGTCGGGGTAGCGCGCCTTCAGTTTGGCGATGGCCGGCATCGAGAGGATCAGGTCTCCCAGATGGTCCAGCTTGAGCACCAGGATGCGCTTGTGGCTGGGCTGGAATATGGTCGTCTTTTCGATGCGCGAGAGACGCGTGGTGCCTCTTGTTGCCTGGGCAGCGAAGCGTTCGAGGGCATCGATCGCCTTGCGGGCGCTCTTGTCCCAAGAAAACGCCGATGCCTGTACGGAGGCATTGCGCAACAGCAATGCGCGAAACGCCTCGTCCGTCAGAGCTTGAAGCATCTTGTCCCTGATGGCCTCGATCGACTCGGGGTTGAACATCGCCTCGCTGGAACCGATGACCTCGGGCAGGCTGGTACTGTTCGCGACGATGACCGCGGCGCCGCAGGACATGGCTTCCAGCGGTGGAATCCCGAAACCCTCGTGGGTGGAGGGAAAGACGAAAAGCTTGCACATGTTGTAGAGCGCAAGCAGCTCTTCGTCGGATATGTAGCCGGTGAAGACGAGCTCATCGCTTCCCAGTCCGGCTTCTCTGGCGCGGGTCTGCAAGGCCGTGACTTCGCCGCTGGGCATGCGGCCTGCCATGACGAGCCGGTGAATCTGGCGAACGTTGGCGGGCAACTGTGCATAAGCCGCAACCAGGCGGGCGAGGTTCTTTCGTTCGTCGGCGCCACCTGTATAGAGCACGAACTCCCGCGGAATCGAGAACTTCGCACGAATGGCCTGCTGCTCGGCCTCGGCCACTGCGATTTTCTTGAACGAGACATCGCACGCGCCCGAAATATTCGTCACGTCGTCTGGCGCGAATGAAAGCCCCTGCAACGCTTCGCCACGGGCGCTTTCGGAGATGGCCAGCAAGAGCTTGCTGCGCTTGAGCGATTCGATCTTGCGCGCGTAGTACTCCTGGCGAATTGGACTGGAACGAAAGTGAATATCGGGGTTCAGCAGCGGGATGAGGTCGTACAGGATGACAGCCGTCGGCGTCTTCGTATCGAAATTGCCGACGCTGACAACCGCGTCGTCGCCCAGTCCCTCGAAAAGGCTTGTCACCAGCACCACGTCAGGCTTGAGCGAAAGAATGAAGGCTTCGCGCACGTGCTCCGCAATTTCCCGACGCGTGCTATTGGCGGGGTCGAGTTCGCGCGCGGGCCCCAGCGAATTCCAGACGCGGATGTTCTGGCGCGGAAGAATGTCTGCAAAGGCTTCCCTGATGGCGTCGATCGAATCGGGCAACAGCCCGTTCAGTGCCAGGAAGACTTCGTGCTTTTCCGCAGCTCGTGCAATGGCCAAGGCCAGCGAGAGGCTGTACCGTCCGATTCCGCGGAATCGGCTTTCGGTCTGGGCTCCCTGCATGTCAATGATGATTCGCATCGGATTTACTGGTGATTTGGCGTGACAGATGAGAAGACCGAGAGCTAGACTTTTCCCAGTAGCGGTTGTGCGAATTCAAACAGGTCCCCACCTTTGAACAGATGGCCAGGAACGCCCGCGCGAGTGGCAGCGGTGACATCCGATTCGTTGTCGCCGATCAGCAGCGAGCGGTTGAGGTCGATGTTCAGGTCGAGTGCCGCACGAAGAACCATGCCTGGATTCGGCTTGCGATCGAAGTGATCTTCGTGTCGGTAGGCCGGATTCTTTGCTTCGTCGTGGAAAGGGCAGTGATACCAGGCATCGACATGAGCCCCCTTTTCCTGGAGGCGTGCAGCCATCCACTGATGCAGGGCCAGCACCTGGGCTTCGCTGGCATAGCCGCGGGCAATGCCTGACTGATTCGACACCACCACGACCTTGTAGCCCTGGGACTGGGCGAGCCGGATGGCGTCGCTCGCCCCTTCGATGAAGGTGATGTCTTCGGGTTTGCTCGGGTAGTGCGTGTCGATGTTGATCACGCCGTCCCGGTCAAGAAACAGCGCGGGCGCCTTTGCTGATGTCGAGGCGGGAGGATGCTGCAGGACGCGGCCGAACACACGCTCGCACTCCATGAGTGCAAAGACGAAGTGATAAAGGCTGCTAGCCGGAACATCGGCCGATAGCGTCTTTCCTTGGGCATCGATGCGGTCTCGCCAAAGACCGGAGGGCTCGATCGAAAGAAAGCCGCTATGCAAGGCTGCCAGCGCGCTGGCAGCCTTATCTCGCCACTTGTCCGCTTCCGCGGGTGTTGCTTCCGCTTCGGCGGCGCAAGCCTTCAGATATTCGCAGGTGCCCCAGGAGCGGCGGCTGCCGACCGGAGCGCCGCCAAGAATGCTGACGCGCTCTACGGCGAAGCCCTCGGCATCGATGCCCTCGCGCTCTGCGCGCGATAGCAGGACTCGAACGTCGTCGTCGACATTCACGTCGCTCAACACCGAGAAGCGGCGCAGCAGCCACACCCATTCAAAATGGTGGCCGGGTTCGTACCAGTTGTCCGCGATGCCTTCGGCGTTCCAGGCATCATCGTGTTGTTCGGGCAATGCGGCTTGCGCTCGCCAGAGCATCTGCGTGGAAAAGTTCGCGTGTAGTGCGTGCGCGCGTGTCAGGTCCTGTGGGCGTCCTGCGGATTCATAGAGTGCCAGGCAGGCCTCCAGCAAGTGCATCGTTGGGTTCTGCCGCAGAAAACCATCGGGCCTCGGCAGTGCATCGATGACACCTCCCTTGCTGGCGGCCAAAGGGCCTTCAAGGACCGCGAACACCTCGTCGGCCAGCGCGAGGTAAGAGGGATCGGGCTTCAGCCGGTAGAGCCAGGCGAGGGCGAAGAGGAGGAACGCCAGCGTGTACGAATCGCACTTGCAGTCATGGATCTCCCCGTCGGGACCGATGGAGAATGCCCAGCGATGCGGCAGGTCCTTGCGATAGAAGCGGCGTAACACCTGCTGCCAGGTGCGGTCGATCAAGGCACGGCTGTCGCGCATGCCGCGCAAACTCAAGTGCGCTAGCACGTACAACTGGCGGCACTGCACCATCAGGCGCCGTGGCAACGCTTCCAGCGGGCGGCCCGAGAAATCGAGTCTCTCGTGGAAGAGCCCGAACTTTTCGTCGTACCCGCTATCGACCCATAGTGAAAGTGCGTCGGTGCTCAGCCAGTTGCCGACACGCGCGCGCAGTTCCTCGAAATTTTCCACCTGCGTCACGACTTTCGGGTCTTGTTGATCTCATCGACGATCCGGGTCGTCGAATATCCGTCGTGAAAATCGAGCGCGACTACCTGTCCGCCTCGTGCCGTCACTTCGCTGTAACCGACGATGTCGGCCACGGGGTAGTCCCCGCCCTTCACGAGAATATCCGGCAGCACGTACTGGATGGTTTCCAACGGCGTCGGTGCATCGAACTCGACGATGTAATCAACAGACGCCAAGCCGGCCAGCACCTCTGCGCGGTGGGAAAAGTTGTTGATTGGGCGGCTCGGCCCTTTCAGCTTGCGGACCGATTCGTCGGAGTTCAGCCCGAGTACCAAGACGTCGCCCAGAGCGCGCGCCGCCTTAAGGAGTCGGACATGGCCTGGATGAAGGATGTCGAAACAACCGTTGGTGAAAACGATCCTCTTGCCCTGCAGCCTGGGGTTGATCAGGGCGATCTTGAGCTGGTCTTCGGTCAGCACCTTCGGGTGTTCGTGGCTGAAGTCGTTGGCTTCCGCATCGATCTCTTGCTCGCTGACGACATAGGTACCGGGGTGCGATACGGCAATGCCGGCCGCCACGTTCGCTCGGTGAACGGCATCCGAGATGGAGTGCTTGGCCGACAGTTCCGTGGCTAGCGCGGCCAGCACCGTGTCACCCGCGCCTGACACGTCGAAAACGTCACGTGCCCGAGTGGGAACGAAATCCGTGTGGCCGCCGGCGCTGACGATGACCATGCCTTTGGCACCACGCGTGATGACGAGGTGCTGCAACTGCAGCGCGTCGATCGCGGCGCTGGCCTTGGCCATCAACTCCTGGTCGGAGCCGTATGCGCCGAAGAGGCCGATGAATTCGCTGTTGTTCGGCTTCAGCAGGAAGGCCCCTCGATAGAACTCCGGAGTGACCCGTTTGGGGTCGACCAGTGTCGGTACGCCTTGCCTGGACGCGGCTTCGAGGAACTCAGGCAGCCGGTCCAGCGTGCCCTTGGCATAGTCGGAAAAAACCACCAGGTCGTAGCGGCTCACCTGGCGTTCGAACTCCTCCAGCAACCGTTGCTGTGTCTGGCCCGTGGGCCGCACGTCCCGGTCGACACGGGCTATTTGCTGCGAGCCGACCACCAGACGTGTCTTCTGGGTCGTGCCGGCCTGTGGGTCCTTCACGAACAGTGTGTTGACGTTGTAGCGCTGCAGGCAGGCATCGAGTTCCGCCGAGGCGTTGTCTTCACCGACAACAGCCAGCAGCGTCGCATCGCCGCCCATGGCTGAAATGTTGGCAGCTACGTTGGCGGCGCCACCAGGCCGGTTTTCTTCGTGCTTGGCGGCCAGCACCGGAACTGGCGCTTCCGGCGAGATACGCGACACCTCGCCGATCACGTAGCGATCGAGCATGATGTCGCCGACGACCAGGATGCGCGGCTTGGCGGGGGAGGAAGAAGGCTGCTGCATATCAGGCGAACTTGTCGGGCGTGTTGAGATAGCCTTGGACGTAGTCGGCCACGCCCTCTTCGAGGGAGTAGAAGCCTTCGTCATACCCTGCTGCGCGAAGCTTCTGCATGGCCGCTTGCGTGAAGTACTGGTACTTGCCGCGAAGGTTCTCGGGCATGGGCACGTACTGGATGTCCGGCTTGATGCCGCATGCCGTGCCCACAGCCTCGATGAGGTCGCGGAACGAGCGGGCTGAACCCGTGCCGAGGTTGTAGACGCCGTTCTGGCGCGCACCGGCCATGAACCACGACATGACCTTGCAGCAGTCCTTCACGTAGACGAAGTCGCGCAGTTGCTCGCCGTCCTTGAAGTCGGGGCGATGCGACTTGAAGAGGTGGATAGGCTCCTTGGCCATCACGCGGGAGTGGTTCTTCGCGACGATGCTCATCATGTCGGCCTTGTGATATTCGTTCGGGCCATACACGTTGAAGAACTTGAAGCCGGCCCAGCGGGGAGGGGCGACGCCCTTTTCCGCTTGTCCGAGCGCCCAGCGGTCGAACGCCTGCTTGGACCAGCCGTACAGGTTCAGCGGGCGAAGCGGAGCGATGTCGTGCGTGTCGTCGAACCCCTGATCACCGTCTCCGTAGGTTGCTGCCGACGACGCATAGAAGAAGGGCACTTGCCTGGCGGCGCACCAGTTCCAGAGATTCATCGAGAACTGGATGTTGTTGCTTACGACTTCGTCGCCATCCGTTGCGGTCGTCGACGAGATGGCGCCCAGGTGAAACACTGCCTCCACCGCGCCGCTGCTCTTCTCGAGAAAGGCCGGAAAATCCTGTGGAAAGACGAACTCGACGAAGCGGTGTTTGGCGATGTTCTTCCACTTCTCGCCGGTGCCGAGCCAGTCGACGATGACGATGTCGGTGTGGCCCAGTTGATTCAAATGGGCGACCAGATTCGATCCGATGAAGCCTGTCGCTCCAGTGACGATGATCATTTGCAGTACTCCGAGCGTTGGGCTTTGTGATGTGGGGTCGGGGGCAGCGCGGAAATCCGCGCACGTGGCGCTCTCATTCGCGTCCGTTGGCTGCCTTCAGTGCCAGGTACACGGCACGCGTGGCGGGCGACATCGCAGACAGGGTGTCGCCTGGCAGCAGGCCGCCTTGTGGTGCGATGGGCGGGGGCGCAAGCATGGTGCGCAGCCGCCGATGCAGGGGAGGAACGAACTTGAGGATGGCCAGCAGGCCGCTCTTGAGCGTCGGGTGCCGCATCACAACGAGGGCGCAGACGCGCAGTACCGATTTGATGCGGCGCTTGATACCGCTGGTCAAACGGCCCTCGCGAAACGCGGAAAGCAGCCGTCGGCACAGTGTGCCAACCGAGCGCATGGGCGCGGTGATTTGCCAGGACGAGCTGTGCAGGACGGCATCGAGCCGGAGTTGAGTCGCGCTGCGTTGCAATTCGGCCAGCCGCAGCGCGGCAGACGCGGTCTGCACGTCGCGCTGGGCCTGTGCCTCGATTTCGCGCAGCCTGCGTTGGGCTTGGGCCTGCGCCTCGGCCAGTGCTTCAAGGGCCTCGCTTCGCTGCACCCGAATGGTTTCGCCGAGCTTGTCCGTTTCGGCGCGATGGGCCTCCAGCAATCCTCTGCACAACTCTGAGTTGGCCAGTCCGCTGAGGCGCACGCCGTCGAACACATTGGGCGGCGAGGAAAAGGCCGCCCTCAACTCAGGATGTTCGGCCGCGAGATAGAAGCGATTGAGGCCGTCGAAATAGGCGAATTCGTAGCGTGCGGCCAGCAAGATGTCTTCTGCGCCCTGGTAACGGACTTCGGTCGACATCGGCACGGTTGCTTCGATGACGATGATCCAGGGCCGCAGCACTTCGCTGTCCCAGCCGCGCAGCACCGCCTCTTCGAGGCCCTCGACGTCGATCTTGAGCCAGTGCACCGGCTGCCCCGCGAGCGACGCGAAAGCGGTGCGCATCGGCAGCATCGGCGTCGCAACGGTGCGGTGCGCGAGGCCGTGCTGTGTGCGGTGGCTGTCCGCAAACTCCTTGACGCCGGTGCTCAGGCCGGTGTCCTCAAATACGTTGAGTTCGAGAATGCCTGCCTCGTCCGATAACGCCAGTTGCAACACCGTTTCATCGGGGCGATCGCGGCGCAGCATTTCCGCATAGCGAGGGACCGGCTCGACATGGATGCCGCGCCAGCCGTGTTCGTAGAACGCCTTGCTGACCGAGTCGACGACCGGGTCCTGGGCGCCCACGTCGATGTACTTTCCGGCCGGCACGTGCTTGAGCGCGCGCCAGAGCATGACGTCTTCGAAGTTCTGCGCGTATGAGATAAACGTCATGAAGTTGTTAGTAGGAAGTGCAAAGGGACCAGCCGGCAAAAACCGCGGACGTTCCTGGGAAACATGCACTCAGATAGGCGGATGTTTCGCATTTTACGAGGTGAAAGCGCCCATTCTTGGGCATGATCTCCTCGTCGGATACCCCACGATCCGGAAGAAATTACGTTTGCTAGTGAAAGTAAATAACAAAATGACAGGGTTCGATGCGTTGCGCCGAAACGCGCGAAGGGTTCCGAAGGCCGCGTTCTGGTTGATGACACCATGGCGCATGCCCGAGCGGCTTCGTTTTCTGCGGGAGCGCGCGGCCAGCCAAGAGAAGGCGCGGCTGCTGGACGGCCTGATCGAGAGGGAGCGCTCTCGTCTGGAGGCGCTGGCGCAGGGCAAGGTCGCGGCGGGCATGCCGGCGCTGCTGGACCTGTGCAGCGATGCTGCGCTGTCCGAGGCGGCGGGCACGCCGACGGCGTCGGTCGTCGGGTCCTCCGTCGATCCTGGGGCGGTAACCGACACATGGACGGCCGCGCGCTTCTGCATGTCCTTGTTGCGTGGCCGTAAGGACTTGTATGCGAGGTTTCCCTATGCTTTGTCGGAGACGGCTGACAAGAACGCCTTTCTGGTGTGGCTTCAAAGCGACGATGGCGCGCAAGACACAGGCCTGACGCCCGTTTCGCAGGCGCATGTCGCCGGACTTTTTTCCGGGGACTTCGCAGCGCGGGCGCGACAGGCGTTCATGGCCGAGCCGCGCATCCGGCAAGTACTGCCTCATGGGCTGACTCCGGCGGGCCGGCACAGCCTGCTCGGGTGGTTCATGCAGCATGTGTGGAGCGAGGCCGAGGCTCATTTGCGGCGTGAAGAGATCCTCTGGCTCTTCATGCAGGCGGCCGAGAACCCCCGCGCCGAGTTGGCTCGGGCCTATTTGTTCACGCCTGATTGGCAGCAGCAGTTTCCCGATGCGTTGACCGTTTTTGGCTGGTCCGCATTCGCCTCCTGGTTCGCACGTCATTACGGCGCCGACCCGCAGTGGGTCGGCGTGGACGCCGCCCCCGAGTGGTACGAGCCGGCGCTGCAGATTCGCCTGGGCTATGGCGCGCAGGCGGCGTGGCAGGCCAGGCATCCGCAGGCCCTTTCAGATCCCGGCCAGGCGCTCGCGTTGCTCGAATGGCTGGCCTCCGCAGAGGAGCCCGGCCTGAGCGCCGAGGCCCGTCGATGGTGCCAGGCGCTGGATGCCCGCGCGGTGGCGTCGGCGCTGCTCAAGCCGGGCGTGAACATCATCGGCCATTTCTGCTATCCGTCTGGCCTGCGCGTCTCCGTCGAGTCGATCGCGGAGGCACTTGGGCAGGTCGGCCTGGACACTTCGCTGCGCGACCTGCGAACGGACGCCAAGGACGATCCGCACCATGTCGATTTCGACGGCCTTGAGGTGCACGACGTCACGGTCATTCATACGCAGCCTGAACCCTTTTTCCCGGAGGCCTACGCCAGGGCCGACCTTGCAGAGCGCTCGCCCCGGACCTACAGGATCGCTTATTGGTACTGGGAGTTCGACTCGATCCCCGATGCCTGGGTCGAAAGCGCGAAACAGGTCGATGAGGTCTGGACGGCCACGGAATTCATCGCACGCGGCCTGCGCGAGCGCTTGTCCGTGCCGGTTCGTACCTTGTTTCCTGGGGTGCGGCTGACGCCTTTCGAGGTGCGCAAGCGCAGCGATTTCGGCCTGGACGAGGACCGCTACACCTTTCTGTTCACCTTCCACATGATGAGCGTCATGGAGCGCAAGAACCCGTTAGGGTTGATTCGCGCTTTCAGGGCCGCCTTTCGTGAGGACGAGAAGGTCTCGCTGGTCCTCAAGACCTCGTTCGGCGACCGGCATCCGGCGGAACTGCAGAAGCTGCGCGATGCCGCGGCTGGCGCGAACATCACGGTCATCGACCAGGTGTTCAGTCCTGATGAAGTGCTCTCGCTCATGAATGCTTGTGACGCATACGTGTCGCTCCACCGCAGCGAAGGCCTTGGCCTCACGATGGCGGAAGCCATGCTCATGGGCAAGCCCGTGATCGCCACCAACTTCTCGGGCAACGTCGACTTCATGGACGCTGACAACAGCTTGCTCGTGCCCTACGAACTTGTGAAGCTGGGCAAGCCGATTCCCCCTTACGACGCGAACCTCGAATGGGCCGAGCCGTCGGTCGAGCACGCCGCACGGCTCATGCGTCGCCTCTACGACGATCAGGTATGGGCGCGTGGCCTCGGCGCTCGTGCCAAGGCAAGCGCCGAAGCCAACCTCTCTCTGGAGGCCGCAGGGCGAAGGATCAAGGCACGTCTGGAAGAGATCGAGGTGCTGCGGCGCACAAGGCGCTGAGCTTGCGCGCCGAAAATTACTGCTCGACGATCCGACCGTGTTCGAGGTGGATCACTCGGTTGCATTCCTTGGCAATGAGTTCCGGCGAATGCGATGCGAGCACCAGGATGCCGGACTTCGAGACCACGTCCCGCATCCGCTTCTCGGCTTTTTCGGTGAATTCCGCGTCGCCCACCGAGAGCCATTCGTCCATGAGCAGGATGTCGGCTTCGACACTGGTGGAGATCGAGAACGCCAGGCGCATCATCATGCCGGTCGAGTAGGTGCGCACGGGCATGTTCACATACTCGCCCAGGCCGCTGAATTCGCAGATATCAGGCGTGAGGCGGTCGATTTCCTTCTTGCTCATGCCCATCACCAGGCCGCGCAGCATGATGTTCTCCACGCCCGTCGCGTCCATTTCGATGCCCAGCGAAGGGTCGATCAGGCTGGCTACCGAGCCTTGGCGCGCGAACTCTCCCGAAGACGGCTCATAGACTCCGGCCAGCGTGCGCAGCAATGTCGACTTGCCCGCGCCGTTATGGCCCACGAGGCCGAGCCGGTCACCGCTCTTGAGCTCGAGGTTGATGCCGCTGAGCGCCTGCACCACGGTCACGCCGGTTTCCTTGCCGAAGCGCCCACCGGTCACGGAGGCTGCAAGCGTCTTCTTGAGGGAGTTGGCGCCGGCACCGTAGATCGGAAAGTTGACGGCGACGTTTTTGAGTGAGATGAATGCCATGGATCAGAGCCAGTAGACGACGCGGCGGCGGTACTTCGAGAACAGAAGGATGGCAAGAGTCAGGCACAGCGCCGTCCAGACCAGGATGCCGATCCAGCTGTGGATATGTGCAACGCCACCCATCAGGGGCGTGCGAAGCAGGTCCAGCATCTGCGCGAATGGGTTCCACAGCACGTACTTGGCACGGCCGGGAAGGCTCTCGGGCAGCCAGAACACCGGCGTCAGGAACATCAGCATCTGCATCACACTGGTGACGATCTGCGTGACGTCGCGGTAGCGGGTGCAGATCAGCCCCAGCAATAGGCCCAGTGCATGCGCGTTGACGATCAGGATGGCGAAGGCCGGCAGCACGAGCAGCACCGACCAGGACAGCGAAATGCCGGCCCAGATCGCCACGGGAATGTAGAGCACGATCTGGTGTGCAAACTGGATCAGGTTGCGCGCCAGGCTTCGCCAGACGAACAGGCTGATCGGGAAGTAACCCTGCTTGAGGTAGTTCGACGACCCGACGAAGGCGTTGCAGGCATCGGTCACGATGCTGGAGAAAAAGCCCCAGAAGATGATGCCCAGTGCCAGGTGCGGGAAGAAGCGCGAGAGCTCGGTGCCGAACAGCGAGCTGTACAGCGGCCCCATGCCACCGATCATCACGCCCATGCTCAAGGTGAGCCACATCGGACCGAGCATGGAGCGGCGATAGCGCAGGACGATGTCGAACCAGGCGAGAGTCCACCAGATATCGGTGCGGCGGGTGCCTTGCCACCAGTCGGACAGGGCGCTTCGGTGAAGATTGGAATGGACTTGACTCATGTACGGCCGTAAGTGTCTGCGAGGCGGACGATGTCGTCTTCGCCCAGGTAGCCGCCGCACTGGACTTCGATGAGCACGAGCTCCTCGTCGCCAATATTGGTCAGACGGTGTTTTTCCTTCAGGGGAATGTAGCGATACTGGCCTGGAAGCGTCTCATGCTCGGTCTCTCCGATCTGCACGATGCCGCGGCCCTGCACGACTACCCAATGCTCTGCGCGCTGGTGATGGTATTGCAAGGACAGCGCTTCGCCGGGTCTCACGGTGATGCGCTTGACCTTGTAGCCTTCTTCTTCCTTGAGCGAGGCGTATGTGCCCCAGGGACGGTGGACCACCGGCGGCAGGTGCACCGTGTCGTGCTTGCGGGCCTTGAGCACGTCGACGACCTTCTTCACCTTTTGTGCGCTGTCCTTGTGCAGGACCAGCAGCGCGTCGGGCGTGTCGACGATCACGAGGTCGTGAACGCCGATGGTGGCAACGACCTTCGGGCCATAGCTCTCGACCTGCACGTGGGTGCCTGTCGTGTCGAGGGCCACTACATCGTCCGGAAGTGTGTTGCCGCTGGCATCGGGCGTCAGCGCGTTGGATACTGCGGGCCACGAACCCACGTCGCTCCAGCTGAACTTGGCGGGCACTACATGGACATTCGAGGCGTGCTCCAGCACCGCGTAATCGATGCTGATGTCTGGTTGCAAGCCGAAAGCATGCAGATCGAAGTTGACGGATGCGCCGGAAATCTTGGCGGTTTCGAGCGCACGCCTTGCTGCTCTGATCACGTCCGGGGCGTGCTTCTCGAGCGCCGCGATGATGGTGTCGGCAGTGAACGCGAACATGCCACTGTTCCAGTAGTAGCGGCCGGTGGCCAGGTACTTTTGTGCCGTTTCGAGGTCGGGCTTCTCGACGAAGCGCTTGACGCTCTGGCTCTCGCGCGAAACGTGCTCGACTTCGATGTAGCCGAAGCCGGTGTCGGGGCTCGTTGGGCTCACGCCGAACACAACGAGGTTGCCCTCCTGCGCCAGGCGGAAGGCTTCCGTCGCGCTGGCCACGAAAGCATGCACGTCCGGCACCAGGTGGTCTGCGGAAAGGACGAGCATCACTGTGTCGCCACTGAACTGGCGCGCACATTGAAGCGCTGCAAGCGCGATGGCCGGACCGGTGTTGCGTCCCCTGGGTTCAAGGAGAAACGTCGTGGTCGGCGGGTCGCTCATTTGCCCGAGCACGTCTTTCGTGAGGAACAGATGGTCTTTGTTGGTGACGATCATCAGGTCGCCGGTGCCGCAAGCCTGGCCCCGCTCGATGGCTTGTTGGAGCAGCGTGGAGTCGCCAATCTTCATGAACGGCTTGGGAAAGGCTTGGCGCGAAGCAGGCCAGAGCCTGGAGCCGGCGCCTCCCGAGAGCACCACTGAGAGCAGCCTCATTCTTTTCCTTTTGCTTTGTAACCCGCCAATTTTACGGGCAGCCCTCCGGAGACTGGTTCGGGGTGAAACGGCTGTCGTCGGCCATCGTGATAGATGGTTGCGAAGATAATCCCCTCCCGCGCGGCCGGTGACGCATCGTTTCGGCGCCGCTTTTTCCGGCATTTCTCCCACAAGCTCCGCCTCATCCGCCTCGCGGGTGCGCAATCTATGAAATCTGTCTATCGATTCATCCTCGGCCTGGCCGGACTCTGGCAAGGCCCCGGAATGATGGGGCGCGTGCAGCGGGCATGGCGAATGTTCAAGAGGTCGGGCTGGGCGGGCATTCGCTGGGAACTGGGCAGGCGATTCGGCGGCTACAACGACTATACGAAGTGGGTGCAGCGTTATGACACCCTTACTCCCGAATTGCGCGACAAGATCGCCCAGCGCCTGGCCGCCATGAAAGACCGGCCGCTGATCTCGGTCGTGATGCCCACCTACAACCCCAACCCCGCGTGGCTGCGCGAGGCTATCGAGTCGGTGCGAAGCCAGATCTATCCGAACTGGGAGCTTTGCATCGCCGACGACGCATCGCCTTCGGCCGAGGTGCGCGAGATCCTCAAGTCGTACAGCGTGAGCGACCCGCGCATCAAGGTGGTATTTCGCCCGAAAAACGGTCACATCTCGGCCGCTTCCAACAGTGCGCTGGAACTGGTCTCGGGCTCCTGGGTTGCGCTCATGGACCACGACGATCTGCTGCCGGCCCATGCGCTTTTCTGGGTGGCCGATTGCATCGCGGCCCATCCTGACGTGAAGCTGATCTACTCGGACGAAGACAAGGTCGACGAGGGGGGGCACCGTTTCGGGCCCTACTTCAAGTCCGACTGGAACGTCGATCTCTTCCGCTCGCAGAACATGTTCAGCCATCTGGGCGTGCTTTCGACCGAACTGATGCGTTCAGTCGAAGGCTTCCGCGTCGGCATGGAAGGCTCGCAAGACTGGGACCTGGTGCTGCGCTGCATGGAGCGGATACAGCCCAGCCAGATCCAGCACATTCCGCGCGTGCTGTACCACTGGCGCGTGCACGTGGAGAGCACGGCCCGTTCGATGAGCGCCAAGCCCTATGCGGCCATCGCAGGCGAGCGCGCGCTGAACGAGCATTTCATGCGCACCGGCGTGCGCGCCACCGCCGAACACCTCGACTTCGGGTACCGCGTGCATTACGCCTTGCCCGATGTCTTACCGTTGGTTTCCGTGATCATCCCGACGCGCAATGCCTTGCGGCTGACTCGGCAATGCGTCGAATCGATCCTGGAGAAAACCAGCTATTCGAACTACGAAATCATCATCGTCGACAACGGCTCCGACGATCCGGACACGCTGGCCTGGTTCAAGCGCATTGCCGCGGAGAAGCCGAATGTCCGCGTGCTCCGCGACGACCGCGATTTCAACTACGCGGCGCTGAACAACGGGGCGGTTGCCTCGGCCAACGGTGAACTGGTGGCGCTGGTCAACAACGACATCGAAGTCATCACGCCGGACTGGCTGAGCGAGATGGTGAGCCTTGCGCTGCAGCCGGGTGTCGGCGCCGTGGGGGCGCGGCTGTGGTTCCCCAACAAGACTCTGCAGCATGCCGGCGTGATCCTGGGCGTGGGGGGCATCGCCGCGCATTCGCACCGCCGCATGCCGATGGGTCGAGAAGGCTACGCGGGCCGCGCGGCACTGATCCAGACGCTCTCCGCGGTCACCGCGGCCTGCCTCGTGATCCAGAAGTGCCACTACCTCGTAGCCGGCGGCCTTGACGAAGTGCACCTGAAGGAATCCTTCAACGACATCGACTTCTGCCTCCGGCTGCGCGAAGCGGGCCTGCGCAACGTCTGGACGCCCTACGCGGAACTGTTCCACTACGAGTCCGCCACCCGCGCCAAGGATGTCTCGCCGCAGAAGCAGGCGCAGTTCCAGGAAGAAGCTGCCTACATGCACCAACGCTGGGGCGCCCTCATCCAGAACGACCCCGCCTACAGCCCCAACCTCATGCTGGCCCGCGAAGACTTCAGCTACGCCTGGCCGCCCCGCCTGCCTCCGGTCTGATGGCCCTCGACGTTTCCGTCGCGCTCTGCACTCGCAATGGCGCGCGCTATCTCCCCGAGCAGGTCAGAAGCATCTGCGCGCAGACGCCGTTGCCGCGGGAGATCGTGCTGTCCGACGACGGCTCCACCGACAACACCCTGGCGGTTGTGCGCGACACCCTCGCGCAGTGCGGCGTGGCGGACCAGGTCGCGCTGCGCGTGTTCAGCAACACGCCTCCACTGGGCGTCACGCGCAATTTCGAGCAGGCCGCGCGTGCCTGCAGCCATGACCTCATCGCACTGTGCGACCAGGATGACGTCTGGCACCCGGGTCGGCTCGCGCGCATGGTGGCGCAGTTCGAGGCGCGGCCCGACTTGCTGCTGCTACACACCGACGCGCGCCTTGTCGATGCCGAACTCAAGCCCCTGGGCTCCACGCTCTTCCACGCGCTCGAAGTGCAGCCCGCCGAACTGGCAGCCATCGCTAGCGGTGAGGCCTTCGGAGTCCTGCTGCGACGCAACCTCGTGACGGGTGCCACCACGATGTTCCGCAAGATCTTGCTCGACACGGCGCTGCCGTTCGCGCCGGAGTGGGTGCACGACGAGTGGCTGGCGGCCGTGGCGGCAGCCATCGGCCGCATGGACGTGCTGCCCGAGCCGACCATCGACTACCGCCAGCACGCCAGCAACCAGATCGGCGCACGGCGGCTCTCGCTGTCCGAGAAGATGGCCAAGGCCTTTGCCGAGCGCGGCGACAAGCACGTGGCGCGGCTGTGCAGGGCCGAAGCGCTGCTGCAGCGCCTGCAGCAACTCGGCGCCCAGGTGCCGGTCAGCTACCTGGAGGCACAGCGCGCCAAGGTGGCGCACCAGCGGTTCCGGGCCGAGCTTCCGGCGGCGCGGCCGCTGCGCCTGCTGCCGATCCTCGTCGAGGCGGCGCGTGGCCGCTATGCGCGGTTCGGCCGCGGCGGGCACGCCATCGCGCAGGACTTGCTCGAACGCGGCTGAGTCAGCTGCGAAGCCGCCGGTACCGCCAGAACGACCCCGACAGCCACACCTTCAGCAGGCTGGTCACGTGCCAGTACAGGTATTTCTTGCTCCGGTGGCTTTCTCGTTGCGCGTCGTGCCGGGCGACCAGGTCTTCGCCGACCTGCAGCTTCCAGCCCGCGAGCCGGGTGCGTGCGCAGATATCGAAGTCTTCGCCGTACATGAAGAATTTCTCGTCGAAGCCGCCGAGCTGCCGGTAGACCTCGCTGCGAAACAGCATGAACAGCCCCGGAATCCACGCCGGCACCGTCGGCCGCACATAGTCGGGCTTCTTTCTTCCTACGATTTCAAGTGGCGTGAGCATCGCCCGGTGCGGTTCCGGCTCGGCCTTGCCGGGCTCCAGGATGCGCGGCGTGAGCAGCCCGGCGTCGGCCGCGGCCTGCGCGAGCAGCGGCGTCAGCACGTCGCTGTCGAAGCGGATGTCCGGGTTGAGCACCAGGAACCACGGCGTGCCGCAGCGTTCGAAGGCCTGGTTGTGATTGGCACCGAAGCCCTTGGGGCTCGCGTTCTCGATCCGCTCTACCTCGAAGCCCCAGTTGCGGCCAGCGAGCACATCGGGCTCGGGAATGTTCAATGTGAGCAAAACCTTGTCGATGACTTCGCGGCTGTGCCGGTCCAGTTGCTCGAGCAGCGGCAGCACCAGCGCGAGCTGGCCGTGGCTCACGATTGAAATGGTGATCGGGGGGCGGGGGGAGGGGGGCGTGGGCATGGTCTAATTTCGCTCGGGAATTCTAGGGTTCCCCAACCCCCACACATGATTGCTCTGATCGTCATCAGTTTCTTCGTCGCTGCCTTCTCGGTCCAGCTGTTCATGCGCCGCGCGCGCAGGCATGCCCGCCTCTACGGCGCCGACATGCCCCAGCGCTTTCACAAAGGCCATGTGCCGCGCCTGGGCGGTGCGGGCATCCTGGTGGGCATGGGAGTGGCCTGGCTGGCGGCCGGCATCACCGGCACCGATCCGTTCAATGTGTCGTGGCCGGTCAAGACCTCGATGCTCACGCTGCTGTGCATCTTGCCGGCCGTGGTGGGGGGCATCGTCGAAGACGTCACCCAGAACGTGAAGGTGCGCTACCGGCTGGGGCTCACCATCGGCTCGGCGCTGCTTGTGTGCTGGCTGCTGGGGCTGGGCGTGGCGCGCACCGGCTTCGAGACGGTCGACGGCTGGCTGGCGATGATTCCCTATGCCACCGTGCTGTTCGCAGCCCTGGCCATCGGCGGCCTGCCGCATGCATTCAACATCATCGACGGCTACAACGGGCTCGCGGGCACGGTTGCCGTGCTGGTCTGCCTAGCCATTTCCCACGTGGCGCTGCAGGTGGGCGACCGGCAACTGGCGGCCATGGTGATCTGCCTGGTCGGCGCCACCTTCGGCTTCCTGGTCTGGAACTACCCGCGCGGCAAGATCTTCGCCGGCGACGGCGGGGCCTACGTCTGGGGCATGGTGATCGCCGTGGCCTGCGTGACGCTGGTGCAGCGGCACCGCGTGGTGTCGCCCTGGTTCCCGATGCTGCTGTTGATCTATCCGGTGTGGGAAACGCTGTTCTCCATCTACCGCAAGCTGGCGCGCGGCCAGTCGCCCGGCACGGCCGATGCGCTGCATTTCCACCAGCTGATCTTCCGCCGCATCGTGCGCGTGGCTTTCGCGGACGACGAGGCCCGGCAACTGCTGGCGCGCAACAACCGCACCTCGCCGTACCTCTGGATGTTTGCCGCGCTGTCGGTGGTGCCGGCCGTGCTGTTCTGGAACAACACGATCGTGCTGATGTTCTTCTGCCTGCTGTTCGTCACCACCTATGTGGGGGCGTACCTGATGATCGTGCGCTTCAAGGTGCCCCGCTGGTTGCGCCCCTGACGACATCTTTCTTTGCGAGAATTTCCCCTGTCCTTCGCTTTGGAGCCTGACCGCCCATGACCGACCCCGTCCTCAACATCCCCCCGCGCGACAAGGCCGAGATCCTGGCCCAGGCGTTGCCGTACATCCGCAAGTTCCACGGCAAGACCATCGTCATCAAGTACGGCGGCAATGCCATGACCGATCCGGCGCTGCAGGCCGACTTTGCCGAAGACGTGGTGCTGCTCAAGCTGGTTGGCATGAACCCGGTGGTGGTGCACGGCGGCGGTCCGCAGATCGAGGCGGCGCTCAATCGCCTGGGCAAAAAGGGCAGTTTCATCCAGGGCATGCGCGTTACCGACGCCGAGACCATGGAAGTCGTCGAATGGGTGCTGGCCGGCGAGGTGCAGCAGGACATCGTGGGCCTGATCAACCAGGCCGGTGGCAAGGCGGTGGGCCTCACGGGGCGCGACGGCGGCCTGATCCGCGCGCAGAAGCTCAAGCTGGCCGACCGCGCCGATCCCAACGTGCACCATGACGTGGGCCAGGTCGGCGACATCGTCTCCATCGACCCCAGCGTGGTGAAGGCGCTGCAGGACGACGCCTTCATCCCCGTCGTAAGCCCCATCGGCTTCGGCGAGGACAACGAAAGCTACAACATCAACGCCGACGTCGTGGCTGGCAAGCTGGCCACCGTGCTCAAGGCCGAGAAGCTCATGCTCCTGACCAACACGCCCGGCGTGCTCGACAAGAACGGCAAGCTGCTCACCAACCTGAGCGCGCGAGAAATCGACGACCTGTTCGCCGACGGCACCATCTCAGGCGGCATGCTGCCCAAGATCGAAGGCGCGCTCGACGCGGCCAAGAGCGGCGTGAATGCGGTGCACATCATCGACGGCCGGGTGCCGCACGCGATGCTGCTGGAGATCCTGACCGACCAGGCCTACGGGACGATGATCCGCGCCCGCTGAACGGGTGGGCGCGTGCTCACTGCGCTGTGCGAGAATCAATTGATTACATCTTTGCACGCGCTCCCATGCAGAACGAAGAGACGACCAGTGCTTCCGGCGTAGAGACCCCCGCGGACACGCTCACTCCCCCGGCGCGCAAGCGCCCGAAGCCGGGTGAGCGGCGCGTGCAGATCCTGCAGGCGCTCGCCGCCATGCTCGAGCAGCCCGGTGCCGAGCGGGTTACCACCGCCGCGCTGGCCGCCCGGCTCGAAGTGAGCGAAGCCGCGCTCTATCGCCACTTCGCCAGCAAGGCCCAGATGTTCGAGGGCCTGATCGACTTCATCGAGCAGAGCGTCTTCACGCTGGTCAACCAGATCCTCGAGCGCGAGGGCGCCACCGGTGCCCAGCAGGCCGCCAAGATCCTCACGCTGCTGGTCCAGTTCGCCGAGCGCAACCCAGGCATGACCCGCGTCATGGTGGGCGACGCGCTGGTCTACGAAAACGAACGCCTGCAGCAGCGTATGAACCAGTTCTTCGACAAGATCGAAGCCACGCTGCGCCAGGTGCTGCGTGGGGCCGCCGCGGCCGACGGCTCGGCCACGCCCAGCGTCGACGCCCAGGTGCGCGCAGCGGCGCTCACGGCCTTCGTCGTGGGTCAGCTGCAGCGCTTTGCGCGCTCGGGTTTCCGCCGCGCGCCTTCCGAACACCTCGAAGCCACGATCGCCTTGATCGTTTGATTCGTCCTCGCCCCTTCCGGGGGGGCGTCGACCGGCTCGCCTTGAGTCTTCGAGCGGGGTAGCATCAACTCGCCCCTTGCCGCCGGGCCTCGGTGGCAAGCCAATGTTTGCGCAGTTCCTCGACGGAGGGCGCATGCCCGATGACGCGCGCGACACCCGGCAGCCCACGCTGCAGACGATCCTCCTCACGGCGGTGGCCATGCTCGCGTTCGCGGCCAATTCGCTGCTGTGCCGGCTCGCGCTGCAGCACAAAGGCATTGATGCAGCGAGCTTCGGCAGCGTCAGGCTCGTGGCGGGAGCGCTCATGCTGGGGCTCATCGTGCGCTTCAGGGCGCAGCCGCCGGCCACGTCCGTCCGCGTCGACTGGCTGGCCGCCGTCATGCTGTTCGGCTATGTCGCGTTCTTTTCCTTCGCCTACCTCAGCCTGCCCGCAGGCACGGGCGCGCTGATCCTGTTCAGCGCGGTCCAGCTGACGATGTTCGGCGTGGGCTTGCGCTCCGGCGGCGAGCGCTTCGGGGCTCTCGCGTGGTTCGGCTTCGTCCTGGCGGCGAGCGGACTCGTCTACCTGGTGTCTCCTGGCATCGCCGCGCCGCCGCTTCTCGGCGCCGTGCTGATGGCGATCGCGGGTGTGGCGTGGGGGGTGTATTCCTTGCGCGGCCGTGGCGTGGCCGACCCGCTGGCGGCCACAGCGCGCAACTTCACGCGAGCCGTGCCGCTAGCCTTGGCGTTGAGCCTGGTGTTCGCGGCCAGCGCTCGCGTGGACGCGACCGGCCTTGTGCTTGCCGTGGTTTCCGGCGCGTTGACTTCGGGCCTCGGCTATGTGGTCTGGTATGCGGCGCTGAGCCGCCTTTCGGCCATGCGCGCGGCCACCGTGCAGCTGTCGGTGCCGCTCCTGGCTGCGTTCGGCGGCGTGCTGTTCCTGTCGGAGGCGATCACGCCGCGGCTGGCGGCTGCTTCGGTGGCAATTCTGGGAGGCATCGCGCTGGTGCTGAGCCAGAAGTCGCGAAGTGCCCGCCGATAGCTATCAGCGCCAAAGCCCTACGCGACGGCCACGCCTACCTTGGCTCCCGCCGCGACGATTTCTCCCCACGTCGCGTCGTCCACCCAGATCCCGTCCTTGCGTCGCGCCGCGCGCGCCTTGCGCTCCGGTTCGCCGGCAATCTGCACTTCGTCAAAACCTTGCCCCGGTGGGCTCTGCCGCAGCCAGTCGACGAACTCCCGCGTCTCTTCATCGAAGGACTTCTGCGTGCCCAGCCGCGCCGGGTCGATCAGCACAGTCAGCATGCCGTTCAACACCGTGCGCGCCGTGTCCGCCGGCCGGTGCCACGTGCCGCCGCCAGTGAGCGCACCGCCGAGCAGTTCGCACGCCACCGCCATCCCGTAGCCCTTGTGCTCGCCGAAAGTCATGAGCGCGCCGAAGAGCCCGTTGCCCTGCGGCACCACCACCACGCCCGGGTCGTTGGTCGGCGCGCCGTTCTCGTCGATGAGGTAGCCGTCGGGCACGCGCTCGCCCTTGTTGTGCGCCACGCGCATCTTTCCCTGTGCCACGCGGCTGGTTGCGTAGTCGAGCACGAAGGGTTCGGCGCCAGCCAGTGGAATGCCGATGCAGCACGGGTTGGTGCCAAAGCGCCCGTCGCCGCCGCCCCAGGGCGCGACCACCGGCCGCGACAGCACGTTGACGAAGTGCATGGCCACCAGCCCCTGCGCCGTGGCCATCTCCGCGAAGTGCCCGATGCGCCCCAGGTGGTGCGCGTGCGAGAGCGTGAAGATGCAGCTGCCGTGCTGCTTCGCCCGCGCAATGCCGAGCTCCATCGCCTGCACGCCGACGATCTGCCCATAGCCGTGCTGGCCGTCGAGCCCCATCAGCGTGCCGATGTCGAGGTTGACGCGCACCGCGGCATTCGGCTTCAGCCCGCCCTCGGCCACTGCATCGACGTAGCGCGGCAACATGCCCACGCCGTGCGAATCATGGCCGCTCAGGTTCGCCAGCACGAGGTTGGCAGCCACCTGTTGCGCTTCGGCCGGCGAACTGCCCGCGGCCTCGAGGATGCGGGCAACGGTGGCTTGCAGGCCGTTGGCCTCCAGTGTTCTGGACATGGATCAGACTCCCTTCGCGTTCAGCGTGATGGCATAGAGCGACGTGGTCGCGCAGATGAAAAGGCGGTTGAGCTTGGGCCCGCCGAAGCAGACGTTGGCCACGCGCTCGGGGATCAGGATCTTGCCGAGCAGCGTGCCGTCGGGGTGATAGGCGTGCACACCGTCGAGCGCGCTGGTCCAGATGCGGCCTTCGGTGTCGAGCCGGAAGCCGTCGAACAGCCCGTTGGTGCACTCGGCGAATACCTCGCCGCCGTCAAGTCTCCTGGCATAGGGGCCGACACTGAAGCGGCGGATGTGCCGCGGCCCGTCCGCCGCGTGGCTCGCGCCCGTGTCGGCGATGTACAGCGTCGATTCGTCGGGCGAGAACGCCAGGCCGTTGGGCTTCACGAAATCGTCGGCCATGCGTTCGACCTCGCCGCTCGCCGGGTCGATGCGATAGACGTGGCAGGCACCGATCTCGCTGTCTGCCTTCAGGCCTTCGTAGTCGGAGAGGATGCCGTAGCTCGGGTCGGTGAACCACACGGCCCCGTCCGAATGCACGACCACGTCGTTTGGCGAATTGAGCCGCTTGCCCTGCCATTGCGAGGCCAGCACGGTGATCGTGCCGTCATGCTCGGTGCGCGTCACGCGCCGCGTGAGGTGCTCGCAGCTCACGAGCCGGCCCTGGCGGTCGACCGTGTTGCCGTTCGTGTTGTTCGACGGCTCGCGGAACACGCCGACCGTGCTGTTGACCTCGTCGTAGCGCAGCATGCGGTTGTTCGGAATGTCCGACCACACCAGCGTACGGTGCGCCGCAAACCAGGCGGGGCCTTCGCACCAGCGCGCGCCGGTCCACAGCCGCTGCACGCGTTCGGGGCCGGGAATGCAAGACTTGAAGCGAGGGTCTCGGTGCTCGAAGCCGGTGCCCTCGAGAAAGCCGAAGGGGAGGTTGGCCATCCTGTTCCTTGTCGATGGATTCACATCACCGCGCCGACCTGCCACGGCACGAACTCGTTCTGGCCGTAGCCGTGCTGTTCGCTCTTCGACTGCGCGCCCGAGGCGGTGGCCAGCACCAGTTCGAAGATGCGCTGGCCCATCTCCTGGATCGACGCCGTGCCGTCCACGATCTCGCCGCAGTTGATGTCCATGTCTTCTTCCTGCCGCTGCCACAGCGCGGAGTTGGTCGCGAGCTTGAGCGAGGGCGATGGCGCGCAGCCGTACGCCGAGCCGCGCCCGGTCGTGAAGCAGATCAGGTTGGCGCCGCCGGCCACTTGGCCCGTGGCGCTCACCGGGTCGTAGCCCGGCGTGTCCATGTAGACGAAGCCATGCGCGGTGACGGGCTCTGCGTATTCATACACCGCCTCGAGGTTGCTGGTGCCGCCCTTGGCCACCGCGCCCAGTGACTTTTCGAGAATAGTGGTGAGTCCGCCCGCCTTGTTGCCCGGCGAGGGGTTGTTGTTCATCTCGCCCTCGTTGATTTCGGTGTAGTGCTCCCACCACTTGATGCGGTCCACCAGCTTCTGGCCCACTTCGCGCTTCACCGCGCGGCGCGTGAGCAGGTGCTCGGCGCCGTACACCTCGGGCGTTTCGCTGAGGATGGCCGTGCCGCCATGCGCCACCAGCAGGTCGACCGCTGCGCCAAGCGCCGGGTTGGCGCTGATGCCCGAGTAGCCGTCGGAGCCGCCGCACTGCAGCCCGATGGTGATGTGCGCCGCGCTGCACGGCTCGCGCTTCGCCGCGTTGGCGCGCGGCAGCATCTCGTTGATGAGTGCCACGCCCTTCTCGACCGTCTTGCGGGTGCCGCCCGTGTCCTGGATGTTGAAGGTGCGAAAGTTCTCGCCCTCGGCCAGGTGGCCGGTCGCGAGCCAGGCGTTGATCTGGTTGGCCTCGCAGCCGAGCCCGACCACCAGCACGCCCGCAAAGTTGGGGTGCGTGGCGTAACCTGTGAGCGTGCGCTCCAGAATCTGCATGCCCATGCCCTGCGTGTCCATGCCGCAGCCGGTGCCGTGCGTGAGCGCGACGATGCCGTCCACGTTCGGAAATGCCGCAAGTGCTTGCGGATTGGTCTTGCGCGAGAAGTGGTCCGCAATGGCGCGCGCGGCCGTGGCTGAGCAGTTCACGCTGGTCAGCACGCCGATGTAGTTGCGCGTGGCCACGCGGCCGTCGGCGCGCTTGATGCCCATGAAGGTGGCTTCGCGCTTCGCGGGGGCGGGCTTCACGTCGGCGCCGAAGGCGTAGTCGCGTTCGAAGTCTCCCTTGTCCGGGCCCATGTTCAGGTTCTGCGTATGCACGTGTTCGCCGGCGGCGATGGGCTTGCTCGCGAAACCGATGATCTGGTTGTAGCGCCGCACCGGCTCGCCCTGGGCGATGTCGCGCATCGCGATCTTGTGGCCCGGCGGAATCAGGCCGCGCACGGCCACGCCTTCGACGACGGTGCCGCCGAGCAGTTGCGAGCGCGCGATGACGACGTCATCGGCGGGGTGGAGTCGGATGTAGGGAGTCATCGTGAGTGCCTGTCGGCGCTTGTTGTTTGTCAGGAGGTCTTCGCGCGGCGCCAGCTCGCGCTGAATCTCTGGTGGAACTTGTCCATGTGCTGGTGCATTGCCTCGCGCGCCGCGGCCGGGTCGCGCGCTGCGATGGCGTCGAGGATGGCTTCGTGCTCGCCGATGGCGGCCTGCCACGAGTCCATGGTCTCGAAGTAATCGATCATCCGAGCGAAGATCGGCCCGTGCCGCGACTCCAGGAAGCCCTGCACCGTCTCGGTCAGCACCACGTTGCCGCAGGCATTGACGATGGCCAGGTGGAAGGCGCGATCGCCCTCGTGCGGTACTTCGCTGCGCGCGGCCAGCTCTCGCATCATCTGGATGGCGCGGCGTATGGCGTCCACGTCCTTGCGCTTGCCGTACTGGGCCGCCATGGCGGCGGTCTCGCCTTCGACCAGGCGGCGCGCGCGGATGATTTCGAGCGGCCCCCACTCGGCGCCAGCCGCTCCGTTGACGGGCGGGGCCGTGCGGTGCGAGCGGTCGAGCACGTACACGCCCGAGCCGGTGCGGATCTCGACCCAGCCTTCCACCTCCAGCGCAATCAGAGCCTCGCGCACCGAGGGTCGGCTCACGCCCAACTGCTTGGCCAGGTCGCGCTCGGCCGGAATGCGCGCGCCCACCGCGAACTCGCCCTTGCCGATGAGCTCGCGCAACTGTTCGGCAATCTGGCGGTAGAGGCGCTGGGGTTCGAGGGTCTGGATCGGCACGGGAGCGAAAAAGGGAGGTCGAGGGGCTTAAGGGTTGTCCTGAATTGGACAAGTGGTAAGGCCAATTCAGAATACGATACACCGCCCGCGCCATCATCGGGCCTAACCCGAAGACACGACCCGAGGAGACACCGATGAGATTGCAGGGAAAGACCGCGCTGGTCACCGCCGCCGGCCAGGGCATCGGCTACGCCAGCGTGCTGGCCATGGCCGCCGAGGGCGCGCAGGTCTGGGCCACCGACGTCAACGAGAAGCTGCTCGAACGCTACGCGGGCGTGCCCAACGTCACCGCGCTCAGGCTCGACGTGCTCGACAAGGCCGCCATCGGCGCGCTGGTGGCAAAGCTGCCCGCGCTCGACATCCTCTTCAACTGCGCGGGCGTGGTGCACAACGGCACCATCGAGCAAGCCACCGACGACGAGCTGCTCTTTGCCTTCAGCCTCAACGTGCGCGCCCAGATGTGGACCATCCAGGCCGTGCTGCCCGGCATGCTGGCGGCGGGGCGCGGCAGCATCATCAACATGGCGAGCGTGTGCTCCAGCATGAAGGGCCTGCCCAACCGCTTTGTCTACGGCACCACCAAGGCCGCGGTGCTGGGCCTCACCAAGAGCGTGGCGGCCGACTACGTGGCCCGGGGCATCCGCTGCAATGCCGTGTGCCCGGGCACGGTCGACACGCCCTCGCTCGGCGACCGCATCAACGCCAATGCCGACCCCGAAGCCGCGCGCAAGGCCTTCATCGCGCGCCAGCCCATGGGCCGGCTCGCGCAGGCCGAGGAAATCGCGCCGGTGGTGGTGTTCCTGGCCAGTGACGAATCGGTCTTCGCCACCGGCCAGGCCTTCACCGTCGACGGCGGCATCACCATATGAACCAGCTCGACTTCAAGGGCCGCCACGCGGTCGTCACCGGCGGCGCCACGGGGCTTGGCTTCGGCATCGCGCAGCGGCTGGTGGCCTCGGGCGGCAGCGTCACGCTGTGGGACCGCGATGAAGACGCCGCCGCGAAGGCGGCCGAGTCGCTCGGCGACAAGGCCTTTGCGCTGAAGGTCGACGTGTCGCAGCAGCCCTCCGTCGCCAAGGCCGTGGCCGCCACGCTGGTGCACGCTCCACGTATCGACGCGCTGGTCAACAGCGCCGGCATCACAGGCCCCAACGTCAAGCTGTGGAACTACCCCGTGGACGACTGGCGCCAGGTGATGGACGTCAACATCAACGGCGTGTTCCTGTGCTGCCGCGAGGTGGTCGCGCAGATGCGCAAGCAGGGCACCGGCGGTAGCGGTGGCTACGGCCGCATCGTCAACATCGCCTCGGTGGCCGGCAAGGACGGCAACCCCAACGCCAGCGCCTACAGCGCGAGCAAGGCGGCCGTCATCGGCCTGACCAAGTCGCTCGGCAAGGAACTGGCCGACACCGGCATCCGCGTGAACTGCGTGACGCCCGCGGCGGTGAAGACGGCCATCTTCGACCAGATGACGCCCGAGCACATCGCCTTCATGCTCTCGAAGATTCCCATGGGCCGCTTCGGCACGGTGGAAGAGGTGGCCGCGATGGTCGGCTGGCTCTGCACCGAAGATTGTTCGTTCTCCACCGGCGCGGTCTTCGACCTGTCCGGTGGCCGCTCCACGTACTGATCAACTCAATTCAATGCACTGAAAGGAAAGCATGAAACTCGTCCGCTATGGCAACCCCGGCAAGGAAAAGCCCGGCCTCATCGACGACAAGGGCCAGCTGCGCGACCTGAGCGCCGTCGTCAAGGACATCGGCCCCGATCAACTGGGCGATGCCGCCATTGCCAAGCTGCGCAAGCAGAAGATCGACAAGCTGCCGCTGGTCAAGGGCAAGCCGCGCTTCGGCAGCCCCGTGGCCAACGTCGGCAAGTTCATCGCCATCGGCCTGAACTATGCGGACCACGCGGCCGAATCCGGCCTGCCGGTGCCCAAGGAGCCCGTGGTGTTCACCAAGGCCAACAGCTGCATCCAGGGCCCGAACGATCCGGTGATGCTGCCCAAGGGCTCGGTCAAGACCGACTGGGAAGTCGAGCTCGGCGTGGTCATCGGCACGCGCGCGCGCTACGTGTCGCAAAAGAGCGCGCTCGACTACGTGGCCGGCTACTGCACCATCAACGACATCAGCGAGCGCGAATACCAGATCGAGCGCGGCGGCACCTGGGACAAGGGCAAGGGCTGCGACACCTTCGGCCCCCTCGGCCCCTGGCTGGTGACGCGCGACGAAATCGAGAACCCGCAGAAGCTTTCGATGTGGCTCGACCTGAACGGCCAGCGCGTGCAGACCGGCAGCACCAAGACCATGATCTTCAGCGTGGCAAAAATCGTGAGCTACGTGAGCCAGTTCATGACGCTGATGCCCGGCGACGTCATCACCACCGGCACGCCGCCCGGCGTGGGCATGGGCATGAAGCCGCCGCTGTTCCTGAAGAAGGGCGACGTGATGACGCTGGGCATCGAAGGCCTGGGCGAGCAGCGCCAGGAAGTGATTCCGTTCAAGCTCTGAACGCGGTTCTCTGAGATCATCCGGCGGATGCAGACGCCGCCGGACCATCGCTCGCAGGTTTTTGGAACGCCCTGGGAGGGCGTCCATGGCACCGCGATGGACAGTGCCCGCCACTACGGCCGGCACTGGCATTCGACCTACGGCGTCGGCCTGCTCGACCATGGCGCGCAAAGCTCGGCCAGCGGTCGCGGCAAGGTCGATGCCTATGCCGGCGACCTGATCACCACCAACCCTGGCGAAGTGCATGACGGCCGACCGCTCGGCGGCCCGTCGCGGCGTTGGCGCATGGTGTATTTCGATGTGGCAGTGATGGCGGGCATGCTGGGCGGCGCTGCGATGGACGGCAGCGTTGAATTCACACGGCCCGTGCTCAAGGACTTGCGGCTGGTCCAAACACTGCGCCGTCTGTTCACCCATCTCGACGATTGGCGTAACCGCGCCGCGAGCACCTCTGCAAGCGCCGAAGCCTTAGCCTGCGAAGAGTCGCTGGTCGAAGTCTGCGGCCTGCTGCTTGGAGGCCATTCCACCGCCGTGCCGCAGCCCGAGATCGACGGCGACGTGCGGCTGGTGCGCGAGCGCATCGCCGACGACCTGCTCGCTGCGCCCACGCTCGACGAACTCGCCGCGATGGCCGGCCTCGGCAAGTTCCAGCTGCTGCGTCGTTTCCAGAAGGCCTACGGCGTGCCGCCCCACGCATGGCTGTTGCTGCAGCGTGCCGAACGCGCACGCGCCTTGATCCGCCGCGGCACGAGCCTCGCGGACACCGCCGCTGCAAGCGGCTTCGCGGACCAGAGCCACATGACGCGCATCTTCACGCGCCACTTCGGTTTCACGCCCGGCGCCTGGCAGCGGGCGTAGCGTTCAGCGCAACACGCGGATCAGCTCGTCGTACACCAGCCGCACGCGCGCCGGCACAGGCGCTCGTTGCGAGCGGTACACGTAGATCGGCCACGGCTCGGGCGCCTCGGCCTCCAGCACCGACACCAGCGCGCCGCGCTCGATCCAGGGCTCGGCCAGCGAGCCGATCAACTGGGCGAAGCCCAGGCCTGCGAGCACCGCGGCGCACTCGGTGTCGAAGTCGTCGGTGACGAAGGCCGGCGAGGTCACGGCCAGCTGGCGCTCCTTGCGGAACATCATCGGCCAGGGACGGCCCGACTTGCGGTCGATCAATGCGGTGAGCGGCAGCGAGGCCAGCGCCTCGATCTTCTTCGGCACGCCGGTGCGCGCGATCAGCGAGGGCGCGGCCACCACGTGCAGCGCCATCCGGCCGACCGGCCGCGCGACGAAGCGGGCATCGCGCAGCGGGCCCACGCGCACGCCGATGTCGATCTGCTCGCCGACCACGTCGGCATGCGACTCCGAAACGCGCAGGTCGAGCACCAGGCCCGGATGCGCGGCGAGCATCGGCGCCAGTGCCCGCGGGATGAGCTGGCGCCCGAAGATACCCGGCGCCGTGACCCGCACCGTGCCCTCGTGCTGCGACAGTGCGCGGCGGTCGGTGCGATGGAAGAGTTCGTCGACTCCGCTCAGGGCGGTGCGCGCCCGCTCCGAGAGCTGCCGGCCGAAGTCGGTGAGCTGCACGCCGCGCGTGCTGCGGTGGAAGAGGGGCTCGCCCAGCTCGTCTTCCAGCTCGCGCACCGCGCGCGTCACCACCTGCGGTGACACCGAAAGCCGCGCCGCCGCGTCGCGGAAGTTGGCGGCATCGGCGGCGGCGCAGAACACGCGCAGGGCTTCGAGACGGTTGGACATGGTGTTGAGGGTTCCTCTTTCAGGAATTCTGAAGTCGCCAGAGTTTCATTTACGGGAACACAAGGATTTTCCACACTGGAGGCACTTCTTCCACACACCCGAAAGGAATTTCCCATGACATCCGTTCAAGACAACATCAAGGGCAAGGTCGCCATCGTCACCGGCGCGAGCAGCGGGCTCGGCGAATCTACGGCGCGCCACCTGGCCGCGCGCGGCGCCAAAGTGGTGTTGGCCGCCCGCCGCACCGACCGGCTCGACAAGGTCGTTGCCGAGATCCGCGAAGCCGGCGGCGAGGCCATCGCCGTGGCCACCGACGTGGCCAAGCGCGCCGACCTCGACAAGCTCGCCGCCGCAACCGTCGAGGCCTTCGGCCGCATCGATGTGCTGGTCAACAACGCGGGCGTGATGCCGCTGTCGCCCCTCGACAAGCTCAAGGTCGACGAGTGGGACCGCACCATCGACGTCAACATCAAGGGCGTGCTCTACGGCATTGCCGCCGTGCTGCCGCGCATGCAGGCGCAGGGCAGCGGGCACATCGTCAACGTCGCATCCATTGCCGGGCTGAAGGTGTTCACGCCCATCGGCACCGTCTACAGCGCGACCAAGCACGCGGTGCGCGCCATCTCCGAGGGCCTGCGCGTGGAAGTGGGCAACAGCGGCGTGCGCGTGACCATCGTGTCGCCCGGCGCAGTCGAGTCGGAGCTGAAGTTCGGCAGCAGCGATGCCGAGTCCGCTGCGGGCGTGAAAGCGTTCTACGACGCCAACCAGATCCCGTCCGATTCGGTGGCGCGCGCCATCGTCTACGCGGTGGAGCAGCCGGCCAACGTGGACATCAACGAAGTCGTGCTGCGGCCGGTGTCGCAGGAGTTCTGAAGAGAGCTTCCGGAGGGGTAGGGATGGGGCCGATTGCGCCCCGTCCCGCATCAATTAACCTTCAATACCTGAAGGTTTCTTGCGGGCGAAAGTGGTAAAGCCCTGCAAAATAGAACGACCGTTCGTTTTTGCATGGAAATTCCACGATGACCGCAGCAGCCGTTCCCGCCAAGCCCGCTCGTGCCGCCCAGAAGGGCCAGCAGACCAAGGCCGTCATCGTCGACGCCGCGCTGGCGCTGGCCGCGCAGATCGGGCTCGAGGGCCTGTCGATCGGCGCGGTGGCTGAAATCACCAAGATGAGCAAGTCGGGCGTGTTCGCCCACTTCGGCTCGCGCGAAGAACTTCAGATCTCGGTGGTGCGCGAGTATCACGCACGCTTCGAGCAAGAGGTGTTCTTTCCCGCCCTGAAGGCGCCGCGCGGCCTGCCGCGCCTGCGCGCCATGTTCGCCAACTGGATGAAGCGCACCTCGACCGAAATCGACTCGGGCTGCATCTACATCAGCGGCGCTTCCGAATTCGACGACCGCCCGGGCCCGGTGCGCGACGCGCTGGTCGAGTCGGTCAGCATCTGGCAGGCGGCAGTGCTGCGCGCCATCGTGCAGTCGCAGAGCGAAGGCCATCTGCGCGCCGACGCCGACGAGCGCCAGGTGGCGTTCGAGATTCACGGCCTGATCCTCGCGCTGCACTACGAAGCGCGCTTCCTGCAGGTGCCCGGCTCCATCGGCCGCGCCAACGTCGGCTTCGACAACATCCTCGCGCGCAGCGCCACGCCCGATGCGCCCAAGGCCGACACGGCTGCGCCGGCCGGCCGCCGCCTCAAGACCGTGCGCTGAAGAAGCGCGCGGCCAGCCCCGTTTTCGTTTTCCCCTTTTTCTTTTTCTATCTAGCTTCGACCAGGAGAGTTCCGGATGCCTACCTACAACCCACCCGTGCGCGACATGCAGTTCGTGCTGCACGAAGTGCTCAACGTCGCCGAAGAACTCAAGGCGCTTCCGGCCCATGCCGAGACCGATGCCGACACCATCAACGCGGTGATCGAAGAGGCCGGCAAGTTCGCCGCCGAAGTGACCTTCCCGCTGAACATCAGCGGCGACGAAGAGGGCTGCACGCTCGACAAGACCACGCACGAAGTCAAGACGCCCAAGGGCTTCAAGGACGCCTACGCCAAGTACATCGAAGGCGGCTGGCCCGCGCTGTCGTGCGACCCGGCCTTCGGCGGCCAGGGCCTGCCGTTCGTGGTGAACCAGTGCCTGTTCGAAATGCTCAACAGCGCCAACCAGGCCTGGACCATGTACCCCGGCCTCTCGCACGGCGCCTACGAGGCGCTGGCGGCCCACGGCACCGACGAGCAGAAGAAGACCTACCTGCCCAAGCTCACGAGCGGCGAATGGACCGGCACCATGTGCCTGACCGAACCCCATTGCGGCACCGACCTCGGCCTGTTGCGCACCAAGGCCGAGCCGCAGGCGGACGGCACCTACCGCATCACTGGCAGCAAGATCTTCATCTCGGCCGGCGAGCACGACATGACGAGCAACATCATTCACCTGGTGCTGGCCCGCCTGCCTGACGCGCCCAAGGGCAGCAAGGGCATCAGCCTGTTCGTCGTGCCCAAGTTCCATGTGAAGGCCGACGGCTCGCTCGGCGGGCGCAACCCGATCTTCTGCGCTGGTCTGGAGCACAAGATGGGCATCCACGGCAACGCCACCGCGCAGATCGTGATCGAAGGCGCCACCGGCACGCTGGTGGGCGAGCCCAACAAGGGCCTGGCTGCGATGTTCGTGATGATGAACGCCGCACGCCTGGGCGTGGGCAACCAGTCGCTGGGCCTGACCGAAGTGGCCTACCAGAACGCGCTGGCCTACGCCAAGGACCGCATCCAGATGCGCTCGCTCTCCGGCGTGAAGGCCAAGGACAAGGAAGCCGACCCCATCATCGTGCACCCCGACGTGCGCAAGATGCTGCTCACCGCCAAGGCCTATGCCGAAGGCGGCCGCGCGCTGCAGATCTTCTGCACGCTGCTGCTCGACAAGGAGCACAACCATCCCGACGAAAAGGTGCGCAAGGACTCGGGCGAACTGGTCGCGCTGCTGACCCCCATCGTCAAGGCCTTCATCACCGACAACGGCCACATTGCGACCAACTCGTGCATGCAGGTGTTCGGCGGCCACGGCTTCATCAAGGAATGGGGCATGGAGCAGTTCGTGCGCGACAACCGCATCAACATGATCTATGAAGGCACCAACACCATCCAGTCGCTGGACCTGCTGGGCCGCAAGGTGCTGGGCAACAACGGCGCTTCGCTGAAGAAGTTCGGCAAGCTGGTTGCGAAGCTGGTGGAAGAAGAGGGCGTCAACGAGAAGATGGCCGAGTTCATCAACCCGATCGCGATGCTGGGCGACCAGCTCACCAAGTTCACGACCGAGATCGGTTTCAAGGGCTTCCAGAACCCCGACGAAGTGGGCGCCGCTGCTGTCGACTACCTGCGCGTGGCCGGCCACTTCGTGTTCGGCTACCTGTTCGCCCGCATGGCGCAAGTGGCCCTGCGCGAAATCGCCGCCGGCAACACCGACCCGTTCTACGTCGCCAAGCTGCAGACCGCGCGCTTCTACTTCGCCAAGCTGTTCCCCGAGACTGCAACGCTGATGCGTACCGCGCGCGCCGGCAGCAAGGTGCTGATGGACACCGACGCGGCACTGGCCTGAAGCAAGCCCTTCGCCTTTTCCTTCACTTCGCCGGGAGACACGCATGAAGAAAACATTCGCCGCCGTTCTGTTCGCAGTCACCGCAGCCTCGGCCATGGCCCAGGTCACGCCGGTGGGCCTGTGGCGCAACGTTGACGACAAGACCGGTGAGGTCAAGGCCGAGATCCGCATCGATGAAACCAACGGTGCACTGCTCGGCCGCATCGAAAAGGCACTGGGCAAGGACGCCAAGCCCGGCGCCACCTGCGACGAATGCAGCGACGACCGCAAGGGCAAGCCCATGGTGGGCCTGGACATCATCCGCGGCGGCAAGAAGGCCGAAGGCAAGGAAGTCTGGGAAGGCGGCAAGATCCTCGACCCCGAGAACGGCAAGGAATACCGCGCGAGCTACACGCCCGTCGACGGCGGCAAGAAGCTCGAAGTGCGTGGCTATCTGGGCCCCTTCTGGCGCACTCAAACCTGGAACCGCGTGCAGTAAGCCTGCGCGCAACCAATCCAAGAAATACCAAGCAACATGTCCCGATTTCAAGTGAAGAAGGTCGCCGTGCTCGGCGCCGGCGTGATGGGCGCGCAAATTGCCGCCCACCTCGTCAACGTGCGCGTGCCTGTCGTGCTGTTCGATCTGGCCGCAAAAGAAGGCCCGAAGAACGGCATCGTCACGCGCGCCATCGACAACCTCAAGAAGCTCAAGCCCGCGCCGCTCGGCGACGTGGCCGACGCGGGCCTGATCGAACAGGCCAACTACGAAGACGACCTCGCCAAGCTCGGTGAGTGCGACCTCATCATCGAAGCCATTGCCGAGCGCATGGACTGGAAGCTCGATCTGTACAAGAAGATCGCTCCCCACGTTGCCAAGCATTCGATCCTGGCCTCGAACACCTCGGGCCTGTCGATCACCAAGCTCAGCGAGGCGTTGCCTGAAGCACTGAAGCCGCGCTTTTGCGGCATTCACTTCTTCAACCCGCCGCGCTACATGTTCCTGGTGGAGCTGATCAACACGCCCACCACGCAGCCGCAGGTGCTCGACGACCTCGAAGCCTTCGTCACCAGCACGCTGGGCAAGGGAGTGGTGCGCGCGCATGACACGCCCAACTTCATTGCCAACCGCGTCGGCATCGCCGGCATGCTGGCCACGCTGAAGGAAGTCGAGAAGTTCGGTCTCACGCCCGACGTGGTGGACGACCTCACCGGCAAGAAGCTGGGCCGCGCAAGCTCGGGCACCTTCCGCACCGCCGACGTGGTGGGCCTCGACACAATGGCCCACGTCGTGAAGACGCTGCAGGACAACCTCAATGCCGAGACCGATCCGTTCTACGCCAACTTCGCGACGCCGCCGGTGCTCGTCAAGCTGCTCGAACTGGGCAACCTGGGGCAGAAGACCAAGGCCGGCTTCTTCAAGAAGGTTGGCCGCGACATCCTGCGCTTCGACCTGAAGAGTGGCGAGTACGTGCCCGCCGGCGCCAAGGCCGACGAGGTGTACGGCCGCATGCTGAAGAAGCCCGCGGGCGAACGCCTGAAGCTGCTGCGCGAGAGCGAAGGGCCGCAGGGCCAGTTCCTCTGGGCCATCCTGCGCGACGGCTTCCACTACGCCGCCGTGCACCTGGGCGACATCGCCGAGAGCGCACGCGACATCGACTTCGCCATGCGCTGGGGCTTCGGCATGAAGCAGGGCCCGTTCGAGCTGTGGCAGGAAGCCGGCTGGGCGCAGGTCGCCAAGTGGGTGCAGGAAGACATCGACGCAGGCAAGGCGCTGAGCAGCGCACCGCTGCCCAAGTGGGTGTTCGAAGGCCCGGTGGCCGAAGCGGGCGGCGTGCATACGCCCGAAGGCTCGTGGAGCGCATCGCAGAACAAATTCGTGCCGCAGCGCAGGCTGCCGGTGCATGACCGCCAGCTGTTCCCCGAGAGCGTGCTTGGCGCGAACGCGGCCGACGCCAACACGGCCGGCACCACCATCAGCGACGAAGGCGACGTGCGCGTGTGGACGCTCGACGGCGAAGTGCTCATCGCCAGCATCCATTCGAAGATGCACGCCATCAGCCCCGACGTGGCCGAGGCGCTCGGCGCCGCGGTCGACTTGGCCGAGGCCGAATACAAGGGCCTGGTGATCTGGTCGCCCGACGAGGTGTTCTCGGTCGGCGCCGATTTGCAGGCGATGCTGCCGGCCTTCGTGGTCGCGGGCATCGGCGCGGTCGAAGGCGCCGAAGAAGAACTGCAGAACGTGATGCTCAAGATCCGCTACGCCAGCGTGCCGGTGATCTCGGCCGTGCGCGGCATGGCATTGGGCGGCGGCTGCGAGCTGGCCGTGCATTCGGCCAAGCGCGTGGCGGCGATGGAAAGCTACATCGGCCTGGTCGAAGTCGGCGTGGGCCTGATCCCCGGCGCGGGCGGCCTGACCTACATTGCGCGTCGCGCCGCGGAGAACGCCTCGGCCTCGACGGGCACCGACCTGCTGCCGTTCCTGACCGAAGGCTTCACCGCCGCTGCGATGGCGAAGGTCGGCACTGGCGCGCTCGATTCGAAGAAGCTGGGCTACCTGCTCGACAGCGACGTGATCGTGCCGAACAAGGACGAGCTCCTGTACGTGGCGCTGCAGCAGGCCAAGGCCATGGCCGACGCAGGCTACCGCGCGCCGCTGCGCCGCACCTTCCGCGTGGCGGGCCGCAGCGGCGCCGCGACCATCAAGGGCCAACTCGTGAACATGCGCGACGGCGGCTTCATCAGCGCGCACGACTTCCACATTGCCAGCCTGATCGCGAATGTGGTCACCGGCGGCGACGTGGACGCGGGCTCGCTCGTGACCGAGGAATACCTGATGACGCTGGAACGCAAGGCGTTCTGCTCGCTCATCGTGCACCCCAAGACGCAGGAGCGGATCATGGGGATGCTCAGCACGGGGAAGCCGGTGCGGAACTGACCCGGCAGAGACCATGAGCGAAGACCTCGACACGTCCGGTCCCCTCTCCCGCTTGCGGGAGAGGGCTAGGGTGAGGGCACGCAGCCTTCGCACAACCCCGACCCACGCCGAGGCCCTGCTCTGGAACCACCTGCGCGATCGCCGCATGGCGGATCACAAATTTCGTCGCCAACGCCCGATCGGCCCGTACTTCGCAGACTTCGCATGCCTCGAAGCGAAGCTGGTCGTGGAGTTGGACGGCGGACAGCATGTGGAAGCCGCCGCATACGACGAGAACCGCACACGCTTCATCGAAGCCCAGGGCTATCGCGTACTTCGCTTCTGGAACCACGAAGTGCTGACGCAGACAGACGCGGTGCGGGAGCGGATCCTGCAGGCGCTGCAGGAAGACAACCCTCACCCCAGCCCTCTCCCGCAAGCGGGAGAGGGAGCAAGACAAGACATCAGGAATCTCAAGCCATGAAACAAGTCCAAGACGCCTACATCGTCTCCGCCACCCGCACCCCCATCGGCAAGTCGCATCGCGGCTACTTCCGCAACTACCGCCCCGACGACTTGCTGGCCACCACACTGCGTGCCGCGCTCGCCGCCGTGCCCAGCCTCGACCCAAAGGCCATCGAAGACATCATCTGCGGCTGCGCGATTCCCGAATCGCAGCAGGGCCTGAACGTCGCGCGCATTGGCGCCGTGCTCGCGGGCCTGCCGACCAGCGTCGGCGGCATCACCGTCAACCGCTTCTGCGCATCGGGCCTGTCGGCCGTGCAGATGGCGGCCGACCGCATCCGCGTCGGCGAGGCCGACGTGATGATCGCAGCCGGTGTCGAGAGCATGAGCATGGTGCCGATGATGGGCAACTCGCCCTCGCTGTCGCCCTCGATCTTCGAGCGCGAAGGCGACGTGGGCATTGCCTACGGCATGGGCCTCACGGCCGAGAAGGTCGCGCAGCAGTGGAAGGTGAGCCGCGAGGCGCAGGACGAGTTCGCGCTCGCCTCGCACCAGAAGGCGCTGGCCGCGCAGAAGGCTGGCAAGTTCGCCGACGAGATCACGCCCATCGAAGTGACCGACCGCACGCCGAACCTGGAGACAGGCGAGTCGATTGCCAAGACGCGCACCGTCAACCTCGACGAAGGCGCGCGCCCTGACACCAGCATCGAAGGCCTCGCCAAGCTGCGCACCGTGTTCGCCGCGCGCGGCACGGTCACGGCCGGCAACAGCTCGCAGACCTCGGACGGCGCGGGCGCGCTGATCCTGGCCAGCGAAAAGGCCGTGAAGCAGTACGGCCTCACGCCGCTCGCGCGCTTCGTGAGCTTCGCCAGCAAGGGCGTGCCGCCGCACATCATGGGCATTGGCCCGATCGAGGCGATTCCGGCCGCGCTGCGCTATGCCGGCCTGAAGCACGAGGACATCGACTGGTTCGAGCTCAACGAAGCCTTTGCCGCGCAATCGCTCGCAGTCATCAACACGCTGGGGCTCGATCCGTCGAAGGTCAACCCGATGGGCGGCGCGATTGCGCTGGGTCATCCGCTCGGCGCTACGGGCGCCATCCGCTCGGCGACCGTGGTGCATGCGCTGCGCCGCGAGAACCTGAAGTACGGCATGGTCACGATGTGCGTGGGCATGGGCCAGGGCGCCGCAGGGATTTTTGAACGCGTCTGAACTGCGTAACTCCATGCAGACGCAGCAGCTCCCAGTCGACGGTGGCACGCAACTGGCGGTGCGTTGCTACGAACCCGCCGACGCACCGCGCGCCAGCATCGTGATCGGCGGCGCGATGGGCGTGCGCCAGTCGTTCTACGAACCCTTCGCGCAGTGGCTTGCAGACCAGCAGGGCCTGCGCGTCTGGACCTTCGACTACCGGGGCTCGGGCGATTCGCGCGGCGATGCGTCGCTGCGCGGCTTCAAGGCCGACCTGTTCGACTGGGCGCGCGACTATGAAGCGGTGATCGATGTCGCCAAGGCCGAACTCCCGGACGCTCCGCTCTACCTGCTGGGCCACAGCCTCGGTGCACAGCTACCGGGCTTCCTGCAGCGTCCCGAACAAGTCGACGGCCTCGTCAGCATCGCAGCCGGCAGCGGCTACTGGCGTGAGAACGCGCCGAAACTCAGGCGCAGCATCCTCTACTTCTGGTTCGTGCTCGTACCTTTGGTCACGCGGCTGTTCGGCTATTTCCCCGGCCGCAAGCTGAAGAAGGTCGGCGACCTGCCGCGCGGCGTGATCCTGCAATGGCGGCGCTGGTGCCTCAACCCGCGCTACAGCGTGGGCGCCGAGGGCGAGCTTGCATCGCAGAGCTACAACCGCGTGCGCTTCCCGGTGCTCGCGCTGTCGATCACCGACGACGAACTCATGACGCTCGCAGGCACCGAAAGCCTGGTGAGCTTCTATGCAGGCGCACCGAGCGCGGTGGAGCGCATCGCGCCGGCGGACGTGCAGGCCCGGCGCATCGGCCACTTCGGATTCTTCCGCGAGCAGTTCAGCCAGAGCCTGTGGCCGAGCACGGTCGACAAGCTCCACCGGCTGGCTGCGTTGACCGAACGTACTGCGGTGCAGCACGCCAACGTCCCGCACACGACTGCGTGACGCCAGCCTCCGGATGCACACTGCCGATCATGAGCACGCAGCAGCACCCCTTCGACAAAGCCCTGACGATCCACCACAGCGACATCCGCGTGGGGCATTTCACGGGCATGACCAGCCCCGACTACTGGAACATGGTCGGGCCCTTCGGCGGCACCACTGCGGCCCTGGTGCTGCAGTCGGTGATGCAGCACCCCGACGTGCTGGGCACGCCCATCGCGCTCACCGTCAACTACGCGGCGGCGATCGAAGCCAGCGCGTTCGACATCCAGGCCACTGCCGTGCGCACCAACCGCTCGACGCAGCACTGGACTGTGCAGATCACGCAGGCTGGCCCCAGCGGCGCGCCCAACATGACGACCACCGCCACAGTGGTAACGGCCGCGCGCCGCGACACCTGGGGCGAGAGCGACATGCCGATGCCCGAGGCGCCAAGGCCTGAGACGGTCGACCGCATGAGCATCGGCCCCTCCGGCGTGGCGTGGATCAACCAGTACGAGATGCGCCCCTTCAGCGGCGGCATTCCCGCGAAGTGGGACGAGAGCCTGCACCACAGCGAGACCCGCATCTGGCTGCGAGATGCACAGCCACGGCCGCTCGACTTTGCATCGCTCGCCGCGATGAGCGACATGTTCTATCCGCGCGTCTGGCTGCGCCGCGCGAAGCACGTGCCCGCGGGCACGGTGTCGATCACCACTTACTTCCACGTCGGGCCGGCGCAGTTGGCCGAGGTCGGCACGGGCTATCTGCTGGGTCGTGCGGCGGGGCAGCAGTTCTTCAACGGCTTCTTCGACCAGACGGCGCATCTGTGGAGCGAGAAGGGCGTGCTGCTCGCCACCTCGAACCAGATCGTCTACTACAAGGAATAAAGAGACATGACCACTCCGCAGAAAGCCGCACTCATCGTCGGCGCTGGTGACGCCACTGGCGGCGCCATTGCTCGCCGCTTCGCGCGCGAAGGTTTCGCCACCTGCGTCACGCGCCGCAGTCTCGACAAGCTGCAGCCGCTGGTCGCGCAGATCGAGGCCGACGGCGGTCGTGCGCACGCCTTCGCCTGCGATGCGCGCAAGGAAGAAGAAGTGGTCGCGCTCGTCGAGCAGATCGAGTCGACCATCGGGCCGATCGAGGTGATGGTGTTCAACATCGGCGCCAACGTGCCCGAGAGCATCCTGAGCGAGACCGCGCGCAAGTACTTCAAGGTGTGGGAGATGGCCTGCTTCTCTGGCTTTCTCAACGGGCGCGAAGTGGCGAAGCGAATGGTGGCGCGTGAGATCCCGAAGGGTGGGCATCGCGGCACGATCATCTTCACGGGCGCGACGGCCTCGCTGCGCGGTGCGGCCAACTTCGGCGCTTTCTCGGGCGCGAAGATGGCGTTGCGTGCGCTGGCGCAGTCGATGGCGCGCGAACTCGGGCCGCAAGGCATTCACGTCGCGCACGTGGTGGTCGACGGTGCCATCGATACCGAGTTCATCCGCAGCAATTTCCCGGAGCGTTACGCGCTGAAGGAAAGCGACGGCATCCTGAACCCCGAGCACATTGCCGACAGCTACTGGATGCTGCATTCGCAGCCGCGTGATGCGTGGACGCACGAGCTCGATCTGCGGCCGTGGTCAGAGAAGTTCTGAGATGAAGCCTTGCTGTTCAGGGAGCGCTCACGCCGACGGCGTGCTCTGCTCCGCGAATGTCCCCCGGCCTGCGGCCTCCTCCTTTATTTCGCTGCGCAGAGCACACCATCGACGTGATCGTTCAGCGCAGCAGTTGATCGGCCGGCATAAGCGCAGCGTCCATGTGCGAATGGCATCGGGTGCTCCCCGCAGCGAAATAAAGGAGGAGCCGAAGGCGGGGGACATTCGCGGAGGGGAGTACCCGGTGTCATTCGCACACCCCCCGAACAACAAGCGCCCCGAAGCACCAACAAGGAGACACCAATGACAAAACAAGTCAACTTCTATTTCGACTTCGGCAGCCCAGCCGCCTACCTGGCCGCGACGCAACTGCCGCACATCTGCGCCGACACAGGCGCCGAGCTGGTGTGGAAGCCCATGCTGCTGGGCGGCGTGTTCCAGGCCACCGGCAATCATTCGCCCGCCGAGATCAAGCCCAAGGGCCCGTACATGACGACCGACCTGAAGCGCTTTGCCAAGCGCTACAGCGTGCCCTTCGTGCACAACCCCCACTTCCCGATCAACACGCTGCTGCTGATGCGCGGCGCCACCGGTGTCCAGATGAAAGAGCCGACGCGCTTTGGTGCGTACGTCGATGCGGTTTTCCACGCGATGTGGGTCGATCCGAAGAACCTCAACGACCCGGCAACCGTTGGTGCCGTCTTGCAAAATGCGGGCTTCGACGCCGCGGGTCTGCTTGCGCTGGCCGGCGCGCAGGAAACCAAGGACCGCCTCAAGGCCGTCACGCAGGAAGCCGTGGAGCGCGGCGTGTTCGGCGCTCCCACCATGTTCGTCGGCAGCGAGATGTTCTGGGGGCAAGACCGCCTCGATTTCGTCCGCGAAGCCCTTTGCGCCTGACCACGGTGCCAATCTTTTTCATCCAAGGACACTACCCATGAGCGACATCCTCGTCCACACCGAAGCCGGTGTGATGACCATCACCTTCAACCGCGTCGACAAGAAGAATTCGATCACCAGCGCGATGTATGCCGAGCTGGCTGACGCGCTGGCTACGGCCGAGAGCGAAGCGGCCGTGCGCTGCGTGCTGATCCAGGGCGACCCGACGATCTTCAGCGCGGGCAACGACATCGGCGACTTCCTCAACGGCCCGCCGTCGACGGAAGAGTCGCCGGTGTTCCGCTTCCTGCGCGGCATCGCGACCTTCCCCAAGCCCATCGTTGCGGCCGTGTGCGGCCCGGCCGTGGGCATCGGCACCACGATGCTGTTCCATTGCGACCTGGTTTATGCGGGTGACAACGCTGCCTTCTCGATGCCCTTCGTGAACCTGGGCCTGTGCCCCGAAGCAGCGTCGAGCCTGCTGGTGCCGCAGATGCTGGGCTACCACCGCGCGGCCGAGGCGCTGCTGCTGGGCGAGCCCTTCATGGCCGAGGCTGCGCTTGAAGTGGGCCTGGTCAACCGCGTGGTGCCGCCGACCGAAGCGAACGCTATCGCGCAGACGCAGGCTCGCAAGCTGGCCGCCAAGCCGCTGAGTGCGCTGGTGGAAACCAAGCGTCTGCTGAAGAAGGCGCAGATGCCCGCCGTGCTCGAGCGTATGGGCGAGGAGGGCGCGAGCTTCGGCCGCATGCTGCGCGAGCCGGCGGCACGCGAAGCTTTCGGCGCTTTCATGGAGAAACGCAAGCCGGACTTCTCCAAGGTCTGAGGCCCATTCGAGGCTTGCGCGCGTACACTGCCCGGCGTGCAAGTTTCAGAGACAAGAACGCTCGTAACGCCCGACCAGTGGGCGAATGATGCTACTGAAAAAGTAGCAATCGACCTCACGCGTCGGCGTACTTTCGGCTTGCTGGCAGGCGCCTTGGCAGCGCCTTCGCTGGCCTTGGCACGCGTGCGCCCGCTGCGCATCGGCGTCATCGGTTCATGGTCCGGCCCCTACGCGGGCGGCGGTCGGCAGTTCGATGCCGGCATGGCCGTCTGGCTGGCAGCGCACAACCAGAACATCGCGGGCCGGCCGGTCGAGCTGCTGCGGCGCGACGTGCCCGGCAGCGCGCCCGAGCAGGCACGCCGCCATGCGCAAGACCTCGTCGAAAGCGAGCGCGTCGATCTGCTGGCGGGCCTGGACTTCAGCTCCAACGCCTACGCTGTGGGCACAGTCGCCACGCAGGCGAAGCTGCCTCTGGTGGTGATGAACGCGGCCTCTTCGGGCATCACGGCGCGCTGCCCGTTCGCGGTGCGGGTGTCCTTCACCATCGGCCAGGTCACGCTGCCGCTGGCGCGATGGGCGCTGCAGCAGGGGTTGCGCGACGTCTGCACCGTGGTGGCCGACTACGCCTCGGGCGTCGATGCCGAAAGCGCTTTTGTCTCGGGCATCACCGCGGGCGGCGGCCGGGTCGGCGCGATGCTGCGGGTGCCGCTGAACACGCTCGACTACTCGGCCTACATGCTGCGGCTGCGCGAACTCAAGCCGCAGGCGGTGTTCTTCTTCCTGCCCTCGGGGCAGATGCCGGCCACTTTCCTCAAGTTCTGGCGCGACCGCGGCATGGCCGACACCGGCATCCGACTGCTGGCAACCGGCGACGCCACCGACGACCATTACCTCGAAGGCATCGGCGAACTGGCCGACGGCCTCGTCACCAGCCACCACTATTCGTTTGCGCACGAGTCGCCGGCCAACCGCCGCTTCACTGGCATCTTCGAGAAGGAGTACGGCAGCCACCTGCGCCCGGGCTACTTTGCGGTCGCGGCCCACGATGCGCTCGCCGCCATCGATGCGGCGATGAGCTCGCCCGTGGCGCGCGGCGGCGTGGTCGGGGAGCGGCTGGTGGATGCGTTCCGGGGTGTGAAGCTCGACAGCCCGCGCGGCCCGGTAGAGATCGACGCCCACACCCGCGACATCGTGCAGACCGTGTACATCCGCCGCGTCGAGCGGCGCGACGGGCGCTGGGTCAACCGCGAATTCGAGCGCTTCGAGCGGGTGCGCGACCCGGGCGTCTGAGCCCAGGGGCGTGGCTCAGGGCTGCTGTTCGATCGGCCGCGGGCGGCCGTTGTCGTCGATGGCCACGTAGGTGAAGGTCGCCTGCGTCACCTTGATGTACTCGCCCTGCGCCCGGAAGCGCTCGGCGAACACCTCGACCGTGACCGTGACCGAGGTGCGCCCGATGCGCACCAGCTTCGAATAGAACGACAGGATGTCGCCCAGCCGCACCGGTTGCTTGAAGATGAATTCGTTCACGGCAACCGTGGCCTGGCGGCCCTTGGCGTAGCGCGCCGGGATCACCGAGCCGGCCAGGTCGCACTGCGCCATGACCCAGCCGCCGAAGATGTCGCCGTTGGCGTTGCAGTCCGCCGGCATCGGGATGACCTTGAGCACCAGCTCCATGTCGGTGGGCAGGCTTTTGAGGGTGGCAGCAGCGGCGGCACTGGAAGTATCTGACATGGGCACAATCTGGAACAAACAAGCAACCACGATTGTCCTCCATGCGCCGAAGCGGCGAAGCCCTTCCTTCCCCCCACACAGCCGGCGGCCACCCGCCGGCGCGCAGCGACCGTTCCGACTGGGCGACGCTGCGCCGCCTGTTTCCCTATCTCTGGCAGTACAAGTGGCGGGTGGCCGCGGCGCTGGCCTTCATGGTGGGCGCCAAGGTGGCCAACGTCGGCGTGCCGGTGCTGCTGAAGAACCTGGTCGACACGATGACGCCGAAGCCGGGTGCTCCCGACTTGGCCCAGGCACTGCTCATCGTGCCCATCGGCCTGCTGCTTGCCTATGGGCTGCTGCGCTTCTCGACCTCTCTGTTCGGCGAACTGCGCGAGCTGATCTTCGCCAAGGCCACCGAGGGCACGGCCCGGCAGATTGCGCTGGAGGTGTTCCGCCACCTGCACGCACTGAGCCTGCGCTTCCACCTGGAGCGCCAGACCGGCGGCATGACGCGCGACATCGAGCGCGGCACGCGCGGCGTGCACTCGCTCATCTCGATGTCGCTCTACAGCATCGTGCCGACCATCATCGAGCTGGTGCTGGTGCTCACCATCCTGGGCGTGAAGTTCGATTCGCTGTTCGTCTGGATCACGGCGGCGGCGCTGGTGCTGTACATCACCTACACCGTGACGGTGACCGAATGGCGCACGCAGTTCCGCAAGACCATGAACGAGCTCGACTCGGTGGCGCAAAGCCGCGCGGTCGATTCGCTGCTGAACTACGAAACCGTCAAGTACTTCAACAACGAAGACTTCGAGGCCGGCCGCTACGACGCCAGCCTCGACCGCTACCGCAAGGCCGCCATCAAGAGCCAGCGCACGCTGAGCATGCTGAACACCGGGCAGCAACTGCTGATTGCCGTGAGCCTGGTGCTGATGCTGTGGCGCGCCACCTCGGGCGTGGTCGAAGGGCGCATGACGCTGGGCGACCTGGTGATGGTCAACGCCTTCATGATCCAGCTCTACATTCCGCTGAACTTCCTGGGCGTGATCTACCGCGAGATCAAGCAGAGCCTGACCGACCTCGACAAGATGTTCGTGCTGATGGAAAAAGAGCGCGAGGTGCGCGATGCGCCCGGCGCGCAGCCGCTGGCAGGTACCGACGCCACCGTGCGCTTCGAGGATGTGAGCTTTGCCTACGAGGCCGCGCGGCCCATCCTCAAGCACGTGAGCTTCGAGATTCCCGCCGGCAAGACGGTGGCGGTGGTCGGGCCTTCGGGCTCGGGCAAGTCCACGCTGGCGCGGCTGCTGTACCGCTTCTACGACGTGCAGCACGGCCGCATCACCATCGGCGGGGAAGACATTCGCGAGGTCACTCAGTCAAGCGTGCGCCGCGCCATCGGCATCGTCCCGCAGGACACGGTGCTGTTCAACGACACAGTCGAATACAACATCGCCTACGGCCGCCCGGGGGCGAGCCGCGAAGAGGTGGAGGCCGCGGCACGCGCCGCGCGCATCCACGACTTCATCGTGGCCACGCCCAAGGGCTACGACACGACCGTGGGCGAGCGCGGCCTGAAGCTCTCGGGCGGCGAGAAGCAGCGCGTGGCCATTGCGCGCACGCTGCTGAAGAACCCGCCGATCGTGATCTTCGACGAGGCCACCTCGGCGCTCGACTCGGCCAACGAGCGCGCCATCCAGTCCGAGCTGAAGAGCGCCGCGCAGGACAAGACCACGCTGGTCATTGCGCACCGCCTGTCGACGGTGGTCGACGCGCACGAGATCCTGGTGTTGGAGTCGGGCGTGATCGTCGAGCGCGGCACGCATGCCGAGCTGCTCGCGAAGCAGGGCCGCTACGCCCAGATGTGGGCTTTGCAGAAGAGCGAAGCAACTCCATTGATGTAGCGCGATCATCCATTCCTTTTTATCGATCTCAGGAGTTCAGACGTGTCGACCAAGATTCCCCTGCTGGTGCTCAGCGGCCTCTCGAGTGCCCACCAGGCCCAGATTGCCGAGGTCTATGACATGACCTACGCCTTCGACCCCGCCCTGCGCGCGGCCGCCATCGCCGAGCACGGCAAGAAGTTTCGCGCGGTGCTGACCATCGGCGTCATCGGCATCACGCCCGAGGAAATCGCGGCGATGCCGGCGGTGGAGCTGATCTGCTGCATGGGCGCGGGCTACGAAGGCGTGCCGCTCGAAGTGACGCGTGCGCGGGGCATCGCGACGGCCAACGGCGCGGGCACGAACGACGACTGCGTGGCCGACCACGCCTTCGGCCTGCTGATCAGCATCGTGCGCGAGTTCCGCAAGCTCGACCGGCTGTGCCGCGAGGGCGTGTGGCGCGAAGCCATTCCGCAGCCGCCGAACGTGTCGGGCAAGAAGCTGGGCATCCTGGGGCTGGGCACCATCGGCCAGAAGATCGCGAAGCGGGCGGCGGCCTTCGACATGGAGGTCGGCTATCACAACCGCAAGCCGCGCGAAGGCGCAACGCAGCGCTACTTCGACGACCTGAAGTCGCTGGCCGCGTGGGCCGACTTCCTGGTGCTGGCCGCGCCGGGCGGGCCGGCGACGAAGCATCTGGTCAACGCCGAAGTGCTCGACGCGCTGGGGCCGCAGGGCTACCTGGTGAGCATCGGGCGAGGCAGCGTTGTCGACACAGAAGCGCTGGCGGCTGCATTGCGCGAGAACCGCATCGCCGGGGCCGGCGTCGACGTGTACGAGAGCGAGCCGAAGCGGCCCGAGCCGCTGGTTGGCCTCGACAACGTGCTGCTGACGCCGCACATGGCCGGCTGGTCGCCCGAGGCGACGCAGAAGTCGCTGGACCATTTCCTCGCGAATGCAGAAGGTCACTTCGCGGGGCGAGGCGTGTTGACGCCGATCTGAGTCCTCAGATCAATGCGCTGGGGCGGTGCGCGCCCCAGCCGCAGGCCTGGTCATATGCATGGCCGAGCCGCAGCACGTCGAGGTCCGCATGGATCGGTCCCGCCAGCTGCAGCCCCATCGGCAGCCCGCCTTCGCCGAAGCCGGCGCGCACATTCAGCGTCGGTAGCCCCGCCAGCGTGAATGGCGTGACGATCTCCATCCAGCGGTGGTACGTGTCGCTCTTCACGCCATTCACCTCGGCAGGCCAGTGCAACTCGGCATCGAACGGAAACACCTGAGCCGTCGGTGCCAGCACGAAGTCGAAGCGCTCGAACAGCTTGAGGAACGCGCGGTACACGTTCGAGCGGTACACCGAGGCCTGGTACAGCGAGGCCGCATCGAGGTGCCGGCTTTGCTCGATTTCCCATTGCGCCTCGGGCTTGAGCTGCGCGAACAGCTTCGGATCGCTGAGATAGGCGCCGAGCTTGCCGCCCACCAGCAGTTGCCTCAACCGTAGCCACGCGCTCCAGTTGTGCTCGCGCGGCACGTCGAGCGTGCAGGGCTCGACCTCGCAGCCGATGGTGCGGAAGGTGTCGAGCGCCTTCTCGCCCAGTTCGCGGATACCGGGGGCCAGCGGCAGGTCGGGCCAGATGCTGCCCAACCAGCCGATGCGCAGGCCCTTGCCGTCGCCATCGAGCTGCAGCGCATCGGGCGAGGGCAGGGCGTGCGGTGACGACAGCGGCACGCGCGTGTCGAAGCCCGCCTGCACGGCCAGCAGCCGCGCCGCGTCTTCCACCGTGCGCGCCATCGGGCCTTCGCAGCCCAGCTGCTGGAAGAACAGTTCCTCCTCCGGGTTGCCCGGCACGCGCCCGCGCGAGGGACGCATGCCGATCACGTTGTTGAAGGCGGCCGGGTTTCGCAGCGATCCCATCATGTCGCTGCCGTCCGCCACGGGCAGCATGCCCAGGGCCAGCGCCACTGCCGCACCGCCGCTGCTGCCGCCCGCGCTGCGTTCGGGCGCATAGGCGTTGCGCGTGATGCCGAACACCGTGTTGTAGGTGTGCGAGCCGAGCCCGAATTCGGGTGTGTTGGTCTTGCCGATGACGACGGCGCCGGCCGCCTTGGCGCGGGCCACGTGCAGGCTGTCGGCCCGTGCAGGCGAGCGCGGCGACAGCGGCGATCCCATCGAGGTCGGCAGGCCGGCGGCATGGCTCAGGTCTTTCACTGCCAGCGGAAAGCCGTGCATCCAGCCGCGCCGTTCGCCTCGTGCCAGCTCGGCATCGCGCTCATCGGCCTCGGCCAGCAACTGCGCCGGATCGCGCAGCGACACGATGGCGTTGAAGCGCGGGTTCAGCGCCTCGATGCGGGCCAGCGAGGCCTGCATCACCTCGCGGCAAGACACGTCGCGCGCGGCGATGCGGCGTGAGAGTTCGGTGGCGCTGAGTTCGAGCAGGTCGGCTGAAGGCATGGCGAGTGCGGGAAAAGGAGGGGGCGCCCAGTATGGCGCGGCGCTCGCATAATCGCCGCGTATGGAAACCAAGTGGCTCGAAGACTTCATCAGTTTGGCGGAAACCCGCAGCTTCAGCCGCTCGGCTCAATTGAGGCATGTGACCCAGCCGGCGTTCTCGCGCCGCATCCAGGCGCTCGAAGGCTGGGCCGGCACAGACCTGGTAGACCGCAGCTCGTACCCCACGCGGCTCACGCCCGCAGGCCAGACGCTCTATAGCCAGGCCATCGAAATGCTGCAGTCGCTGCAGAGCACCCGGGCCATGCTGCGCGGGCACTCGGCCGCCGGGCAGGACGTGATCGAGATCGCCGTGCCGCACACGCTGGCCTTTACCTTCTTCCCTTCGTGGGTGACCAGCCTGCGCGAGCATTTCGGGCCGATCAAGAGCCGGCTCATCGCGCTCAACGTGCACGACGCGGTGCTGCGGCTGGTCGAAGGCAGCTGCGACCTGCTGATTGCCTACCACCACCCCTCGCAGCCGCTTCAGCTCGACGCCAACAAGTACGAGATGGTCAGCCTCGGCGAGGAAACCGTGGCCCCCTGGGTCAAGGCCGATGCCGAAGGTGCGCCGCGCTACCGGCTGCCAGGGCGTCCTGGCCAGCCGTTGCCCTACCTGGGCTATGCGCCCGGCGCGTATCTGGGCCGCGTGGTCGACCAGCTGCTGAAGGAGTCGGGCACTGCCATCCACCTCGACCGCGTCTATGAGACCGACATGGCCGAGGGCCTGAAGGTCATGGCGCTCGAAGGCCACGGCATCGCCTTCCTGCCGCAGAGCGCGGTGCGCAAGGAGATCAAGGCGCGCAAGCTCGTGAGCGCGCTGCCGCCCGAAATCGACAGCCTGGAGGCGACGATGGAAATCCGCGCGTACCGCGAACGGCCCGGTGCGCCGGTGCCGGTCAAGGCCGGCGGCGGCCGGGCCGCCAGCAAGGCAGCAGCAGCGGCTGCCGACAGCCTGCAACCCAAACGCACGGCCGATGCGCTATGGTCTTACCTGGTCGGCACCCAGCCGCACCGCTGACAACGGAGATTTGTGCACCGCACAATCTATAAATGCCGCGCATAGGACTCCCCGCAAACGGCATTGGCGCCCCGAACCCGGCGCCTCTACAGTCGCGGCTGCTTTTAGTCGCTGTCACAGCAACATCTCCGGCACGCGCCCTACGCGTGCTTTTTTTTAAGCCGAGGAACCTGTATGAGCCCCAATTTCAGGACTGAACACGACTTCCTCGGCGACAAGCAGATCCCTGCCGTCGCCTACTGGGGCGTGCACACGGCGCGTGCGGTCGAGAACTTCCCCATCTCCGGCACGCGCATCTCGGCCATGCCCGACCTGGTGCGAGCGCTGGCCTACGTGAAGAAGGCCGCCACGCGCGCCAATGCCGACCTCGGCGCCATCGACCGCGACCGCGCGGCGGCCATCATCCTGGCCTGCGAAGACATCATCGACGGCAAGCTGCTCGACGAGTTCGTGGTCGACGTCATCCAGGGCGGCGCGGGCACCTCGACCAACATGAATGCCAACGAGGTCATCTGCAACCTCGCGCTCGAAAAGCTGGGCCACGAGAAGGCGCGCTACGACGTGCTGCACCCCAACGACCACGTCAACGCCTCGCAGAGCACCAACGACGTGTACCCCACGGCGGTGCGGCTGGCGCTGTGGTTCGCCATCGGGCGGCTGCTCGAATCGATGGCCACCCTGCGCCGCAGCTTCGAGGCCAAGGCGCTCGAGTTCAAGGACATCCTCAAGATCGGCCGCACCCAGCTGCAAGACGCGGTGCCGATGACGCTGGGCCAGGAGTTCCTGACCTACGCGATCATGATCGGGGAAGACGAGGCCCGCCTTGGCGAGGCCCGCGCGCTCATCGAGGAAATCAACCTCGGCGCCATCGGCACCGGCATCAACGCGCCGCACGGCTACGCGAACCTGGCCTGCCAGTACCTCGCCGAACAGACCGGCGTGCCGCTCAAGCAGGCCGCCAACCTCATCGAGGCCACGCAGGACACGGGCGCCTTCGTGCAGCTGTCGGGCGTGCTCAAGCGCGTGGCAACCAAGCTCAGCAAGACCTGCAACGACCTGCGCCTGCTGTCCAGCGGCCCGCAGGCCGGCTTCGGCGAAATCCGGCTGCCGGCGCGGCAGGCGGGCTCGTCGATCATGCCGGGCAAGGTCAATCCGGTGATTCCGGAAGTCATGAACCAGGTGGCCTTCGAGGTCATCGGCAACGACGTCACCGTGACGATGGCGTCCGAAGCCGGCCAGCTGCAGCTCAACGCCTTCGAGCCGATCATGGGCTGGAGCCTGTTCAAGAGCATCCAGCACCTGAGCCGGGCCTGCATCACGCTGCAGGTGAACTGTGTCGACGGCATCGAGGCCAACCGCGAGTTTCTTGCGAAGAGGGTGCGCGAGTCGGTCACGCTGGTCACGGCGCTCAACCCGCTCATCGGCTACGAAAAGGCCGCGCTCATCGCCAAGACCGCGCTCGCCACCGGCGGGCCGATCGACCTGGTGGCCGAATCGCTGGGCATCATGACGCGCGCCGAGATGGAGGCGCTGCTCGTGCCCGAGAACCTGACGCAGCCGGTGCGCCTGTCGGCCGCGCCGGTTCCGCCGGCTGCCGAGCCTTCGGGCCAGGCTTCGGGCATAAAGGCTGCTTAGTGAAAGTCAGACAATGCCAGGAGGCAGGATCGCACCAGGCTGGCGCTGCCATGCGCATGCCCGGTGCAGTGTGTGTGTGTATGCACCGGGTTGGTCCGGGTATCACGCAAAATGTAAATGTCTAGAATTTAGTTGTATCTGTTTCAGTCACCCTCAGGAGTTTTCCGTATGAAAAAACAAGTATTGGCATTGGCAGTCGCGGCACTGGCCGCTGGCGGCGCGATGGCGCAAGCCAATGACACGCTGGCCAAGATCAAGGCTTCCGGCGTCATCACCGAAGGCGTGCGTGAATCGTCGGGCCTGTCGTACACACTGGGCAATGGCCAATACACGGGCTTTCACTACGACGTCTGCGCCAACATCATCAAGGACCTCGAGAAGGCCGCCGGCAAGAAGCTCGAAGTCAAGTTCCAGCCCGTGACCTCGCAGAACCGCATTCCGCTCGTGCAGAACGGCACCGTGGACATCGAGTGCGGCTCGACCACCAACAACGCCACCCGCCAGAAGGACGTGGCTTTCGGCGTGACCACCTACGTCGAAGAAACCAAGATCGTCGTCAAGGCCAACTCGGGCATCAACTCGCTGGCCGACCTGAAGGACAAGACGGTTGCAACCACCACCGGCACCACGCCGCTGCAGACCGTGCGCAAGCAGAAGCGCGCCGAGAACCTGACCTTCAAGGAGGTCTACGGCAAGGACCACTCCGACAGCTTCCTGCTGCTCGAAACCGGCCGTGCCGACGCCTTCGTGATGGACGGCTCGATCCTGGCTGCCCTGGCCGCCAAGTCGAAGTCGCCCAAGGACTACAAGATCCTGTCCGACGTGCTGGCCGTCGAGCCCATCGCCATCATGATCCGCAAGGACGACGCCGCCTTCAAGAAGGCCGTGGACGACAGCATCAAGGCACAGGCCAAGTCGGGCGAACTCGCCAAGCTGTACGACAAGTGGTTCCTCAAGCCGATTCCGCCCGCAGGCGTGACCATCGGCCTGCCGCTGGGCGAAGCCACCAAGAACGCTTGGGCCAACCCGAACGACAAGCCTGCTGAAGACTACGTCACCAAGGAATAAGCGCCGCGTCGCTGCGTGATGACGCCCACCTTTCGCGGTGGGCGTTTCTTTTCAAGGGACTGGTTTTCGAAGAGACGGTGAAGAAGGAGTAAACACAAATGGGCAACTGGGATTGGCAGGTATTCCTGCAAGACCCCGGGGGGGACTATCCGACCTACCTGCAATGGATGCTGTCGGCCTGGGGCTGGACCGTGTCGGTCGCGCTGCTGGCGTTGATCGTGGCGCTGGTGCTGGGTTCGCTCATCGGCATCATCCGCACGCTGCCCGACAGTCCGTGGCTGGTGCGGCTGGGCAATGCCTGGGTCGAACTGTTCCGCAACATTCCGCTGCTGGTGCAGATCTTCCTCTGGTACCACGTGATCCCGGCGCTCATCCCCGTCATGAAGGGCGTGCCGAGCTTCATCCTCGTGGTGCTGGCGCTGGGCTTCTTCACCTCGGCGCGTATCGCCGAGCAGGTGCGCTCGGGCATCCAGGCGCTGCCCAAGGGCCAGCGCTATGCGGGCATGGCGGTGGGCTTCACCACCGTGCAGTACTACCGCTACGTGATCCTGCCGATGGCCTACCGCATCATCATCCCGCCGCTCACGAGCGAGACGATGAACATCTTCAAGAACTCGTCCGTCGCGTTCGCCGTGTCGGTCACCGAACTCACCATGTTCGCCATGCAGGCGCAGGAAGAAACCTCGCGCGGCATCGAGGTCTACCTGGCGGTGACGGGGTGCTACGTGATCTCGGCCCTCATCATCAACCGCCTCATGGCATTCATCGAGAAGAAGACCCGCGTGCCGGGCTTCATCGTGTCTGCAAGCGCGGGCGGCGGAGGACACTGACATGATGAATCTCGACCTGTCCTTCTACAACTGGGACGTCATCAGCAACTTCGTCGTCAAGGGCTTCTACTTCAGCATCATGCTGACGATAGTGGCCACTATCGGCGGCGTGATCTTCGGCACCATCCTGGCGCTCATGCGCCTGTCGGGCAAGAAGTGGCTCGATACGCCTGCGGCCATCTACGTCAACGGCATGCGAAGCATCCCGCTGGTGATGGTGATCCTGTGGTTCTTCCTGCTCGTGCCGGCGTCGTTCTATTCGCTGTTCGGCTCGGTCGGCTCCAACTACCGCTCCGAAATCTCGGCCGTGATCACCTTCGTGGCGTTCGAGGCTGCGTACTTCAGCGAGATCATGCGTGCCGGTATCCAGTCGATTCCGCGCGGCCAGGTGAATGCCGGCCAGGCGGTCGGCATGACCTACGGCCAGAACATGCGCCTGGTGGTGCTGCCGCAGGCCTTCCGCAACATGCTGCCGGTGCTGCTCACGCAGACCATCATCCTGTTCCAGGATACGTCGCTGGTCTACGCCATCGGTGCCTACGACATGCTCAAGGGCTTCGAGACCGCGGGCAAGAACTTCGGCCGCCCGATCGAGGCCTACCTGCTCGCAGCCGTCGTGTACTTCGTCATGTGCTACGCCCTTTCTTGGCTGGTCAAGCGCCTGCACAAGAAGATCGCCATCATTCGCTGATTGTTTGAGTGGCTGAACCGGAGAGAAAGAAATGTCCGAAAAAATGATTGAAATCAAGAACGTATCCAAGTGGTATGGCCCGGTGCAGGTGCTCAACGATTGTTCGGTGAGCATTTCCAAGGGCGACGTGGTGGTGGTGTGCGGGCCCTCGGGCTCGGGCAAGTCCACCCTCATCAAGACCGTGAATGCGCTGGAGCCCTTCCAGAAGGGCGAGATCACCGTCAACGGCATTCCGCTGCACGACCCCAAGACCAACCTGCCCAAGCTGCGCTCCAAGGTCGGCATGGTGTTCCAGCACTTCGAGCTGTTCCCGCACCTGTCGGTGACCGAGAACCTCACGATCGCGCAGATCAAGGTGCTGGGCCGCTCGCCCGACGAAGCCAAGACCCGCGGCCTGAAGATGCTCGACCGCGTGGGCCTGATGGCGCACAAGGACAAGTTCCCGGGTCAGCTGTCGGGCGGCCAGCAGCAGCGCGTGGCCATTGCCCGTGCGCTGTCGATGGACCCGATCGTGATGCTGTTCGACGAACCCACCTCGGCGCTCGACCCCGAGATGGTCGGCGAAGTGCTCGACGTGATGGTGAGCCTGGCCAAGGAAGGCATGACCATGATGGTGGTCACGCACGAAATGGCTTTCGCCCGCAAGGTCGCGAGCCGCGTGATCTTCATCGACGTAGGCGGCAAGATCCTGGAAGACTGCCCGAAGGACGAGTTCTTCAGCCACCCGGAAAACCGCCAGCCGCGCACCAAGGACTTCCTGAACAAGATCCTGCAGCACTGATCCGCTGCTGCTGCGCAAGAAAGACAAAAGCCACGCTGTTCTGCAGCGTGGCTTTTTTCATTCGCGTTCGGGCAATGCCTTGTCGAAGAAGGCCGGAATCTCGCGGCCCAGTCGCGCCAGGAAGGCCTTTCGATCGAAGCCCGGCGGGTCGTTCCTGATGTCTCCGTCGTCGCTGGGAATGGCGCTGGCCGGGGTGTCCATGAATGCGAAATGCCAGGCGTTGGGAACCCGGTGGATTTCGGCGCGGGGCATGTTCCGCGCAATCCATTCGGCGTGAAAACGCGGGACGAGGAACCGGTCCAGCTCCGCCTCATAGATCTGCGTGGGGATCTTGATCTCCGCCAGCGAAGACGCCGTGAAGACAACACCCGCCGGTGCCAGCAGCACGACCGCACGCACCCGCGGGTCGCGCAGCGAAGGCAGCACCGATGCTGATGCAGCAGGCGAGCCGGCCGTCGCTGGCGCGTTCCGGCCAACGCCGCAAAAAACCGGATCGGCCTCGCGCTCGCTCTCGCAGTGCCTGCGAATGCGCGACAGGTCGACTTGCCCACCCGCCAGCGCCAGCACGGTATAGCCGCCGGCCGAATGCCCCACCGCACCGATGCGAAAGCCCTGGGCGTCGCTGGCGATGCGATCCTTCCACTGCGGGTCTTGCAGCAAGGCGTCGATCACGCGCGATACCTGCCGCGGCCGTTCGGTGAAGTACACGCTGCCGCCTTTCTGCAGCAGTGACCCGTCCTGCCAGTTGTCGCCGGGATGGCGAAGGGCCGCGACCATGTAGCCATCCCGCGCGAGCGCCTCGGCGAGGCTGCTGTGGCCCAGTTCGGTGCCGCCGATGCCGTGGCTCAGCACGATCAGTCCCTTGAACTTGTCCTCGGGCGGTGCCTGGATGGCCGCCTGTACCGTGAACGGGCCCATGGCCGTCGTGCGCTCCGTCGCCTTCGTCGGGTAGTAGAGCGCGACCACCGTGGGTGCGGCGTCGGGCGTGTCGCCCGGAATGCGCAGTTGCCGCCAGCCGGCCTGGGCGGCCAGGAGCTGGAAGGACATCAGCAGGCCCGAGGCAAGCAGCAGGGTCTGGCGAAAGAAGAAGGCAGTGCGCATCGCGGATCTCCATCACATGGTTATGGAATGCGCATGGTTGCCGCGCCGCGGCGCAACTTCCATGCGAATGCGATGAAGTGCGCCAAAGGCGGCGCGAGATGACCGGATGAAGCGCGCGCCGGGACTCCGCTATCCCGCTGCCACGATCACATGTGCCTGAATCTTGCCGGTCACCGGGCCCTCTTTGCCATGGCGGCTGGCGATCGCCTCCGTTGCGCGCTCCGTAGCGAGCTGAAGCAGGCTGGCGTCGCGCGCCTCGATTTCGTTGCGCAGCGGCGTTCCCTGGCAATAGGCGGTGGCAACGTCGTGTGCCGAGGGCGCGCGGCTCAGCTTCTCGCGCGTCTCGATCCCGATGTTGGTGAACCCTGCGCGGCTCAAATCATCGCGGATCAGTGCGGTGTCGTGATAGCCGTGCGGCGTGCGAGCGAGAAATCGCGGAGGGTCATGCGGAAACACCGTGGCAACGGCGTTGGTGACGTCGTCGGCAAAGGCGTTCTCTTCGATGCGGTCCCAGACGCTGAAGACAAAGCGCCCGCCTGGCTTCAGCACGCGACGCGCCTCGGCATAGCCGGTAACCCGGTTGGGGAAAAACATCGCGCCGAACTGGCAGCAAACGACGTCGAACGATGCATTTTCGAACGGCAGGGCGAGCGCGTCCGCCTGCTGCCACTCGATACGGCTATCGGCGCCTTGCCGGGTGGCCGCATAGTCGAGCATTGGCTGGTTGAGGTCGGTTACCACGTAGCGCGCGCCGGCGCCGAGTTTTGGCGCAAGCGCCCGCGTAACCACGCCGCTGCCGGCCGCCGTTTCAAGCACCGAGCCGGGCGAGGAAGCCGCAACAAGCTCTGCCATGTCGGTGGCGTAGGCCTCGAAGATGAGGGGGACCATCAGCGTGTCGTAGAACTTCGGGATCGAGCCTGCGAACACCTTGTCGCTTTCAGCCATGAGACCTCCTCGAAAGCCCTGAAATGGCGCGTTTGATCACCTATTCCAGAGCGGGCAGGCCTCCCCGACGAGTCCGCCGCCTAGCTGGGCATTGGCGACGGTGCACCATGGTGGCCCCGCATGCCACCGCCGTCAATGCCGTTCCGGGGCGCTACTGCTCAAGGCAGGCGGGAAATGCGCTGCGTCAGCAGATCGAAGAACCCCTGCGCATCCCCCTCGGCAATCCAGTTCACGTTGGCGGGCTTCTTCAAACCGCCGTACCAGTCGACCACCGTCTGGCCGAAGCCCAGGCCTTCGCGGCTGTCGACTTCCACATTCACCTTCCGGCCCCTGAACAGCGAGGGCTGCAGCAGGTAGGCGATCACGGTGGCGTCGTGCACCGGGCCGCCGGGCAGGCCGTAGTACTGCATGTCGTGCTGCACATAGGCATCGAGGATGTCGGCCACCGTCTTGCCGGCCTGGTTGCCGATGCCGCGCAGCCTGGCAATGCGCTCGGGGCTGGTCAGCACCTTGTGCGTGAGGTCGAGCGGCAGCATGGTGATCGGTACGCCGCTCTTGAGCACGATCTCGGCCGCATGCGGATCGGCGAACACGTTGAACTCCGCCGTCGGCGTGATGTTGCCGCCATTGAAATGCGCGCCGCCCATGAGCACCAGCTCGCGCAGGCCGCGCGTGATGTCGGGAGCCTGCGTCAGTGCCAACGCGAGGTTGGTCTCGGGCCCGAGCATGGCGAGCGTCACGCTTTTTTCGGGCGCCGCGCGCAGCGTGCGGATCAGGTAGTCGACCGCATTGCCATCAGCCAGCGGCTGGCTCGGCTCGTGCACCTTGACGCCGGTGATGCCCTCGCTGCCGTGGATGTCGGCTGCATAGATGGGCGTGCGCAACAGGGGCCGCGGCGCACCGGCATAGACCGGAATGTCGGGCCGCTTCGCCCACTCGCGCGCAAGGCGCGCATTGCGCGAGGTCTTGGCGAGCTGCACGTTGCCGGCCACGGTGGTCAGCGCCTGGATCTTCAACTGCTCGGGCGAGGCCATGGCAAACAGCAGCGCGATCACGTCGTCGGCGCCAGGGTCGGTGTCGATGATCAGCGTGTGCACGGTGGCGTCGGCCGCGTGGGCCTTCGGGGTGATGAAGCTGGTGGTCAAGAAAACAAGTGCTGCGAGAAGAACCGAAAAGATCGCGAAGCGCGATGGCCGTGTTGTTGCGACGGTCGATGCGGTGGACCTGAGATGCATGGTGAAGGAGGCTCCTTGCTGCGCGAAGAAGTGCGCTGTGCAAGTCAGTCTGCCAGAGCATCTCGCGGCGCGGCATCGGATCGCGGGTGCATTGTCGGTGGCGACGCACGGGCTCGCAACGGTGCGCATACCAAGGGGTTAGCGAGTGCGGGCGGCCGAAGTGGAAAGTGCGCAAACACGCGCAGGAAGAGGTCGGCCGCCTGTTGTGAAAACGCCGCTGCTCAGCGCTGGCCAGCCAGCAGCCGCCGCGCGAAGAACGCGAGGATCTCGTCCCGCGCCGCCAGCGTTGGCTGCCCCGCCTCATCGATCAGGTGTGCCGTCACCACGCTGTGCGGGCTGGCCACCACCTGCGCGAAGAAGGGCGGCGTGTTCGGGTTGGCTGCGTTGTCGGGCAAAACGCGTGCGACAAAACGCTCGCCCAGTGCCTGAGAGAACGCAGCGAAGCGCTCGGCCTTGCAGAACCTGTCGCCGTCGAAGCGATAGGCCATCACGCTCAGGTCCTCGCGCTCCAGGCGTTGCCGCACGGCCGCGAGTTCGTCTGCCGCCACGTTCATGCCCGCCGGATCGTCGAGCGGCAGCGATGGCTGGCACACCACCGGCGCGAGCATGGTCGGCTCCATCATCATCGAGAGCGCGAAGTTGCCGGTGAAGCACATGCCGATCGCGCCCACGCCCGGGCCGCCGCATTCCTCATGCGCCAGCCGGGCGAGCGCGCGCAGCCATTGCGTCACCGGGCTTGATGCGTTCGATGCGAAGGCGCGAAACTCCGCGCTCACGCAGGCGCGCTTGAACACAGCGGTGCCTTCCTCGGCCTGCGGCACCGCGCCGTCGCGACCGAACAGCGAAGGCATGTAGACAGTGAAGCCTGCGTCGCGCACCCAGCGCGCAAAGCGTGCCACGTGCGGGCTGATGCCGGGCATCTCGGTCATCACGATCACAGCGGGGCCTTGGCCCATCAGGTAGACCTTCTTCTCGATGCCGTCGAGCGTGATCTGGCGCGGGGTGAAGTCGTCGAGCGGATCGTCTTCGTTCAGGGAGCGGGTCGGTGTCATTTGAGTGCGGCCGTGGACGGCACGGGGAAAGCGGATGAGCTTGTATTGGGCCGCTCGCGTCGCCAGAATGGCAGTGTCAAATTTGACCGTTTCAGGGCTGAATCAGACATGCACGATTTCACCGTCCTGGTGTTGCCCGGCGCCTTCAACTCCAGCGTCGCTGTCACGCTCGACATCCTGGGCGCTGCCCAGGCCGTGGCCGCTCGTGCCGGCGTGGCGCCGCCGCGCTGGAGGCTGTGCTCGGTGCAGGGTGGCCCGGTGCGGTTGCAGGCCGGCATGAGCCTGGAGACTGCGCGCCTGCCCGTGCGACCCCGTGACGACCGCTCGACATGGGTGGTGCCGGGGCTGGGGCTCAACACGCCGGGCGAGATCCGGCGGTGCCTCGACAGCGATGACGCGGCCAAGGCCATCGCGGGCCTCGTGCGACATGCGAAGGCCGGAGGGCAGGTCGCGGCCTCGTGCTCGGCGGTGTTCCTGCTGAATGCCGCGGGCCTGCTTCAGGGGCGGCGCGCGACAACCTCCTGGTGGTACGCGGCGCTGCTCAAGCAGATGGCGCCTGGCTGCACCGTCGACGTCGACCGCATGGTGTGCTCCGACGGCCCTGTGGTCACCGCTGGCGCCGCGTTCGCGCAGACCGACCTGATGCTGCACCTGCTGCGCGAGCGCTGCGGTAGTGCGCTCACCGATCTTGTCTCGCGCATGCTGCTGATCGACGGGCGTCAGGCGCAGGCACCATTCATCGTGCCGGAGGTGCTGGCCAACGGCAACGACCTTGTGGCGCGGCTGGCCGCACGCGTCGAATCGGCATTGCCCGATCCGCCCGCGGTCAGCGTGCTGGCGCGCGAGTTCTGCATGTCGGAGCGCACGCTGTCGCGCCACATCCAGAAGGCCACCGGCAAGAGCACGCAGGCGCTGGTGCAGAGCGTGCGTTTGCGGCGCGCCCGTGCGCTGCTCGAGTCGAGCCGAATGACTGTCGAGCAGGTGGCAGGCGCCGTGGGTTACCAGGACGCCACGGCGCTGCGGCGCCTGATGAAGAAGATGGCGGGCGCGAACCCGAGCCGCTACCGAGGCTGATGCGCCCGCACGGCGCCGTGCCTGCTCTTACTTCTTGCGCGCAGCAATCGCCTGCTCGGCCTTCGCCACCAGGTCTGCGCCCACGGTCGACTTCCACTTGTCGTACACCGGCCGCGTCGCCTTCACGAAGGCATCGCGTTCGGCTGGTGTGAGGCTGGTCACCGTCACGCCCATGCCCGCGATCTCCTTCAGCAGAGGCTTGTCGGCTTCGATCAGGCCCTTGCGCGCGATGACGATTTCTTCCTTGCCAGCGTCGATGGCGGCCTGGCGCACGATGGCCTGGTCAGCCGGCGTCCACGATGCCCAGATTTCCTTGTTCACCACGAACACCAACGGGTCAGCCACATAGCCCCAGGCGGTCAAAAATTTCTGGCCCACGTTCTGCATCTTGAGCACCGTGAACAGGAACAGTGGATTCTCCTGGCCGTCGACCGCGCCGCTCGCGAGCGCGGGCTGTGCGTCGGCCCAGCTCATCTGCGTGGGGTTGGCGCCGAGCGCGGTGAACATGTCGGAGTAGATGGGCGAACCGACCACGCGGATCTTCATGCCCTTGACGTCGGCCGGCGACTTGATCGCCCGCTTCGAATTGGTGATCTCGCGGTAGCCGTTCTCGCCCCAGGCGAGCGGCACTACGCCGGCCTTGTCGAGCGTCTTGAACATCTCTTTGCCGACTTCGCCCTGCGTGAGCGCGTCGATGGCCGCGTAGTCAGGCATCAGGAAGGGCATGGAGAACAGGTTGAGCTGCTTGACCTGCGGCGACCAGTTGATGGTCGAGCCCACGGCCATGTCGATCACGCCCTGGCGCAGCGCGCTGAATTCGCGCGTCTGGTCGCCCTGAATGAGCGACACGCCGGGGTACAGCTTGATGTTGATGCGGCCCTGGGTGCGCTCCTTCACCATGTCGGCCCAGATCTTTCCGGCCTGGCCCCACGGCGTGGGCGGGCCCAGCACCAGCGACATCTTGTACTCGGGCTTGTAGGCGGCCTGCGCCATGGCGCCGGTCGAGAACATGCCCAGGGCGGTTGCTGCTGCGGCAAGGCCGAGAAGGGTGCGGCGGAATTTCATGATGAGGGCTCTCCTTATGGTTCTGAGACGGGAAAAAAATCAGTAGCCGAGCTTGCGCGGCAGCCAGAGTGCGAGTTCGGGAAAGATGATGACCAGCACCATCACCACGAACATCGAGAACAGCATCCAGCCCACCCAGCGCACGGTCTCTTCCATGCGCACCTTGGCAATGCGGCACGAGACCATCAGGTTCACTGCGAGCGGCGGCGTGAACTGGCCCAGCGCCACCTTCAGCGTGAGGATCACGCCGAACCACACCGGGTCCCACTTGTAGTACTGCACGATGGGCAGCAGCAGCGGCACGAAGATCAAAAAGATCGACACGCCGTCGAGGAACATGCCGACCGTGATGAGCAGCAGTATCAGCAGCGCCAGGATGCCGTATTCGCCAAGGCCCGAATTCACGATCGCGCGTGTCACCGGATCGATCACGCCCAGCGTCGACAGCGAATACGCGAAGATGCCCGCCAGCGACACCACCAGCAGGATCACGGCCGAGAGCTCGCCCGACTCGCGCAAGATCACGAACAGGTCGCGCACCTTGATGGTCCGGTGAATGCACATGCCCACGAAGAGGCCGTAGAACACCGCCACCACCGCGGCCTCGGTCGGCGTGAACCAGCCCGCGCGCATGCCGCCGAGGATGAGCACTGGCGCGGCCAGCCCCCAGGTCGCTTCACGAAAGCTCTTCCAGAACGGCGGGCGCGGCAGCGTGGCTTCGAGCGCGCCCATCTTGTGTTTGCGCGCCAGCATCACGGCCGGAATCATCAGCGCCAGGCCGGCCATCACGCCGGGGATCATGCCGGCCGCGAACAGCGCCGGCACCGAAGCACCGGGCACCAGCACCGAATACACGATGAACGCGACTGAAGGCGGAATCAGGATGTCTGTGGCTGCCGCCGCGCCCACCACGCTGGCCGAGAAGGCGGCAGGGTAGCCGGCGCGCGACATGGCCGCGATCATCACCGCGCCCACTGCGGCCGCGTTGGCCGGGCCTGAGCCCGAGATGCCGCCGAGAAACATCGCCACCGCAATCGCCACCAGCGGCAGCATGCCGGGGCCGCGCCCCACGATGGCGACGGCAAAGTTGACGAGGCGCAATGCCACGCCCGAGCGGTCGAAGATGGAGCCGACCAGCACGAACATCGGAATGGCCAGCAGCGGATATTTGCCGAGGCCGGCGTAGAAGTTCTGCGGCACGGCCAGCAGGCCGAACCATTGGGCGTCGCTGTTGGCCAGTGCGATGCACGCGGCACCTGCCAGGCCCAGCGCGGCGCCGATGGGCACGCCCACCAGCATCATCACGACGAAGGCGACGAAGAGCAGGGTGGCGATCACTTGGCGTCGTCCTTGCTCTCTTTGGTGTCTGAGCCGTAGTTCGTCTTGCGACCGCGCCGGATCATCAGGCCCACCGCGCGCAATGCGATGGCGAACGACACGATGGGCAGCCAGATCGAATACCACCACGCGGGCAGCCCGATGCCCGGCGTTGTCTCCTCGAAGCGGAAGTCGTCCCACACCATGCGGATGCTGAGCGCGCCGATGAGCGTGAACAGAATGGCGATGGTCAGCGCGCCGAACTGCGCGAGCCGCTTGCGCCGCGCCATCGAGCCGCTTTCGGAAAAATACTCGATGCGTATGTGCCGGTCGCGCGCCACCGCGGCCGAGCCGGCCACCAGCGCCAGCATGATCATCAGGAACACCGAGAACTCTTCGGTCCACGCAAAGGACGAGTCGGTGAAGTAGCGGACGATGACGTTGGCAAAGGTGATGAGCGCCAGCGCACCCATGATGATGACTGTGAGCCAGTCTTCGATGGCAAGGGGAACCTTGGTCGGTTCGTCGGCGGCTTCGATGTCGGGGGGGAGGGGGCTGGCGGCGTCCAGCGTGGGGCCGGACTCGGGTGGAGTTGTCATCGCGGGATGGTCAGTGAGGCACGAACGGCGGGACGCGTCCGGTACACCTCGACAGGGAACAGCCTTCGATGCTAGGTGGTCGATGACCACTCATGTATCGGGGGTTTCCTTAGCTGCGGGGCTTGGGAAAGGTACTTTCGGGGTGTGTGCACAGGCCGCCGGGTACTCCCCTCCGCGAATGTCCCCCGCCCTTCGGGCTCCTCCTTTATTTCGCTGCGGGGAGCACCCGGCGCCCTGCGCACGATGAGCGCGGCTGTGACGTTGGCGGTTCGACCGCTGCGGCGGATTGCAGATGGACGTGTGGGGGCGTACCGCTGAGCTTTCGTGAGAGGCGGGCGGTGGTCAAGCGGAAGTCCAAAGGGCTGGCGTCGGCTGCGGTCGACATTGGTATGACTGCGTTCGATGTTCGCGTCAGACTGATCTGCGACATAGAGTCGCCCGCCGGTGAACGAGGACCGCTGGCGCGTTAGCTAGGTGGTCTGGGTATGGCTCAGCGCTATTTCTGGCGTCTAGTAGCAACGGTCCAGGCAATATTGGGGGGCGCGATACGTGGCTTGCTAAACTTAGCCCAAAGCAGCCTTAGAGTGCGCCAATGATTCAAGAAAGAACACGGACGGGGGGCCATTTCGAGTTCGCGACCGAAGCGGATTTTGTGGATAGGTTCGTCGGTAAGCTGGCCAAGGGCCGAACCGCGTTCGGACGTGTGCAGATCACCACCGAGTGGGACCATCGCGCAGGCTTTGTCGATGTCTTAGCCAGGAATCGACGCAAGGGCCTTGTCGCGTTCGAGGCGAAGCTCGACAACTGGAAGCGTGCGTTTCACCAGGCGTACCGCAGCACCGCGTACGCGAACAAGTCTTACGTCATCGTTCCGGAGCATGTAGCCAGCAGAGCCATGCGGGATCGAGAAGAGTTTGAGTTGAGAGGAGTGGGGCTATGTTCTTTCGACGGCTCAGCCGTGCAGGTGCTTATCGAGGCTGCCGAGCAGGATGCATTGCTCCGATGGCTGCGCGAGCAAGCTCACGAGCACTTCAATACGCTGTCAGATGAGCGCCGCGCTGGACCTAACAGCAGCCGCGGTAGACATCTGCAAGAAGCGCGGGTTTGAGTTCCACGGCGAGCTTGGGAAGGGGGCGTTCAAGAGCGCCTACCTTGCCAAGAATGCGCAGACTTCCTTCGCGCTCAAGCTGGCCGCCATAACGGGAAGCCCGGAGCGTCTGATCCGTGAGACTGCGGCTCTTCAAGACTGTTCACATCCCGCGATTGCAAGGCTCTTCGAGGCGTTTCCCTATGCCTACGACGGCCTGCAGCTTTGGGTGGTCTGCGAGGAGTATCTCGCGGACGGCACGCTTGAGAGCAGACTGAAGAGAGGCACGCCTCCACCAGCAGTCCTGCGCGGAATAGCCGTGACGCTGGCCGAGGTGCTGGAGCATCTGAACGACAAGAAGCTCGTGCACCGTGACATCAAACCGGCCAACATCATGTTCCGGACGGATGGGGCGCCCGTGCTCACCGACTTCGGTATCGTGCGGATGCTGGACCAACCTACGCTCACCCAGGCGTTCCTCAACATGGGCCCCGGGACGCCTGCATACGCATCACCCGAGCAACTCACCAACGACAAGGCCCTGATTGACTGGCGCACAGACCAGTTCGACTTGGCTATCGTTCTGGCCGAGTGCCTGCTCAGTCATCACCCATTCTTGGAGCAAGGCAAGACCATCCACGACGCCATTGTTAGTGTGGCGGCGAGGCAAGAGATGCCTGCGGCAAATGCCCAGCGGCTGCAGGTACTTGGCTTCGGCTGCCTCATCAGGGCGCTCAAGCCGTGGCCCATCGCCCGCTACCGCCGGCCCTCCGAGTTCATCGAGTCACTAAAGCAACCCTAAGAGGAACCTATGGCCTCCTACCTGCAGCTCGGTCACGATTCGTGGAACCTCCTTGAAGAAGAGGGCATTGGCGCGTACTCGGGGCTCGTTCTCAGCCCAGTCAACGATGGTCCCACGGACGTGCAGACGCGGCTTGCACGCCTTGGTGAGCTTCGCGATGAGCTTGAAGTGATCCTCGATTCGCAGATGTACAACCCGGCGGTCGACAAGGGAAAAATGGACCAGTGGGCCTACTTCTCTGCCGACTATGCGACGGCCGATCATGCGGACGCTGGTTGGTGGAGTCAGCGAGGGCGCGAGATTGTTGAGCAGGGTGCCCAATTGGGCGTGGATGCTGTCTGCTCACCGGCGTTGTGCCCAAGGACGTTCACGGACGACTATTACTCGCTGATGGTGGAGGTAGCCGATGCCACCAAACGCCATGCGGATGGGCATGGCATCCAGACGATGCTAACCGCCATTGTGAGCCTTCGGGATCTAGCGAACCCAGCTCGGGCGATGGCAATCGCCTCGATCCTCTCGCGCTGTTCTTGCGAGCGCGTTTACCTGACGTTTCTCAATGAGGACGTGCCCCCTCGAGAGCCACTAAGGGACGACGCCGGCCTACCGACTGCGGTCCATCTGATTCGGCTTCTCTCGGCGGAAATGCGCGTCCACGTAGCCTTCGCGTGTCATGACCTCGTACTGTGGAAGTTTGCGGGCGCTACGGACATTTCTACTGGTAAGTTCATGAACCTGCGGCGCTTCTCCCCAGGGCGGTGGCAGGAAGAAGAACCGGGAGGCCGACAGGTTGCATACTGGAATGAGGGGCCGCTGTTGGCTCGACTGCGCGAAGCCGACGTCGCGCTGCTTCTTCGGCACGGATGGTTTGATGGCAGGGATATGGCCGATAACCCATCCGAAGCACGCATCTTGGAAATCATCCGCAGCGGTACCGGCAAGCCTTGGCTGAAGCTGTCTTGGATGCAATACCTGCGATGGGCGAGCAACGTGGAAGCTATTTGGCATGGCCGCCCCGGCGCTGCTGAAGCGTCGTTGGACGTCGCGGACCGCAGTTGGGGCGAAGTCGTCGACCGGAAGCGCATCCTGTTCCAGGACAGGTTCAACAACGGCGATCACGTCCGCGCATGGTTGAACGCGCTGCGTGAAGGAGGCGCTAGGTGAGGGGCTTGATGGTTGATCGCCTTGGCAAAGCCTGGGCATCGCCAAGAGCGGCCATGCGCCAATGACGAGCTTCTTCTCTGAGCGGACGGCGGAATACTCGATTTTGCCAACCGTCGTCACGTACCTTCGGCAACGTTTCGGCGCCGCAGTGCCGATGTACTTCTGGTCCACAAGGGAAGGCAACACCGTCGCGGCAAAAGTTCATGCAGGGAGGCGCATGAGAGTGCTGGTGGTGTTTGCTCGCAGACCAAAGGTCCGGAGAGGAGCATTGCTACTCGGGAAAATCAACGCCGAACTCTTCGAATTCGCGCAAAGGGCTGAACAGCACGGGCTGCCCTGTTTTGCGGGGTTCCCTGCGGTGAGAAACGTGTTGGAACTCGGTGGCGACTTCCGCACACATTGGTTCCCTCTCATCGGCGACGAGCAGGACGATCTCCATTTCCAGGTCGATCTATCGCAGCCCCACCTTGCACCGACAGCGATGGATGGCCACGCGCTACAGACCGTGGAGCTGAGTAACCTCGGAGACGCGGTCGAGAACGGGCGTGTCCTTCCGTGGTCTGATGTCATCAAGGCGATTCGCAGCGTACGGCACCCGCATCGGCGGACGAGCTACGGCGACTTCTTTGGGGGAGGCAGTCTCTACGCACCTGCGTACGTTCTCGTGCCTGAATGACGCTCCATGTGCGCGTGATGCGGGTGGCCCGTGCGGTGCGGCGGGCAGATCAATGCTCACCTTGAGTGCCTTGAAAAGGTGCCGCATGAGGTTGGAGAGATTTGGTACCTAGTGGCTCCCTTCAAAGAAGACCCAGAGTTCGACTCCAGCCACCCGAGCAAGTAACCTGGGTGAGGCCGTCTTTCATGGGAGGGGATCGAGCGCCGTCTTCAGTGCGAATCCCGCTTCTACACAGTGAACGACCGGAAAGCGAGGAATAGCGATTATTGGAACGCGATGGCTGCAGGATGGTTGTCGCTGCAAAGCGGATGCTCGCATTGTCTGTCGGCGATCAGCATGGAACACATAGCTGCCACCGAGGCCTACCCCACAAACCTCAATCGAACCGAACTCCCTTCACCACAAAGGCTTCAGGCGGGCCGCGAACCCGCAGCCCGCAGACCAGCCACTACCCGCTAGTCTCAGACGCCCCACGCCGCGCCTTCTCGCTCATCTGAAACAACTCCCCAGCCTTGCGAGCCAGTTCAGCCGCAAGCCAAAGCAGGTTGTCCAGTTGTCGAGGCCCGTCACCGCTGCACCAGTCAATGTTTTCCCCGTGGCAGACCCACAGAAGAGCTTCGAGTTGAGAGAGGGTGTTTTCGAGAAGATCTGCCGGGTCTTGGGCGTTGTCTTCGGAAGCTACCGGCGTGCGAGGCCGGGCTATAGTCTTGGTAGCCATTTTTGTGCGGTTCCTGATAGGTTGTTGCACGAACTTGGTTAGACGGCTGGGGTGCTAGTAACACCCTGGCCGTCGCCTTTTGATACCTCGCATCTGCATCGCTGCTTTCGCACCGACAACCTGCCGCGAGGCAAGCAGCCTTCAAACATTTCGGTGGTGGCTTGGTGTGTTGCGCCTTTCTTCTTCCCTTGTTGGGGTATCGAGTGACAGGGGCATTCACTCTAGAGAAGAACCCGGCAAAGTAGCCGTTCCATGCGGCATGAAGTCTCGGCGACTGCCAACAAATGCAGCTTCCGCAGCGGCTCTGAACGATCACGCCGATGGGGTGCCTTGCGCAGCGAAATAAAGGAGGAGGCCGAAGGCCGGGGGACATTCGCGGAGCAAGGTACCCCGTCGGCGTGAGCGCCCCCCGGATGCGAGCAGAAAGACTCAGTCCATCCAGGACCGCGCCCGGTCCAGATGCTCCCGGCACTCGCGCACCATGCGTTCCAGCAGTTCCGCACAAGTCGGAATGTCGTCGATCAGCCCGATGCACTGCCCGGCCGAGACCACGCCGTTGTGCACCTCGCCAGACTCCAGCGCCGCACGGCCCCGCGCGCCGGCCACCAGCGGTCGCACGTCCTCGAACTCGCAGCCGCCCGGTCGGTTCTCCGTAGCCACCACCTCTTCGGAGATGGCGTTGCGGAACACACGCGCCGTGTTGTGCAGGGTGCGGAACATCAGCTTCGTGTCGCGCTCGGTCGCGTCGACCAGCGCCTGCTTGATGTTGTCGTGGATCGGCGCTTCCTTCGTCACGCAGAAGCGCGTGCCCATGTTCACGCCCTCGGCACCCAGTGCCAGCGCAGCAGCCATGCCGCGCCCGTCGGCAATGCCGCCCGACGCGATGATCGGAATGCGCAGCTTGCGCGCGGCGACGGGCAGCAGCACGAGGCCGGGCACGTCGTCCTCGCCCGGATGGCCCGCGCATTCGAAGCCGTCCACCGATACGGCATCGACGCCATTGCGTTCCGCCGACAGCGCATGGCGCACCGAGGTGCACTTGTGCACGATCTTCACGTCGTGGCGCTTCAGCGCCTCGATGAAGTCCTTCGGGCTGTTGCCCGCGGTCTCCACGATCTTCACGCCGCTGTCGATGATGGCCTGCACGTACTCCGCATAGGGCGGCGGCTTCACCGCCGGCAGGATCGTGAGGTTCACGCCGAAGGGCTTGTCGGTCATCGTGCGGGTGCGCGCGATCTCGTTGCGCAGGTCGTCGGGCGTGGGCTGCGTCAGCGCGGTAACGATGCCGAGGCCTCCGGCGTTCGACACGGCCGCGGCCAGCTCGGCGCGGCCCACCCATTGCATGCCGCCCTGGATGATCGGGTAGCGGATGCCTAGCAGTTCGGTGATGCGGGTCTTCATCGTCGAAGACCCCTTACAGCGCCTTCACCAGTTCCGGCACAGCCGTGAACAGGTCGGCCACGAGGCCATAGTCGGCTACCGAGAAGATCGGGGCCTCTTCGTCCTTGTTGATCGCCACGATCACCTTGGAGTCC
>NZ_JBPJZL010000022.1:0-74483 GCF_051216835.1 Variovorax multivorans
GGACTCCAAGGTGATCGTGGCGATCAACAAGGACGAAGAGGCCCCGATCTTCTCGGTAGCCGACTATGGCCTCGTGGCCGACCTGTTCACGGCTGTGCCGGAACTGGTGAAGGCGCTCTGATCGCATTGCTGCACTGAGCCAGAGGGCATCGTTCGCGATGCCCTTTTCGTATCCGCTGTATCTGGAGACAAGACATGAGCTACACCGCCCCCATCAAGGACATGCTGTTCGACATCGAGCACCTGGCCAACATCGGCGAGATCGCGAAGCTGCCGGGCTTCGAAGACGCCGGCCTCGAAACCGCGCAGGCCGTGCTCGAGGAATGCGCGCGCTTCAACCAGGACGTGGTCGCGCCGCTGAACGTGGCGGGCGACCGCAACCCCTCGTCGTTCAAGGACGGCGCGGTCACCACCACGCCGGGCTTCAAGGAAGCCTTTGCGCAGTACGTGTCGGGCGGTTGGCAGGGTCTGCAGCATCCGGCGGACTTCGGCGGCCAGGGCCTGCCCAAGACCATCGGCGCGGCCTGCGGCGAGATGCTCAACTCGGCCAACATGAGCTTCGCGCTGTGTCCGCTGCTGAGCGACGGCGCCATCGAGGCGCTGCTCACGGCCGGCTCCGACGAGCTCAAGGCGGTGTACCTCGAAAAGCTCGTGAGCGGCCAGTGGACCGGCACGATGAACCTCACCGAGCCGCAGGCCGGCAGTGACCTCGCCATGGTGCGCAGCCGCGCCGAGCCGCAGCCCGACGGCACCTACAAGGTGTTCGGCACCAAGATCTTCATCACCTACGGTGAGCATGACATGGCCGAGAACATCGTGCACCTCGTGCTGGCCCGCGTGACCGGCGCGCCCGAGGGCGTGAAGGGCATCAGCCTGTTCGTGGTGCCGAAGTTCATGGTCGGCAAGGACGGCGCGCTGGGCGAACGCAACGACGTGCACTGCGTGAGCATCGAGCACAAGATGGGCATCAAGGCCTCGCCCACTGCCGTGCTGCAGTACGGCGACCATGGCGGTGCCGTGGGCTACATCGTCGGCCAGGAGAACCGCGGCCTCGAGTACATGTTCATCATGATGAACTCGGCCCGCTATGCGGTGGGCATGCAGGGCATCGCGATTGCGGAGCGCGCCTACCAGCACGCCGTGGCCTATGCAAAAGACCGCGTGCAGAGCCGCCCCGTCGATGGCTCCATCAACGCCAGCGCGCCCATCATTCACCACCCCGACGTCAAGCGCATGCTGATGACGATGCGCGCCTACACCGAAGGCTGCCGCGCGATGGCCAGCGTGGCCGCCGCTGCCTACGACGCTGCGCACCATCATCCCGACGCGGATGCGCGCAAGCAGAACCAGGCCTTCTACGAATTCATGGTGCCGCTGGTGAAGGGCTACAGCACCGAGATGAGCCTCGAAGTGGCATCGCTCGGCGTGCAGGTGCACGGCGGCATGGGCTTCATCGAGGAGACCGGTGCGGCGCAGTACTACCGCGACGCCAAGATCCTGACGATCTACGAAGGCACCACCGCCATCCAGGCCAACGACCTCGTGGGCCGCAAGACCGCCCGTGACGGCGGCCAGACCGCGAAGGCGATTGCCGCGCAGATCGAGAAGACCGAAGCCGAGCTCGCCAAGAGCGACAGCCCCGCCGCGGCAGCCGTGCTCAAGCGCCTGAAGGCCGCGCGCCTGGCGTTCATCGACGTGGTCGATTTCGTTGCAGGCCAGACCAAGGCATCGCCCAACGCGGTGTTCGCGGGCAGCGTGCCCTACCTGATGCTCGCGGGCAACCTCGTGGCCGGCTGGCAGCTCGCACGTTCGCTGATCATTGCGCAGGACCTCGCCTCGCGCAGCTTCGACACCGACTTCATGCTGGCCAAGATCGCCACCGCGCGCTTCTATGCAGAGCACATCCTCAACAAGGTGCCGGGCATCCGCGACAGCATCGTCGACGGCGCCGAGAGCGTCACGGCAATGGCGCTCGACGCCTTCTGACACGTTGCCGCTGTCGCCCATCTGACGGGCGATGGCGGCTTCTCTCTCTTATAAAACCGAACCCATCTCCGGAGACGACATGTCCAAGCTGCCCCCCGTACTCGCGAACCTGCCGCTGCCGATCATCGGCTCGCCGCTGTTCATCATCAGCAACCCCAAGCTCGTGATTGCGCAATGCAAGGCGGGCGTGGTCGGCTCGATGCCGGCGCTCAACGCGCGCCCCGCGGCGCAGCTCGAAGAGTGGCTGATCGAGATCACCGAAGAGCTCGCGGCCTACAACAAGGCCAACCCCGACAAGCCCGCCGCCCCGTTCGCCATCAACCAGATCGTGCACAAGAGCAATGACCGGCTCGAGCACGACATGGAGATGGTCGTGAAGTACAAGGTGCCGATCGTCATCACCTCGCTGGGCGCGCGCACCGACGTGAACGACGCGGTGCACAGCTACGGCGGCGTGACGCTGCACGACATCATCAACAACAAGTTCGCGCAGAAGGCCATCGAGAAGGGGGCCGACGGCATCATCGCCGTGGCGGCCGGTGCCGGCGGCCATGCGGGCGTGAAGAGCCCGTTCGCGCTCGTGCAGGAAATTCGCCAGTGGTTCGACGGCCCCATCGCGCTGTCGGGCTCCATCGCCACCGGCGGTGCGGTGCTTGCCGCGCAGGCCATGGGCGCCGACTTTGCCTACATCGGCACGGCCTTCATCGCGACCGAGGAAGCACGTGCGAGCGACGATTACAAGCAGGCCATCGTCGACGGCAGCTCGGACGACATCGTCTATTCGAGCCTCTTCACCGGCGTGCACGGCAACTATCTCGCGCCCAGCATCGTCAAGGCCGGCATGGACCCGGCCAACCTGCCCGAGGGCGACGTGAAGACCATGAACTTCGGCGGCGGCGAAGGCAGCAAAGCCAAGGCCTGGAAGGACATCTGGGGCTCGGGCCAGGGCATTGGCGCCGTGACCGAAGTGGCCAGCGCCGCGGCCTTCATCGAAAAGCTCAAGCGCGAATACCAGGAAGCAAGGCAACGGCTCGCGCTTTGACTGCCACTGCGAACGGCGCCGCGCCTGCTGCCGGCGCGCCGCCGTCATCGCTGGGACGCATGCCGCTGCTCGACGCGGCCAAGGGCATCGCCTGTGCGGTGATCGTCGGACACCATCTCTCGCGCTACGGCCCGATGCCAGCCGGCGCGTATGCGCTCGCGCCTGATTTCTTCTCGTGGCTGGCCAACGAAGGCCGGCTGGCGGTGCAGGTGTTTCTCGTCATCGCCGGTTTTCTTGCGGCCGCCAGCCTTGCGCCCGACGGCATGTTGCGTGTGGAGCGGCCGGTGACGCGCATCCTGCAGCGCTATGGGCGGCTGGTCATGCCGTACCTCGCGGCGCTCACGGTGTGCGTGCTGGTCGCGGCGGTGGTGCGGCCGTGGCTCGACGAAGAGGTGGTGCCTGCGTCGCCGACCTTCGGGCAACTCGTCGCGCACGGGCTGCTGCTGCAGGACCTGCTGGGCTACGAGTCGTTGTCGACGGGCGTCTGGTATGTAGCCATCGACTTCCAGCTGTTCGCGCTGGCGCTGGCACTGGTGGGCCTGCCCACGATGCTGCAGCGCTCGAGTGGCTCGCCGCTGCTGAGCGGGCAAGCGCGCTGGATGCCCGTGGCGCTGGTGCTCGGGCTGGCCGTGGCTTCGCTGGCGCTCTTCAATCGCAATGCCGGGCTGGACGACACAGCCTTCTATTTCTTCGGCACCTACGGCCTGGGCATGCTGGTGTTCTGGATCGGGCGCGCCACGCGGTCCAGCACATGGCAGAGCGCGATCGCACTGCTTGCGCTGGTGGGGGCGGGCGCACTGGCCATCGACTGGCGCAGCCGTATCGCCACGGCGCTGGTCACGGCGCTGCTGATCGCCATCGCGCAGCGCCGCAACTGGCTCTCGCCTAAGCACTGGCCCACCTTGGCTCTGCCTTTGCTGCGAATGGGGCGCATGTCGTACTCGCTGTTCCTGATCCATTTTCCGGTACTGCTTGCCATGAATGCGGCGGTTGCGAACTCCGGGCTGCACGGCGCGTGGTTCGACGCGGCCGGCCTTGTGGCGACCTTCGGCCTGTCAGTGGCCGCTGCGGCGCTGCTGTACCGCTGGGTGGAAGCGCGCCCCGCCTCATGGCGCGCAGTGTTCACGCTTTTTGCTGCGCTGCTGGTCACCGGGCTAGTCGTTTCTCATTAAGGACGGGGGCGCCCGCGTAGGCGCACTGGCCGAATCTTCCTGAACCCGGTTGCGCTCGAGCGCCGGAGCGTGCAGTCTGCGGGCTCGTCAGCCGCTCGCATCTTCGGTATGATTGTGGAGATTTCAGTAATTACTGAAAATACACGAAACCAAGGAATGACCAAGCACTCGCCATCCCGATCGCCGCTGCGGGCCTTCGCGTCGCCTGACGTCGGCGGGGTGGTGCAGGGTGCCGCGGCGCTGCTCTGGCTGCCGCAGGCGGCGCTGCTGGCGATGGCTGTGCAGGGCTTGGCATCGGGTCGCGGCTTTGCTGCCGTGATCTGGCCCACCGGCGCGATCCTGCTGCTCGGGCTGCTGCGGGCGGGTTGCGAGGCCTGGGGCGCTCGCCGGACCTTCACCCGTGCACGCGCACAACTCACGGTGCTGCGCGCGCAAACCGCTGCGGCGCTGGCTGGCGGCTCGCCGCTCGACCGCACCCGCGCGCCTTCCGGCCTCGCCGCCAGCGTGCTCGCCGAGCAGGCCGAGGCGCTGGTGCCGTACCTCGTGCGCTACCAGCCCGCGCGTTGGCGCGCGACGGTGGTGCCGATCTTCATCCTGTGCGCGGTGACCGCCTTTTCATGGGTGGCCGCGCTGGTGCTGCTGTTCGCGGCGCCGCTCATCCCGGTCTTCATGGCCATCGTCGGCTGGCGCGCCAAGGCTGCGAGTGAAGCGCAGATGGTGGAGATGGGAGGCATGAACGCCTTCCTGCTTGACCGCCTCCGCGGGCTGGCGACACTGCGTGCGCTCGATGCGGTGGAGACCACGGCGCAGCGGCTGGGCGATGCAGCGCAATCCCTGCGCCGGCGGACGATGGCGGTGCTGCGCGTCGCGTTTCTCTCTTCGGCCGTGCTGGAGCTTTTCTCGGCGTTGGGCGTGGCGATGGTGGCCGTGTACGTTGGCTTTCACCTGTTGGGCTCGCTCGGCTTCGGCGCCTGGGGCCGGACGCTGAGCCTGGGCGAGGGACTGTTCGTGCTGTTGCTGGCACCGGCGTTCTTCGAGCCGCTACGGGAGCTGTCGATGGTCTGGCATGACCGGGCTGCGGGCGAAGCGGCACTGGAGGCGCTCGACCGCTTGCAGCGCAACGACCTGCCACTGCCCGGCGCGAACGCTTCGCTGACACGTGCCGCAACGGGTGCGTCCACCACCGCGCCCGCAATCGCCGTCCACAACCTGCATTTCTCCTGGCCCGGCGAGCAGCAAGAGGTCTTCGAAGGCTACGAGCTTCGCATCGCAGCCGGCGAACACGTCGCGCTGACGGGCCCCAGCGGCTCTGGCAAGACTGCATTGCTCTCAATGCTCGCAGCCCTCGTGCCCGCAACGCGAGGCGAGATATCGATCGGCGGCGTGGCACTCACGGACCACACAGTGGCGGCGCTGCGTCAGCGCATGGCGTGGATGGGCCAGGCACCGCACGTCTTCGCCGGCTCGGTCGAAACCAACGTGGCATTGGGGCGCGCGGGTGTCGACACCCCGCAGGTCGCCGAAGCCATGCGCTTCGCATCGCTCGAGGCCGTGACGCAGGCGCATCCCGGCGTAACGCTCGGCGAGGGCGGCCATGGCCTGTCTGGTGGCGAAGCCGTGCGACTCGCCCTCGCGCGCATCGCGGTGCACCCGCACGCCGACCTGCTGCTGGTGGACGAGCCAACGGCGCACCTCGACACAGAAACCGCCGAGCGCGTCGCCGATGCACTGGTGGCACTGGCGTGCGGCAAGACCCTCATTGTCGCCACGCACGACCCGGTGTTGGCGGCACGCATGGACCGCGCGGTGAACCTCGGCGCAGAAACGATGGAGAAGGCCGCATGAAGGCGGCACCTCTCCACGCCACGAATTGGCGCGACCTGCGCCTGGTGCTGCGCCCCTTCCTCGCCGCTCAGCCGCGTCCTCTTCTGCTGGGCTGCCTGCTCGCCGCAGTCACCGTGCTCGCAGGAATGGCGCTGCTGGGCCTCTCCGGCTGGTTCATCACCGCGACTGCATTGGCCGGCCTGCACGCTGCCACCGCCTTCACCTTCGACGTGTTCATGCCCTCCGCCGGCATTCGCCTGCTGGCACTCGGCCGTACGGCATCACGCTATGGCGAACGCCTCGTGACCCACGACGCGACCTTCGCCGTGCTCGCCACGCTGCGCGTTCGCCTGTTCCGTGGTTGGGCAAAGGCCGAGGCGGCGCGCGAACTGCTGATGCGCCCGGCCCGCCTGCTGTTTCGTTTGACGGCGGACATCGACGCTCTGGAATCGCTCTACCTTCGCCTGCTCGTGCCGGCCGCCGCTGCGCTGGGCGCGGCATTGCTGGCGGGTGTGGTGCTCGGCTTCATGCATATCGCCATGGGCCTCGCGCTGATGTTGTGGCTCGTGACCGCCGGCTGGGGCATCGCATTCCTCGTCGCAAGGCGCGCACGCCGGCCAGCCGTGCAGCGCGCGCATGCCATCGAAGCGCTGCGCGCACGCGCGGTCGATCTTGTTGCGGGGCAGACCGATCTGGTGATGGCCGGCCGAATCGACGCGCAACGCGAGGCTTTGATGAACGCCGACATGCACCTCGCCAAGGCCGACCTGGCACTGAACAAGCTCGAAGCGGCGGCCGGCTTCGCCTATGGCAGCGCGGGTACCCTGACCCTCGTCGGCGTGCTGCTTGCCGTCGGCCTGCTGGTGGGCGAGGGCGTCATCGGTGCGCCGGCGGCGGCACTGGCGCTGCTGGTGGCGCTCACCGCGACCGAACCCTTCGCGGCCTTGCGCCGCGGTGCGCTCGATGCGGGCCGCACGTGGCTGGCGGTGCGGCGTCTTGCACCGCGCATGAGCGAGGAGTCCGCCTCAACGTCAACGTCGAACGAACCCGATGCGACGCTCGCATTGCAACTGCAGCGCGTCACTGTGGTCCACGATGGCAGTCGCACACCGGTCCTGAGCGACGTGACATTGGCCCTGAACGCGGGTGAGCGCGTCGCATTGATCGGCGCCAGCGGCGCAGGCAAGTCGACGCTGCTCGCCGCCATCGCAGGCGAAATCACGCCACAAGCAGGCAGCAAGAGCGCACAGCCCGCGTGCCTTCTGACCCAACGCACCGAACTCTTCCAGGACAGCCTGCGCGACAACCTGCGCCTCGCCGCGCCCAACGCCACCGACGACCAACTGCACGCCGTACTGCACGCGGCAGGCCTCGAAGACGAAGTGCGCGCATTGGCCACAGGCCTCGACACCCGACTCGGCGAAGGCGGCCTGGGCCTCTCCGGCGGCCAGTCGCGCCGCCTCGCACTGGCCCGCCTGCTGCTGCGCCCCGTGCCCCTCTGGCTGCTCGACGAACCCACCGAAGCACTCGACGCCGCCACCGCACACGACGTGCTGCACCGCCTCGCCCAACACGCAGGCTCGCGCACCTTGCTGATTGCCACGCACCTGCGCCGCGAAGCCGCGCTCGCCGACCGCCTCGTGTGCATGCGCCAGGGCCGCATCGTCGCCGACCTGCGGCGCGGCACCGAAGCCTTCGACGCCGCACTGCGCAGCCTGCGCCCCGACTGAACTCGCAAAAGAAAAAACAGGGAACACAAAGGAAGAACCCCCATGGACCTCGACATCGTCGCGCTATCGCGCCTGCAGTTCGCCGTCACGGCGCTGTATCACTTCCTGTTCGTGCCGCTGACGCTCGGGCTTTCGATCATCCTCGCCATCATGGAGACGGTCTACGTGATGACCGGCCGCGTGATCTGGCGCGACATGACGAAATTCTGGGGCGTGCTGTTCGGCATCAACTTCGCGATGGGCGTGGCCACCGGCATCGTGATGGAGTTCCAGTTCGGCATGAACTGGAGCTACTACAGCCACTACGTCGGCGACATCTTCGGCGCGCCGCTGGCCATAGAGGGGCTGATGGCCTTCTTCATGGAGGCCACCTTTGTCGGCCTGTTCTTCTTCGGCTGGGACAAGCTCTCCAAGGTGGGCCACCTGATCTCGACATGGGCCGTGGCCATCGGCTCCAATTTCTCGGCGCTGTGGATTCTCATCGCCAACGGCTGGATGCAGAACCCCGTGGGTGCAGCCTTCAACCCGCAGACCATGCGCATGGAAGTGACCGACTTCGCCGCAGTGCTGACCAACCCGGTGGCACAGGCCAAGTTCGTGCACACCGTGTCGGCCGGGTACGTGTGCGCCGCCGTGTTCGTGCTCGGCGTGTCGGCCTGGTATGTGCTCAAGGGCCGTCACCTCGAGCTGGCCAAGCGCTCGATGACGGTCGCGGCCTCGTTCGGCCTGGCCGCCGCGCTCTCGGTGGCCGTGCTCGGCGACGAGAGCGGCTACCTCTCTGGCGAGCACCAGAAGATGAAGCTGGCCGCCATCGAAGCCATGTGGGAAACGCAACCCGCACCCGCTGCCTTCACCGTCATCGGCTTCCCCGACCAGGAAGCGCGCGAGACGCACTACGCCATCCATATCCCCGGGGTAATGGGCCTGATCGGCACGCGCTCGCTCAACACCGTGATGCCCGGCATCGACGAACTGGTGAAGCGCGCGGAGGCCCGTATCCGCGAAGGCCTCAAGGCCTACGACGCGCTGCAGAAGATCCGCGAGGCAGGCGGCACCGGCAAGGTAACGCAGGGTGTGCGCGGCGACTTCGAGGACAACGGCATCAACATGGGCTACGCGCTGCTGCTCAAGCGCTATGTGGACGACCCGCGCCAGGCCACCGACGAGCAGATCACCAAGGCCGCATGGGACACCGTGCCGCAGGTGGCGCCGCTGTTCTGGCTGTTCCGCGTGATGGTGGGCATCGGCATGCTGCTGATCCTGCTGACAGGCACCTTCTTCGTGCTCTCCGCGCGCCGCAAGCTCGACAGCTACCGCTGGCTGCTGAAGCTCGCCGTGTTCGCGATCCCGCTGCCGTGGATCGCCATCGAGTCGGGCTGGCTGGTGGCGGAGTTCGGCCGCCAGCCGTGGGTGATCGAAGGCGTGCTGCCTACCGCAGTGGCCGTGTCGAACCTCGGCGTGAAGACGCTGCTGCTCACGCTCGCGGGCTTCATCGCGATCTACACCACGCTGCTCATCATCGAGATGAAGCTGATGCTCAAGGCCATCCGCAAGGGGCCTGAAGCCGAGCACGCTCCCGACGAGGGCGACACGTTTTCGCACATTCCGCCGGCCCACGCAGGCGCGGCCATTCCTTCTCCTTCCACCGGGAGCGCAGCATGATCCTCCACACACTCCTCGACTACGACACCCTGCGCATCATCTGGTGGCTGCTGATCGGCGTGCTGCTGGTGGGCTTCGCCGTGACCGACGGCTTCGATCTGGGCAGCGGCATGCTGCTGCCCTTTGCCGCGCGCAACGACATCGAACGCCGCGTCGTCATCAACAGCGTGGGCCCGGTGTGGGAAGGCAACCAGGTGTGGCTGATCCTCGGTGGCGGCGCGATCTTCGCGGCATGGCCGCAGCTGTACGCCGTGTCTTTCTCGGGCTTCTACCTGGCGATGTTCGTGATTCTCACGGCGCTGATCCTGCGGCCCGTGGCCTTCAAGTTCCGCAGCAAGCGCGAGTCGCCGCAATGGCGCGCGCGCTGGGACTGGGTGCTGTTCTTCAGCGGCTTCGTGCCTGCGCTGATCTGCGGCGTGGCCGTGGGCAACGTGCTGCAGGGCGTGCCGTTCCGCTTCAGCGCCGACATGCACATCTTCTACGACGGCAGCTTCTTCGGCCTGCTGAATCCGTTCGCGATCCTGTGCGGGCTGGTGTCGGTGGCGATGCTGGTGATGCATGGTGCCTCGTGGCTGCTGCTGAAGACTGCCGGGCCGGTGGCCGAGCGCGCTCGCACCTACGGCATGGTTACGGCGGTGCTCACCATCGCGCTGTACGCGCTGGCCGGTGTGCTGCTGGCAACGAGCATCGGCGGCTACCGCATCAGCAGCGTGGTCGATGCGGTGGGGCCGTCGAACCCGATGCTGAAGACAGTCGAACTGCACGCAGGCGCATGGACCGCCAATTACGCGGCGCACTCGTGGACGCTCGCCGCACCGGCAGCCGGCTTCGTCGGCGCGCTGGGTGCATTGCTCGGGCTCGCGCTGCGCCGCCCCGTGCTCGCGCTGCTGACGGCGGCGCTCGGCATCGCCGGCATCATCCTCAGCGTGGGCGCGTCGATGTTCCCGTTCATCCTGCCGTCGTCGATCGATCCGCGCGCCAGCCTCACGGTGTGGGACTCGTCGTCGAGCCACCTCACGCTGTTCATCATGCTGGTGGTCACGGCCTTCTTCATTCCGCTGATCGTGGCCTACACCAGCTGGGTCTATCACGTGCTGTGGGGCAAGGTCGACGAGCAGGCCATCCGCGATGAGAGCGGCCACGCCTACTGAACGAACGGAGGAGAAAAAAGATGTGGTACTTCGCCTGGATACTCGGCCTGCCGCTGGCAGCCGCTTTCGCCGTACTCAATGCGATGTGGTACGAACTCATGGACGACGAGGCCGTGCGCAAGGCCAAGCTCGGAACGCCCGAATCGCCGGCGGGGCAGGAGCGGCTTTAGAGACTCCAGGCAGGCCTATTCGGCCGCCTTCTTCTTCGACGCTGCGCCGCCGGTGATGCGGTCCTTGAGCGTCAGCACCTTCGTCACGGTCGCGCCCATGCCCATGAGCTTCATGGCGGTTTCGGGCGCGAGCCGCTGCACGTCGTCGAACCACTTCATCAGCCGGTCGATCAGGTCGTGCATCTCGCGCATGCGCTCCTGCGCATGGCGCTCGGCGTCGCTCGTGGCCGATTCGAGCAGGGCGTTGCGCAGCATCGAGAGCGTGGGTTCGATCTCGCGGCGGCGGCGCTCCTCGGCCAGTACGCGAAAGATTTCCCACACGTCCGAAGGCGCCTCGAAGTATTCGCGCCGGTCGCCCGGGTGATGCCGCAGGTGCACCAGCCGCCAGGCCTGTAGCTCCTTCAGGCCCATGCTGACGTTCGAGCGCGAGAACTCGAGCAGTTCGGCGATCTCGTCGGCGTTGAGCGCGCGCTCCGACAAGAAGATCAGCGCATAGATCTGCCCGACGGTGCGGTTGATGCCCCACTTGCTGCCCATCTCGCCGAAATGGGCGACGAACTGGCGGTTGAGAGGCGGGAGATCGGAAGAGGTTGCCATGCGCGGGATTGTCGCGCGCTGCATCCCGTAATTGCAGAAGCTCCCGGAATCTTTGGAATAGTCCAAAAGTTTACAAAATTCACCGATATATGGGATAGCGGGATGTATTTTTGTTAACAAAAATAAACATTCATAAAGCTTACGCACAAATGTGGTGCGCGTTTGGCTTCTCGTTAACGGTTTCGGTCCTGCTGAAACCTCGCGGGGCCGGCCATCGCGGGGGTAGGCGACAACTGCTGCAGCAACGGCGCTGCAGTGTGGATCGGGCCGACGGGTCGGGCCCGCATCGTTACAAAGGTGGCATTGAATGGGCGAGATTTTCAGAAGGCCTCAACCCCGCAAGGGGCTGTCTTGGACCGGCGAGCGCTTCACCACGATCGCGCGCGGGGAAGTGGAAATCGAGCACCTGCACAGGTACTTTGTCGCCCGCGAGATGTGCAGGGGCCTCGACGTACTCGATGTGGCGTCCGGCGAAGGGTACGGCTCCGCGCTGCTGGCGCAGAGCGCGAAGTCGGTCGTGGGCGTGGAACTGTCCCAGGAAACGGTGGATCACGCCAAGCGCGAGTACACCGCGGACAACCTGCGGTACGTGCAGGGCGATGCCCGCCGGATTCCCGCGCCCGACCACTGCGTGGACGCCGTGGTCTCGTTCGAGACCCTCGAACACTTCTACGAGCACGAGGCCTTCTTCAAGGAGGTACGCCGGGTGCTGCGGCCGAACGGATTCCTGCTGGTCTCGACGCCTGACCTGAACGTGTATTCGATCTCGAACACCGAGCCCAATCCCTACCACGTGCACGAGCTGACCCATCAGGAATTCGACGCAGTGCTGCGCAGCCATTTCCCGAGCGTAGCGATCTGCGGACAGCGCATGCTGGCCGGCTCTGTGCTCGCCCAGCCGGATTCCGTCATGCAGGAACTGCTCACCTTCGAGCGCCGCGGCGGCGACCACTACGAGATGGGGCGCGGCGTCGTCAGGGCCAAGTATCTGCTCGGCGTTGCCGCCCTCGGCGAGCAGTTGCCCGCCATTCCCGCCAGCGTTTTCGTGGAGGACACAGCCGTCGAGCAGATGCTCGCGGCGGTGGGCCAGGTCGCCGCGCTGCAACAGGACAGCAGGGAGGTCAGGGCCGAGCTGGAACGCGCGGGCGGCTACGCACGTTCGCTGGAGGCGGCGCTCAACGACAGGAACCAGGCGCTGCAGAACGTTCAGCAACAAGCTCAGGCGCTCCTGAACGAACTCCAGCGCGCCGAAGGCTATGCGCATACGTTGGCAGCGGGCCTGAAGGAGAAGCACAAGGCGCTCGAAGAGGCCCGCGCATGGAGTGAGACGGTCCAGCAGTCGCAGAACGCAGCCAGCGCCGAGCTGGCCCGGCTCTCCGCCCAGTTGGCCGAAACCCGGCACCAACTGGCGCACGCAGCGTCGGGGCTCGATGACACTTCGGCGCGGTTGCACGGCGTGCTGGCATCGACCAGTTGGCGCGTGACCGCGCCGCTGCGCGACCTCAGTGCAAGCTTCCCGAGGGTGCGCGCTTTCGCTTCGCGGCAGCTGGCCGCCCATCCGCGCCTCAGGACGGTCGCGCGCCGCGGCATCAAGGCCATCTGGTGGACGGCGACGGGCCAGCTCGGAAAGAAGCTGGCGGCCCGGCGTGCGCGAAAGAGCAGCGCGGCCACGCAGCCCGCGGAAGCGGCTCCTGCACCCGCGCCGGCACCTGTGCAGACCACCGCTCCCTCCGGGATTCCTTGCGTCGTGCCTGTCGCGCAGGCGGCTGTCGCCATTGCGGAAGAGGCGACGCCCCTCACGCCGAAGCAACTGGCCATGCAAGAGGCACAGCGCGAGCTGGAGTGCTTCCTCGACGCGGGTGAGCGCCTCGCGCTGCGCAGCGAACGGCCCCCGCTGATCTCGGTGCTGGTCGTCACCTGGAACGCTGCCTACTTCACGCTCAAGTGCCTGCGCGCGCTTGCGGCGGAGATGAAGCTTGCCGACACGCCGCCTTTCGAGGTCATCGTGTTCGACAACGCCTCGACCGACCGCACTGCCGAACTGCTGGCGCGGGCCGACGGTGTGCGTGTCATCAACAGCGCATCCAACATCGGTTTCCTGCGGGGCTGCAACGAGGCCGCACCGCAGGCCAAGGGCCAGGCCCTGCTGTTGCTCAACAGCGACGCCTTCGTGCGCGCGGGCACGCTGCGTGCGGCGTGGGAGCGCCTGCGGTCGGCGCCCGATGTCGGCGCGGTCGGTGCCCGTCTGGTCCACACCACCGGCCTGCTGCAGGAGGCCGGCGCGCTGGTCTGGGCCGACGCAAGCACGCAGGGGTATTGCCGCGGCATGGCTGCCGAGACCGACGAGGTCATGTTTGTGCGCGACGTGGACTATTGCTCGGGTGCGTTCCTGATGACCAAGCTGAGCGATTGGCACGGCCTGGGCGGCTTCGACGAGCGCTATGCGCCGGCCTACTACGAAGAAGTGGACTACTGCCTGCGGCTGCGCGAGCGGGGCCTTCGCGTGGTCTACGAGCCAGGGGCTTGCGTCGATCACTTCGAGTTCGGCAGCGAGAGCAAGCGCGGCGATGCGATCGAGCAGAGCATCAGGAACCAGAAGAAACTGCGCGAAAGGCATGCGCGCTTTCTTCGAACCAGCTGCCTGCCGCCGAGCGCACCCAACGTGCTGTTTGCCCGCACCGCTTCGAAGCCTCGCATGGGGCGTCTGCTGGTCATCGACAACGAGGTGCCGTTCGAATCCCTGGGGTCGGGCTATCCGCGCTGCAGGGCCATGATCAATGCGGCGTCGCAGGCGGGCTGGGCGGTCACGTTCTTCTCGCTGCACAACCCGAACACGGATTGGGCCCGGGTACGCGCGGAATTCAACCCCGACGTCGAGTTCATCGTCGACCGGACGGTGATGCGCCTGCCGGAGTTCCTGCAGGAGCGCCACGGCTACTACGATGCGGCCATCGTCAGCCGGCCCGACAACATGCGCCTGGTGTCGAAGGTGCTGGAGTTTTCTCCGCATCTTCTGCGAGGCACCCGGATCGTCTACGACGCGGAGGCGTTGTTCGCCACGCGCGCCGCGCTCGAGGCGACGTGGGCGGGACGCGCGACCCAGCCGTCCGCCACGCAGGAAGCGATCAGCGAGGAAGTCTCGCTCGCGCTGGACGCCGATGCCGTCATCTGCGTGAACGAGCTCGAGGCTGTGCAGTTCCGCAACCGCCTGAAGGTGCCTGTGAGCGTGCTCAGCCATGCAGTGAAGGACGTGGGCGCCATGGTGCCTTTCGAGAGGCGCCGCGGATTCTTGTTCGTGGGCCGGCTGCTGGAGCCGTCCGCGCCGAACTGGGTCGGCCTGGCCTGGTTCATCAAGGAGGTCTGGCCGCAGATCCGGGCGCGGATCAAGGATGCGACCTTGGACATCGTCGGGCATGTGGGGCAGGATCGCGCGGAACTGATGGCGCCCGGCGTGCGCATCCTGGGTGCCGTGGAGGACCTGTCGAGCGTGTTCGCTTCGGCGCGTGTCTTCGTCGCACCGATTCACTTTGCAGCAGGCATTCCGATCAAGATCCTCGATGCATCGGCCGCGGGGCTGCCGGTGGTGGCCACCCCGCTCATGGCCGAGCAGCTCGACTGGTCCGTACCGCTGGAAATCCGCACCGCGGCCCTGGCCGACAGCTTCGCGGAGAACGCGGTCGAGTTGCACGAACAGGCGGCCATGTGGGTTGCGCAGTCCGCGGCGGCACGCGCTCGCGTGGCGCGCGACCACAGTGCGCAGGCCTTTGCATCGAGTCTCTCGCTGATCCTCGGCTCGGACGCCCCTCCTGCGGCCGTGTCCGCACCGCCCGCCGTGCTTGCACTGCCCGCGGCCATCAAGAAGCTGTCCTCGGTTCGTCCGAAGGTGGCTCATGCGTGAGATGCAAGCACCGGCCTCGTTCACGGAATCCCAGCGCACGGCCTATGCCCTGATCCGCCGCAGCGGCTTGTTCGATGCGCATTGGTACACCTCGCAGCTGGTGAACATGGCCTTGCCGTCGGACCTTGTCGCGCACTACGTGACCGAGGGCGTCTTCCTGGGGCTCTGGCCCAATCCCTACTTCGATGGCGACTGGTACCTGGTGAAGTACCCCGACGTGGCGGCGGCCGGTGTCAATCCATTAGCGCACTATGTGGAATTCGGCCGCTCCGAAAGACGCGCGCCGCGCGGCTCGGTCGACCCCTACCTCGAGGACGCCCTGGGTCGAATCTCCCAGCTCGAGTACAAGCTGGCCCACGAGCAGCAGCGCGTCGACCACCTGCTGGGCGAGGTCGAAGGAATGGCGCACTTCAGGGACGAGTTCGAGAAGGTGCGTCACACGAAGTCCTACCAGGCGGTCTTCGAGGAGCCGGCGCCCCTGGTCACGGTCAGCATCGCGACGGCCGGCCGGCCGGACCTGCTGATCGAGCGCTGCCTGGCGTCGGTGATGAACCAGACCCATGAGAATTTGCAGATCCTCGTCGTTGGCGATCATTGCACCGACGACACTGAGCAACGCCTGCGCGCGTTGAACGACCCGCGCATCGAATTCCACAACATGCCCCGCCGCGGGCCCTATCCGCGGCCCGGGCGCGACCGCTGGCTGGTTGCCGGTACCGAGCCGGCCAACGTGGCTCGCCCTCTTTCGAGGGGCAGCTTCATCACCTACCTCGACGACGACGACGCCTTCGAGCTGCATCGGATCGAACGGCTGATCGATGTTTCGCGCGAGACACGGGCGGACTTCATCTGGCACAGCTTCTGGTTCCTGCAGCGCGACGGTTCCTGGGTGCCCCATGGCAATGGGCGTTTCGAGCACGGCGAGGTCGGCACCTCGATGGTGTTTCACCATGGATGGTTCAAAATCCTTCCGTTCGACGTTCGCGCCTACAGGGTGCAGGAGCCGGGCGACTGGAACTTCGCGCGGCGGATCAACTACCTTCGTCCGAACAAGCACTTTCTTCGCGAACCATTGACGCGCTACTACAAGAACTATGGTGAAACCTCCTTCGTGGCGCAGGAAGGCGAGGAGTTTCTTGACTGACGACAGCGCGGCGGTCCGGCGCGGCATCGCAAGTCCCTACGCCTGCAGGCGCTATGCCGAAGCGGTGGCACAGGGGGCCGCGCCGATCCCGCTGCAGCGCTCGGGCGGCTGGCTGCTTAGCCACGTCGTCGGCACCACGGGCCGCCGGGACGCGCGCGCGTGCTACCCGCTTTTCGGTTGCCACGATTGGGCGCTGCTGCCGTACGATCTGGCCGCGCTCGACGACAGCCTGGTCAGCGTGACCGCCGTGATCGATCCGTTGCATGACACCGACGAAGAAACGCTGCGCCTCGCTTTTCCGGATCTGCTGAAAATCTACAAGATGCACAACGTTGTCGACCTGAACCCGCTCGGCGATGCGTTGGCGGCCGTCTCCAGCCATCATCGGCGCAACATCAAGCTCGCCATGGACGCGGTCGATGTCGAAGTCTGTGCCCAACCCGCCGCGTTCGCCGCCGAGTGGCTGAGCCTTTACGGCGCGCTGGCCGAGCGGCACGACATTTCGGGCGCCGCCGATTTCTCGGCGCAGAGCCTGGTCGCCCAGCTCGGCTTGCCAGGGTTGACCGCGCTGCGGGCCGTGCGCAACGGCGATACCGTCGGCATGACCCTGTGGCTCGCGAACGAGCGCCACGCCTACTACCACCTCGGCGCGTACAGCGAGCAGGGCTATGCCCACCGCGCCTCGTTCGCCATGTTCAGTGCGGCAATCGAGCACTTCGCGGAACTCGGCCTCGCCTGCATCAACCTCGGCGCCGGCGCGGGCGTCACAGGCGACGCCGCGGATGGGCTGAGTCGTTTCAAGGAGGGCTGGGCAACGCGGCAGCTGCCGGCATACCTGGGCGGGCGCATCGGTGACCGGGCAGCCTATCGTTGCCTGAGCGAGGCCAGCCCGCAAGAAGAGCCCGGTGGCTATTTCCCCGCCTACCGTGCGCCGGGAGCCGGTCGTGGATGATTCGGCGGCGCGCATGGCATCGGGTGTCCCCATGGTCAGGAAGATCCCCTTGGCCGACCGGGACGGCTGGCGCGGTGCGCTCGAAGGCATTCCCCACGGATTCGGACACACCTGGGAGAGCTGTGCCGCAGTCGAGCTGACGACTGGCCTGCCGACCTTTCTCTACGCCGACGAAACGCCGGGGCTTCGCGTGGTGTCGCCGATCTGCGAGCGTAGCTTTCAGGGCCATCTCGACGTGGTCACGCCCTACGGCCTGTCCGGCCTGGCCGGCGCTGCGCTGCAAGCGGGCGCCGGATACGACCGCTGGGTGGCGTTTGCACGGCAGCAAGGCTATGTGTGCGGCTACATCACCGTCCATCCGCTGTTTGCCCCTGCGGAATGTGCGAGCCTGCCGGAATATGCCGCGCACAACGACCTCTACGTGCTCGACTTGCGTGCGCCGCAGCAGGCGCTGCTCGACGCCATGTCGCAGAACCCGCGGCGCGTGCTCAAGGCCTTCGAGCGCAGCGATGCCAGCCTCGTCGACGATCGGCAGGCGCTCCTTGCCTTCCTGAAGGAAAACGCCGACGAGTTCATGGAAAGCAAGAACTTCAGCGGCCAGTCACGGCTGAATGCGCGCAGCCTCGAGGCTTTGGGCCATGCGGACAACACTCTCGCTATCGGGGTTCGAATCGACGGTGACATCGTTGCCGCGGCGCTGTACGGCTATTCCGATTTCTGCGCCGACATGTCGTTGGTGGTGATTCCGCCCGCGGGCCGCGGGACCATGACGGCGTTGATCTGGGGCGGCATCCAGCGGCTCAAGGGCCTCGGCGTTGCGCTGCTCAACCTCGGCGGCGGTATCCGACGCGACGACGGTGTGGCGCAATTCAAGGAGCGCTTCGGCCCGAGGAAGTGTCCCCTCGGCGCGCTCAAGCAGGTGTACAGGCCGGACATCTTCAACCGGTTGTGCGAAGCGCACGTTGCGGCGCCCACTGCTTTCTTTCCCCCTTACCGCGCCTGAAAACCGGCCGCTCACACCACTTACAGATGTACTCCAAATCCGCGAAATACTACGACGCGATCTACAGCTTCGTCGACTATGCCAGCGCCAGCGCGAAGCTGCGGGCGCTGATCCAGGAACAGGCTCCGAATGCGCAGTCGCTGCTGGACGTGGCGTGCGGCACGGGCAAGCATTGCGAATTCATCGACCGCGATCTGGCCATGATCGAAGGCCTCGACATCAGCCCTGAGTTGCTCGAGGTTGCCCGCGCGCGGTTGCCCCATCGCACCTTCCACCAGGGCGACATGGCCGCGTTCTCACTGGGCAAGACCTTCGATGTCGTGACTTGTCTCTTCAGCGCGATCGGCTATGCGGAAACGCTGGAACGCATGCAGGCGGCAATCAGGAACATGGCCGCGCATGCGGCTGCGGGCGGTCTCGTGGTCGTCGAGCCCTGGTTCTCTCCGCAAACCTACTGGAGCGGACACATCACCGCCAACCACGTCGATGAAAAGGACCTGAAGATCAGCTGGATGTACATCGCGCAGAAGGTTGGTCTGGTTTCCGTGCTCGATATCAACTACCTGGTGGGCACGCCGCAAAGCGTCGATCACTTCAAGGAAGAGCACCGATTGGGCCTGTTCACCCACGAGCAGTACCTCGACGCGTTTGCGGCTGCCGGCCTGGAGGTGAGCTACGACGCGAAGGGGCTGGTCGGGCGAGGCATGTATGTCGGCCGCCGGCGCCAAGGGGGTTGACGCGGACATCCTGCCGACGCTCTGCCGCAATCTGAAAAATGAAAAGAAAGATGCGCTGATTCTATTTTTGCGACACGGCCTTCCAGAATATTTCCCAGACTTTTTCTGCCGTATCGGGTTCGCAGTCGTCGTAAACGGGCAGGCATACCGTATTGTCTGAAAGAAAAGCCGCCGCCGGAAATGATTCGGCATCGGTCGCAATGGGCCCGAGAGGGTGGTAGTAGCGTCGAACCTGCAAACCCGAAGTTGCGCACAAGGCGACGACACGGTCGGCACTCTTTTCTTTGGGAAGTCGAATTGGAAAGCATTGCCATGGCGCAATTCGCTCGGAACCTTCGGCGCAAAAAGTCACGAGGCCGTGCTTCATTGAAAATCGATTGAGCTTGGCAGCGTAATCCTGCCTTTCCTTGATTCTGGCGGGAATGTCCTCGAGCGTTGCACATGCCATCGATGCGGTAAGTTCGTCCATTTTTCCATTGAAGCCGCTGCCGCGAGAAATTCGTCCATCGGCCCACAGGCCGAAATTCAACGCCGACCGCAAATCGTCCTCGTACCGGGCGGGTGCCACGATGAGCCCTCCTTCGCCAACCCCGAAGGGTTTCGTCGAGTGGAGGGAAAAAACCTCGATGCTGTCCGGCAAGCTGTAGTCGGAAATAACTTCTTTCGTGACTCCCAGTGCAGCCGCGCCATCGACGATGAGAGGAACGCTCGATTTCCTGCACGCCATTTCCAAAGGAGAAAGGTCCGACCATATGCCGTACGGACGCACTGCGATCACGGCACGGCAACCTTTATTCTGAACTGCATCTTCAACGCCGCCCGCGTCAAGTACGCCGGTTCTGGGGTCGATATCGCCGAGCACGACATCCAGGCCAGCCGCCCGCACGGCGGAGGCGGTTGCCGCAAACGTGAAGGCTGGAACGAGCACCGCGCCCTGCACCCTGAGAGCCACGAGCGCCGCGGACAATCCGACCGTGCAATTGGCGCAAGTGATGGGCTGGCGCCCGGGAAAATATGATTTCAATGCTTCTTCGAAGCAATAGGACACCGGGCCGAAGTTCGAGAAATACCCGGCCTGACGCGATTTTTCGAAATATTTCTCCAGTCTGCCGAGCGCTGGAAGCTTCGGTTTCACGAATGGATATTTGTACTGGGAAGGAATTTCCCAATGACTGAAACTGGGTACACTTGCAGGCTGTAGATTGGTCATTGGGGTGCGATCCAGGGTAGGGAGTTCCGGTATGGATTCGAATTCTTTGGTAATAAATTTTACCTCGATATCGCATCTTGAAGTGCTCTCCACGCGCCGGGGGATTGCATTTCGTGGCGCAAAAGGTACCGCTACCGATCGCTCCTTTTCAGTTTCGTATTGACTGCAGTCTGTAGTCATTTTTGTAGACCACGCCGATGACCGAAGAAAAGATTGGTTTTGAACATCTCACGCCAGCGAGTCACGGAGTGACTTACCGCGAGTTGCGGGCAGCCCAGGCATCCAGCGCGCTTTCGCCGCTCTTCACCCTTGGTGGCGTTCCCGCTTCAGTTGGCCAGTTCTATTACGGCGAGCAGCATCAGCAGCCCGTGGGCGTGTTCGAACTGGAAGAAGTCGACGTCACCTCGCATGGGTTGATCGCGCGAGATGGACGTTTCTTGGTGTCGGAACGCATGAATATGAGCGAAGATGCCGTCAGGGAGTGCGCTCTCTATGGTGAGCTCAGCGCGCATCGCGCACCTGCGCACTCCATCGCCGAGCCGGTTGTCATGCTGGCGGGGCCGGGCCATCTGATCTGGGGCCATTGGATCGCGGATTTCCTGCCGAAGCTGTTCGTCCTGCAGGCTGCGGGTATAGACATCGATCGTGCGCAGTACCTGATTCCGCGCAACACACCTGCGTTCGCGCTGCAACTGCTTGCCCTCCTGGGTATCAGCGAGAAGCAACTCGTCAGCTATGAGCCCTACGCGGAGACGCTGCACCTGCGCCGGCTGATCGCGCCCACGCTCACGCGGTGCGCGAGCCGTGCTCATCCCGCGCTGGGAGAGGCGGCGAAGTTTATGCTCGCACGGATCGAGGCTGGAAACGGGCCGCTGGTGCCTCCGCCGGACTGCGAGCGCATTTTTCTATCGCGCCGCGCCGCTGGCCGGGACGGCAGGATGCTGGTGAACCGCGAGGATGTCGAAACCTGGGCGCAAGCCGCAGGCTTTCGCATCGTGCAGCCGGAACAGATGCCGCTGCTGCAGCAGATCGCCTTGTTCAAGGGGGCGCGCCAGATCATTGGCGAATATGGCTCAGGCCTTCACAACAGCATCTTCTCGCCAGCTGGGGCGGTGGTCTGCGCGCTCAGGGCAAGCGCCATCCATCCTGGTTTTCTCCAGTCGGGCATCTGCCAGGCGATGGGGCAGGCCATCAGCTATGTCTTCGGCCCGGCTGACGCCGCCGACGTGGAGCAGCGTTTCGAGATCGACCGGCCGGACTTTGAGATGGCCTTGCGTCTGCTGCAGTTGCACGCAGCCGATATCGCCAAGGCCTCGCCCGGTGTGCAAGCTCTACCGCCTGCCGCACCAACGCCCGGGCACTTCGCCGAGCCCCTCCGCGCGCTGCTGCGGCGCCTTCGCCTGAAGGGAGCAAAGGCGCCGAGCGCTGGCGGGAGCGCCGCAGGGTAGTCAGGGGGGCGGTCCGGCTCGCCGATACGACCCCGGTGCACCACCAGTCCACGCCTTGAAGGCCCGCTGGAACGCCGCGCTGTCGGCAAAGCCCAGCTCCTCGGCCAGTGCCGCGAGCGGCACGGTGCTGGTGTTGAGCCGCACGATGGCAAGGTCGCGCCGCAACTGGTCTTTCAGCGCCTGGAACGATGTGCCCTCGGTCGCCAGGTGCCGCTGCAGCGTGCTGACCGACATGTGCAGCACGCTCGCCGTGGTTGCCAGATCGGCCCATGCCGGGCGGTGCTGCTGCAGCACCGCACGCACCCGCGCGCTCACCGCCTGCTCGGCCAGCCGCGGCAGGATCACATTGGCCGGCGCGGCCGCCAGAAAAACCTGCATCTCCTGCGCGTCGCGGTGCACCGGCGTTTCGAGCGCGCTGGCGTCGAACCACACGGCCGACAGCGGCTGGCCGAACTGCAGCGGCCCCGGGAACACCTTGGCGTAGCCGTCCGCATAGGGCGGCAGCTCGAAGCCGAAGTCGAAGCGGCGCGCCACCAGCCGGCCGCCGTGCAGCCACGCGAACAGCCGCCAGTACACCCGCAGCATCAGCTCGTGCAGAAAGTTCTGGTGCGTGGCGGGCTGGATGTTCAGCCTCACGCCGAAGCCCGCGAGCGGGCCTTCGTGCAGCAGCACCAGCGAGAGGTCGTCCTGCAGCAGGCTGAAGGTGTGGGCCACGCGGCGCAGCGCCACCTCGAAGGTGCGCGCACCCAGCGTGGAGCGCGTCATCAGCGCAAAGCTGCCGCAGCGCAGGCGCCGGGTGAGAAAGCCCAGCGCTTCGTCGTCCATCCGGTCCATCAGCAGTGCGAAGAGCGCCACGTACTGCTCGGCGGTGATGCGCGCGCCGTTCTCGTCGAGCAGCGCGGGGGCAATGCCCGCGTCTTCCAGCGCCGTGTCGATGTCGACCAGCGCCTCGCCGCCGCGCGCGCGAATGCCCGACAGCATGCCGTGGACGAAGGCGATCGGAATGGTGACGGGCGGTTGCAGCATGAGTCCTGTCGATTGACGTTTTCTGCCATGCGATCGAAGCGAAGTGCAATCGCCGGGCAGCCGCCGGATTTCTACCATGCGGCTACACAAGAACGAGACGGAGACAAACCCATGTACCTCACCCAGGGCCTTCACCGGGCCGTGCAGCAGCGCCCCGATGCCATTGCCGTGCGCTTTGCCGGCCGTGCACGGAGCTTTCGCGACTTTGCCGAACGGGTCGCACGCCTGGCCGGTGCGCTGCAGCGACTGGGCATGCAGGCGGGCGACCGCGTTGCCATGCTGTCGCTCAACTCCGACCGCTATCTCGAGTACCAGATGGCCGTACCCTGGGGCGGCGGGGTGCTCAACCCCTGCAACATCCGCTGGTCGGCTGCCGAGATTCTTTACTCGCTGGAAGACTCGGGCTCCAGCATCCTGCTGGTCGACGAGACCTTCCGGCCGGTGGTCGAGCAGATGCGCGGCCAATCGAAGAGCCTGCGCGAAGTCGTCTACTGCGGCGACGGCCCGATGCCGCCCGGCATGCACAGCTATGAAGGCCTGATCGACGCCGCCCAGCCGGTGCCCGACGCCGTGCGCCGCGGCGAAGACCTGGCCGGCATCTTCTACACCGGCGGTACCACCGGTTTCCCCAAGGGCGTGATGCTGAGCCACACCAACATCTGCAGCTCGGCGCTCGCGGCGCAGGCAGAAGGGCTGGCCCCGGCCGGCGGCTGCTACCTGCATGCCGCGCCGATGTTCCACCTGGCCGACATGGGCCTGGCCACGCCGCACTGGTTTGCGGGCAACACGCACGCGATCATTCCGATGTTCACGCCCGAGGGCGTGCTCAACGCCATCGAGCGTGACCACGTCACCAGCCTGCTGCTGGTACCCACCATGATCCAGATGCTGGTGGACCACCCCGCCATGCGGGAGCCGCGCGACCTGAGCAGCCTGAAGAACATCACCTACGGTGCCTCGCCAATCTCCGAGGCCGTGCTGAACCGCGCGATGGAGGCCTTTCCGGGTGTCGGGTTCGTGCAGGCCTATGGCATGACCGAGCTGTCGCCCATCGCTACGCTCAACCCCGCGTACTTCCACACGGCCGAAGGCCGCAAGCACGGCAAGCTGCGCTCGGCGGGCCGCGCCGCCGTGTGCATGGAAGTGCGCATCGTCGATGCCGACGACAAGGAGGTGCCGCGCGGCACCGTCGGCGAAGTGGCCGTGCGCGGCCCGAACGTGATGCAGGGCTACTGGAACAAGCCCGAGCAGACGGCGGCCGCGCTGCGCGACGGCTGGATGCACACCGGCGACGGCGCCTACATGGACGACGACGGCTTCATCTTCGTGGTCGACCGGCTGAAGGACATGATCATCAGCGGCGGCGAGAACGTCTATTCGGCCGAGGTAGAGAACGCCATCAACCAGCATCCCGCGGTGGCCGCCTGCGCTGTCATCGGCATTCCGAGCGAGGAGTGGGGCGAGGCGGTGCATGCCGCGCTGGTGCTCAAGCCGGGGCAGGCAATCAAGCCCGAGGAGCTGATCGCGCACTGCAAGACGCTGATTGCCAACTACAAGTGCCCGCGCAGCGTGGCCATCCTCGACGCGCTGCCGCTGTCGGGCGCCGGCAAGGTGCTGAAGACAAAGCTGCGCGAACCCTTTTGGCAAGACCGCCAGCGAGGCGTAGCCTGAGCCTGTCTGTTTTCTTATTCGAACCTCCAAGGAGCCTCTCATGAGTCAAGACGTCTATGTCGTCGGGGTCGGCATGATCCCGTTCACCAAGCCGGGCGCGAACCAGCCCTATCCGCAGATGGCCGCCCATGCCACGAACGCCGCGCTGAAAGACGCCGGCATCGGCTACGAGCTCGTGCAGCAAGCCTACGTGGGCTACGTGTATGGCGACTCCACCGCCGGCCAGCGCGCGCTGTATGAAGTGGGCATGACGGGCATTCCGGTCATCAACGTCAACAACAACTGCTCTACCGGCTCGACCGCGCTGTTCCTCGCGCGCCAGTCCGTGGCCAGCGGCGCCGCCGACTGCGTGCTGGCACTGGGCTTCGAGCACATGAGCCCCGGCGCGCTCGGCGCGGTGTTCAACGACCGGCCCAGCCCCTTCGACCATTTCGAGAGCATCACCGACGAGCTGGTCGGCAACGAGCAGGTGCCGCTCGCGCTGCGCTACTTCGGCGGCGCGGGCCTTGCGCACATGCAGCAGTACGGCACGCAGATGTCGACCTTCGCGAAGATCCGCGCCAAGGCCAGCCGCCATGCGTCGAACAACCCGGTGGCGCTGTTCCGCACCGTCGTCACTGAAGACGAGGTGATGGCCGCGCCCGTCATGTGGCCCGGCGTCATGACGCGGCTGATGGCCTGCCCGCCCACCTGCGGCGCGGCCGCGGCCATCGTGTGCTCGGCCCGCTTTGCCGAGCGCCACGGGCTGGACCGCAGCGTGCGCATCAAGGCGCAGGCCATGACCACAGACCGGCCCATCACCTTCGAGAGCCGCGACATGCGCGAGGTGGTCGGCTTCAGCATGGCGCAGGAAGCCGCGCAGAAGGTGTACGACGCGGCCGGCGTCGGCCCGCAAGATGTCGATGTGGTCGAGCTGCACGACTGCTTCGCGCACAACGAACTCATCAGCTACGAGGCGCTGGGCTTGTGCCCGGTGGGCGGCGCCGAGAAGTTCGTGGTCGATGGCGACAACACCTATGGCGGCAAGGTAGTGACCAATCCGTCGGGCGGGCTGCTGTCGAAGGGGCATCCGCTCGGGGCCACGGGGCTGGCGCAATGCACGGAGCTGGTTCAGCAGCTTCGGGGCACAGCAGACAAACGGCAGGTCGAGGGTGCGCGGATGGCGCTACAGCACAACCTCGGGCTGGGCGGCGCCTGCGTGGTGACGCTCTACGAACGCGTGTGAGGGCTATCAGATGATCGACAAGAAATGGATCGGCCACGAGCTGCCGCCTTCGGTGCTGCCCATCGAGCGCAGCCGCCTGCAATTCTTTGCCAAGGCCATCGGCGAGACCGACCCCGTCTACACCGATGCCGCCGCCGCGCGTGATGCCGGCTACCCCGACCTGCCCGCACCGCCGACCTTCCTGTTCGCTGCCGAACTCGACTCGGGCGCGTCCGACCGGTTGCTGGCCGACCTGCAGATTCCGCTGTCCAAGCTGCTGCACGGCGAGCAGGGCTTCAGCTACCACCGGCCGGCCTGTGTGGGTGACACGGTGACGGTGCGTTCCACCATCACCGACATCTACGACAAGAAGAACGGTGCGCTCGAATTCGTCATCAAGACATCGCGCGCCACCAACCAGCGCGACGAACTGGTGGCCGAGCTGCGCACGGTGATCGTCTGCCGCCATTGAAGGAAGGAACCCGCACCGATGAATGCCCTGACCTACGACGTCGTGAACATCGGCGACGAGCTGCCTTCGCTGCAGCTGCCGCCTGTGAACCGCACCACGCTCGCGCTGTTCGCCGGCGCCTCGGGCGACCACAACCCCATTCACATCGATACAGATTTCGCGCGCAAGTCGGGCATGCCCGATGTGTTCGCGCAGGGCATGCTGGGCATGGCCTGGCTCGGCCGCCTGCTCACCCAGTGGGCGCCGCAATCGCAGCTTCGGCGCTTCGACGTGCGCTTCCAGGGCATCACGCACCTGGGGCATGCGGTGCGGTGCAGCGGGCGCGTGGTCGAGAAGCTCGAGCACAACGGCGAGCGCTGCGTGCGCGTCGAGGTGCTCAGCGCCAACCAGTATGGGCAGACGCGCATCGCGGGCGAAGCGCTCGTCGCGCTGCGCTGAGATCAACCGAAGAAAGACCAGAGACATGACACTCAAGCTCGGCGGCAAGGTCGCCCTCATCACAGGTTCGGGTCGCGGCATCGGCCGGGCCATTGCGCTCAAGCTCGCATCCGAAGGCGCGCGCGTCGTCGTCAACGACCTCGATGCCGGGCCGGCTGAAGAGACCGTACAGGCCATCCGTGCTGCCGGCGGAGAAGCGGTGGCCTGCGTCGGCAGCGTGGCCGCACCAGACTTTGCCGAACGCTTCATCGGCACCGCGGTGAACGAATACAAGGGCCTCGACATCATCGTCAACAACGCCGGCTACACCTGGGACAGCGTGGTGCAGAAGATGACCGACGAGCAGTGGTACGCCATGATCGACGTGCACCTGACAGCACCGTTCCGCATCCTGCGCGCGGCGCAACCGGTGATCCGCGCGCTGTCGAAGTCCGAGACCGAGGCGGGCCAACGCGTGGTGCGCAAGGTGGTCAACATCTCGTCGGTGGCGGGGTTGTTCGGCAACGCGGGGCAGGCCAACTATTCGACCGCCAAGGCCGGCATCGTCGGCATGACGCAGACGCTGGCCAAGGAGTGGGGCCGCATGAACGTGACGGTCAACTGCGTGGCCTTCGGCTTCATCCAGACGCGGCTGACCGCAAGCACCGCCGAAGCCACCACCGCGAACATCGAGGGGCGCGAGATCAAGGTGGGCATCAACCCGGGGCTGCTGGCGATGATGGAGCAGTCCATTCCGCTGGGACGCGGCGGCACGCCCGAAGAGGCCGCAGGCGCGGTGTACCTGCTGTGCGCGCCCGAGTCCGACTACGTGAGCGGGCAGACGCTGATGTGCACCGGCGGGCTCACAGGGGTCTGAGCATGAACATCAGCGAAGGCATTGCCTGGGGCGTGGAGGAGGGCATCGGCCGCATCGTGCTGAAGCGGCCCGAGCGCGCGAATGCCCTTGGCTCCGCGAACGGTCGCGCGCTGGTGCAGGCCATCGACGAAGTGCTGGCGCAGAAGCCGCGCGTCATTCTGTTGACCGGTGAGGGCAGGGTGTTCTGCGCCGGCGGCGCCATCGATGAATTCGTGGCGGCCGGCGAAGCGCTGCCTGAGCTGGTGAACGAGATGCTCGACAGCCTGCACCCGGCATTGCTGCGCCTGTCGAACAACCCGGCGCCGCTGGTCGTCGCGGTGAACGGAGCGGTAGGCGGCGCGGGCGTGGGGCTTGCGCTGTGCGGCGACTTCGTGCTCGCCGCCGAATCGATGAAGCTGCGCACGGGCTACGCGGCCATCGGGCTGTCGCCGGATGCGGGCGCCTCGTACTTCCTCGCGCGTCGCGTGGGGCCGGTGCGTGCGCAGCAACTGCTGATGCTGAGCGACGCCGTCGACAGCCAGCGTTGCCTGGCGTGGGGTGCCGTCGATGCGCTCTACGCGGATGCCGAACTCGCAGCCGCCGCCGAAGCACTCGTCACGCGGCTCGCCCATGGCGCGAGCGGATCGTTCGCGGCAATCAAGACCCTGTGCGCCGGTGTGCCGGGTCGGCCTTTCGATGAACACCTGGCGCTGGAGCAGAAGCTGCTGCGCGAACGTGCCGGCAGCGCCGATGCGCGCGAGGGCGTGGCGGCCTTCGTCGACAAGCGCGCGCCTCGCTTCACCGGTCGCTGAGGCGCAGCGCCTGCATCGCGTTCGCCGCGCCATGCGGGCGGGATGCGTGCAAGAATCTCCGAGGCGCTTTCGCTTTGCGCCCAGCCCACGGAGTTTCTTCTTGAGTCTTGTCTCCACGACCTCGCTTCGGTACTTCGCCGAAGTCGTTCGCACCGGTTCGATCAGGGCGGCTTCCGAGAACCTGTACGTTGCGGCATCCGCCATCAGCAGGCAGCTCGCCATGCTCGAGGACTCGTTGGGCGCACCTTTGCTGGAGCGGCGCCAGGGGCGCGGCAAGGTCAAGCTCACGGCGGCCGGCGAGATTCTCATGCGATACCACAAGAACGTCGTGAAGGAGTCCGGGCGGCTGCATTCCGAGATCGAGGCACTGCAGGGTCTCAAGCGGGGCCACGTCAATTTCGGCATGCCCGAATCGTTGACACGCGACTTCATGCCGCAGTTCTTCTCCGGCTTTGCCAAGCGCTATCCGGGTATCTCGTTCAGCGTGAAGGTCAGCGGCAGCCCTACGCTGGCGGAGATGCTGCTGGAAGACGACCTCGACGCCTGCTTCACCTTCGGCGACATCGCGTTCCAGGATCTTTCGACGGTCTATACGCGGTTGCTGCCGCTGTACGTGCTGGTGCCCACCGGGCATCCGCTCGAGGGCTACAAGTCGCTGCGGCTTTCGGATTGCGCCGAGTACAGCCTGTCGTCGCTCGACTCGTCGCTGTGGGCCAAGCAGCAGTACGACGAGATGCTCGCCAAGGCGAAGATCCGGCCGCGCATCGCGCTGGAAACCAACTCGTACGAACTCATGCGCAACGTGGCGGCCGAGGGCATGTGCCTCACGTTCACGACCACGCCGCTGGAAGACCCGTTCGGGCGTCCCAGGGCGGGCTCCTATGTGCCGTTGAAAGACCCGCGCGCCAGGCCGCAGCGCCTGGCGCTGTGCGTGCACAAGGGCCGCAGCCTGCCGATACCGGTGGCCGCATTTCTCTCGGAACTCACGGTTGCGCTGGAAGAGGCGGAGCAGCGCGCCGAACACCGGCGGCCCGCCGCCTGAAGCCCTTACCCCGCAGCAGCAAGCTCTGCAGGCGTCTTGTACTTCTGAACGGTCGCGAACCGCCGCACGAGGTAGTCGCCCGACTTGATGGGCGCATGCGTGGGCTCGCCTTCGCCGGGCGCGAACTCGGGCAGGCAGGCCACGGGCGTGTCGTAGTCGAGGTTGAAGAAGGTGGGGATCGAATAGCGCTCCTTGCCCGTGCGATTCGCGACGCGGTGCCTGTTGGACACGTAGACGTCGTTGGTCCACACCTTTACCAAGTCGCCCAGGTTGATGACCAGCGTGCCTTCGACGTAGGGCGCGGCCACCCACTCCCCGCCGCGCGTACACAGTTCAAGGCCGCCGATAGGGTCTTGTGCCAGCACGGTCAGCATGCCGTAGTCGGTGTGCGCGGCAGCGCCGAGCTCCAGGTTGGTGAACGACTCCTGCGGCGGATAGTGAAAGAGCCGCGACTGCACCATCGGCTTGGTGGCGTACTGCAGGAAGAAGCCTTCCTCCTTGCCGACAGCCGAGGCGAAGATCTTCAGCAGGTTGCGGCCGAGCTCGATGGTGGCGTTGAAGTACGCCATGGCCGCGGGCTCGAGCCAGGGCTTGTCCGCAGGCCAGCGGTTGGGGCCGTGCAACGGCCGTCCGTCTGCCACGTCGGGGTCCGTCAGCGGCAGGTCCATGCCGAGTTCGTAGCTCTCCTTCAGGTCCGGCTTGTGGCCCGGATGCTGCGTGACGCCCATGGGCATGAAGCCGCGCCGGAAGCGCTCGTCGATCCGGTCCTTCAGGCGCTCCTCCATCGGCAGCGACATGTAGCGGCGGGTGGCGTCGAACACGGCGTCGATCACTGCCTGCGGCACCCCATGGTTCCTGACGTAGAAGAAACCGGTGTTGGTGCATGCGGCCTTGAACTGCTCGACTACCGGCCCGATCGGGCCGCCGGCCAGCCACGGGCCCAGGTCGAGAATCGGCATTTCTTGCGCGGAGGCCCTGCGGGGTGCCTCGAGCTTCTGTTCGTCTTGGATCATTGCGTTGCTCCTTTGTAGGGGTTGTGTTGTTGCTTCATGTACCGCGAGACAGGTCGGTGAACGCGTCCGCCCAGAACACCACGCGCCGCGCAATCGCCTTCATCAGCCCATGCAGCACGATGCCGATGGCCGAGAGAACGATGAGGATCGCGAACATGCCCGCCGCGTCCATCGAGAAGTTGCGCTGCAGGATGAGATAGCCCAGCCCGGCCTGGGCGCCCACGAACTCGCCCACGATCGCGCCGATCACGGCCAGCACGATGCCGATGTCGAGCCCCGCGAACACATACGGCAGCGCATGCGGCAGCCGGACCATGCGGAACACATGCCAGGTAGACGCCGTGAATGCACGCATCAGGTCGATCTGGTCCCTGGGCGCCGAGCGAAGCCCCACGATCGTGTTGGCGAGCACCGGAAAGAACACGATGGTCGCGGTGATCACGACCTTCGACGTGGTGTCGAAGCCGAACCACAGCACGAACAGCGGCGCCACGGCCACCTTGGGCACGGTCTGGAACGCGACGACGTACGGGTAGAGCACCAGTTCGAGCAATGCGCTCTGGCCGATCAGCGCGCCGAGCAGGAAGCCCGCGAACGCGCCGAGCGCGAAGCCCGCAAGAATCTCGTAGAGCGTCACCCACAGGTGCGGCCACACCTCGCCCGACGAGAAGACGTCATAGATGGAGCGGGCCACGCCCGCGGGCCCCGGGAAGATCAGGTGCGAGATGCCCAGCGCGCTCACCACGAGCTGCCATGCGGCCACCACGGCCACGAAGACGGCCACGATCAGCGCCTTGCGCCGCGTGGGCGTGAGCCACGGCGCGGGCGGCTCGAAGTCGATGTTCTCGGTGCTCATCAGTCGAGCCCTCCACTGGCGTTGAGGTTGGCCCGGATACCGCGGACATGGCTGCCGAACCGCTCGGTGTTGATGAGATCCAGCGTGCGGGCGGCGGGCAGGTCGACGTCGATCACCTGCGTGACGCGCCCGGGCCGCGGCGACATGACGATCACGCGGTCGCCGAGGAACACGGCTTCCGGAATGCTGTGCGTCACGAGCATGATCGTGGCGCCGGTGCGTTCGCGCAGCTTCAGCAGCTCGACGTTCATGGTCTCGCGCGTCATGGCATCGAGCGCACCGAAGGGCTCGTCCATCAGCAGCAGCATCGGGTCGTTGACCAGTGCCCGCGCAATGCCCACGCGCTGCTGCATGCCGCCGGAGAGTTCGCCGGGGTACTTGGTCTCGAAGCCGGCCAGCCCCACCAGATGCAGGTAGTGGAGGGCGCGCTCGCGCGCGACCTTGGGGTCGCGTCCCTGGATCTGCGCGGGCACCAGCACGTTGTCGAGGATGTTGCGCCACGGCAGCAGCACGGGCGCCTGGAACACCACGCCGACGTCGCGGCTCGGCCCGGTGTGGCGCCGCCCGCCGAGCTCGACCGTGCCGCGGCTCGCGCGCTCCAGGCCGGCCAGGATGCGCAGCAGGGTGCTCTTGCCGCAGCCGCTCGGGCCGACCACGGTGACGAATTCGCCGCGTTCGACGCTGAAGCTCACGTCGTGCAGCGCGACCACATCCGCGCCGTCCTTCGACCGGAAGGTCTTGTGCAGGCCTTCGAAGCGGAACGCCGGGACTGCGCCCGATGCTTCCTGCAGCGTCGTCCGTCTTGGCGGAAATTGGACGATTGCGTTCATGCCGGTGCCTGCTCCGCGCCGTGGGCCACCCATGCATCGATGGCGCGGAGCGCTGCGCTGCGTTGCGGTGGCGTGATGAAGGCGGCCTCGAAGCTGTTGCGCGCCAGGCTCACCATGTCGTCGCGCCCGAGGCCGAGCGCCTGCTGGCACGCGAGGTAGTTGTCGTTGACGTAGCCGCCGAAGTAGGAGGGGTCGTCGGAGTTGACGGTCACGCACAGGCCCGCGTCCATGAGCCTGCGCAGAGGGTGCGCGGCCATCGAGGGCACCAACTGCAGCTTCAGGTTGGACAGTGGACACACCGTGAGCGGAATGCGCTGCTGTGCCAGTTGCGCGACGAGCGCGGGGTCGTCGAGACAGGCGTTGCCATGGTCCAGGCGCTGCACCTGCAGCAGCTCGACCGCCTCGCGCACATAGGCGGCCGGGCCTTCCTCGCCCGCATGCGCCACCACCTTGAAGCCGCGTTCGCGGCAGCGGCGGAAGAACTCGGCGAACTTCGACGGCGGGTTGCCCACCTCCGCACCGCCAAGGCCGAAGCCCAGCAGCCGGTCGTACCAGGGGCGCAGGTCGTCGAGCAGCGCAAGCGCCTCGTCCTCGCTGCGGTGGCGCTGCACCACGACGATCAGGCCCGAGCTGATGCCGTCTTCGGCCTGCGCGGCTTTCATGGCGCCGAGCACGCCTTCCATCACCACGGCCAGCGGCACTGCGCGGCTGGTGTGGCCTTGCACGCCGAGGAACATCTCCGCATGCAGCACGCGATCGGCGTGCGCGCGGCGCAGGTAGTCGCGCGTCACGTCGTGGAAGTCCTGCGGCTGGACGAGCACACGGCAGCCGTCGTAGTACAGGTTCAGAAAGTCCTGCAGGTCGGTGAAGCGGTAGGCGGCGCGCAGCTCTTCTTCCGTCTGCCAGCGGATGGCCACGCCGTTGCGCCGGGCCAGCCGCAGGAAAAGCCCGGGCTCGATCGAGCCTTCGATGTGCATGTGCAGTTCGGCCTTGGGCAGGCCGGCGATGAATTGTTCGGGTGTCACGTCACAGCCCCTTGCAGGCCTTGGCGGCCTCGATGACGGCGTTGCGATCGAAGCGGTTGATGGCCTCGACGAAGCCGGGCTTCAGGTAGAGCATCGACTCGGGCGGCAGCGTGCGCTTGATCAGGCCGTCCTTGAGCATCGCTTCCTGCATGCGGCCGTAGGCGGCCGGGCTCATCGCGCCGATCAGCTTGCCGCCGTTCATGGTCTGTGCGTCGGCCATCGTCTGGAGTTGCGTCCGCAGGAGCGCAAGGTCCCATTTGGCGAGCGTGGCTTCGTCAGCACCCGTGGGCTTGGCGCCGGGAAAGTGCTTCCAGTGGATCTGGCGGGCGCACTCGGGATCGGTCTGTGCGAACAGCGTTGCCTTGGCCGCGCCGCGCGCGATGGCCTCGACCATCGCCGGGTCGGCGTCGATGGTCTTCTGCATGGTGGCGAAGGTGAAGTCGGGCAGCGAGCGCCACGACGGATCGAACAATATGCGCATGTTCGCGCCCGCGTTCTGGAAGCCGGTAAGCGCGGAGCCCCAGAACATCAACGCCTGCACGCGGCCCGCGCGCATCGCCTCCAGCGCCGGCGCGCCGGCACCGGTGGCGATGATCTGCACGTCGGTGTCGGGGTTGACGCCGTTGGCGCGCAGGTAGCCCTTGAGCAGCGGCATGCCGCCCGTGCCCAGGCTGAAGATTCCGATCTTCTTGCCCTTGAGGTCCGCCACCGTCTTCACGGGGCTGTCCTGCGGCACGCCTACGCCCCAGTCGATCACGCCCGTGCCCATGAGCCCGCGCACGGCGACGTTGTTCTCGGTGTTGGCCTGGATCAGCCCGGTGGAGTTGATCTGCGCGAAATCGACGCCGCCAGCCACCATCTGCTGGATGCCCTGCAGCGAGCCGCCGGTGGTGACGATTTTCACGTCGTAGCCCTCGTCCTTCCAGTAGCCCAGCGCGATGGGCAGCGTCAGCCATGGGTAGGTGACGTTGACGACCTGGGTGCCCAGCGCGATGGTCACGGGCTTCAGCGGCTTGTTCTGGGCCTGCGCCACGGTGGCAGACAGCAGGAGGACCAGGGCGGCGAGCGCGGCCGCGGCCCGTGCGGCAAAGCGGGCGGGGTGGGCGAAGGCGAGTTTCAGATGGGGGGGCATGAACGATCCTGTGTTGGTCGGATCGTTGCGAGATTAGCCCTGGGAACCAATCGCTGTGGATCAATATTCCGTCAGCATTGTTCTGATTTTTCGCACATTGAATCGCCCGGCTCGCATGCTGTTCCGGTGCGGTTTGCAGCGCGTCGTGCGAAGGCTTGTCCGCATGCGGCTGCTGTTTGCTAGTTGCTGTTGCGCTTGAACAGCTTCGCGATGCCCCAGAGCGCCGCGCCACCCGCCACCACGGCCAGCTTGGCGAACTTGGCCAGGAAGGCCAGGGCGATCGCGAACAGGCCCAGCTTCTTCACCGCCACGCCCGCCACCAGCGCGGCCAGGCCGTAGGCGGCGACCTTGTCGGTCGAGGAGTTGAAGTCCGCGTACTTCTTGCCGTCGTCGTACTGGATCGCGCCGAGCAGCTTGCTCGCGTCGGGCTTGTACTTGTCGAGGTCCTTCGCGTTGGTGATGAGGTTCAGGCTCAGATAGCCCTCGCGGCCCAGCGCGTAGGTGTTGTAGTTGACACCCTGGTTGCCGTCGGTGCTGCCCTTGCGCTGGGACAGGGCCGACCACACGAGGCGGTGCGATGCGGCCTCGTACTGCGGCTTCTGCGCCCAGCCCGTCACCTCGATGGCGGGAATGCCGCGCTTGGCGCGCTCCTCGTTGGCGGCCTCGGTGCCTTCCTTCAGGCTCTTGAGCAGGTCGTCGGCGTTCCAGTCCTTCGCATCGTCGTCCTTGATGTAGCCCTCTTTGACGAACTTCACGACGGCCATCCAGTCGGCGTCGTCGGCGGGGAAGACTACGCCGACGAAGGTGTCGTCGGTGCGGTTGCCCATGCTGCGCATCAACTGCGCGGCCGCTGGCGTCGGCACCCACACGTAGCCGGCGGGCAGCTGCAGGTGGGCCTGGTCGCGCAGCACAATGTCGGCGGGGCCGGCTTTCTGCACGGCCTTGGCGGCCTTGAATGCGGCGTCCTGTTCGGCTTCCAGTGAACTGGCGGTCGAAGCAGGGGCAGTGGTGGACGGGGTGGTTGGCGATGCGGCGTGAGCGGTGTTGTGCGCCACGAAAGCGGCGCACGCGAGCAGCACGCCGGCCGTCAGGCGGGCGGTTTGAATACGCAAGTTCTCTCTCCTCGGTTGTTGTCTGTTTGGCGAGCCGGGAGAGTTTAAGAGTTCAGGTATCGCTTCATTTGCGAAGCCATGATCTGCTCCTGGAGTGTGGCCGCCGAGGCCCGATTGGAGTGCTCAGCCGGCGCTGCGCGTGGTGGGCAGCACGACGGACACCACTGTGCCCTGGCCGGGCCGCGAGCGCAGCCGAACCGTCGCGCCCTGCAGATCGGCCAGCCGCTGCACGGTGGCCAGCCCAAGACCCAGGCCGCATCCGCGTGCGGCCGATTGCTCGGAGGCATCGACTTTGTAGAAAGCCTCGAAGACCCGTGCCTGATGCTGCTGCGCAATGCCGACCCCGGTGTCGCAGACATCGATGCGAATGCCTTCCCGATGCCGCCGCGCGCCCACGAGTACGCCGCCGCGGTGTGTGTGGCGCAGCGCGTTGCTCACCAGGTTGTTGAGGATCCGCGTGAGCATCACGCCGTCGCAGCGCGCCCATGCGCCGGTGGGGCGCACCACCAGCCGCACTCCCTGCGCCTCGGCCACGGCGCGGAAGTGATGCCGGACCTCGTCGAGCAGCGGATCGAGCGCCAGCTCGGCGCACCTGGGCGGTGTGCGGCCCGCCTCGATCTGCGTCAGATCCAGCAGCCCGGTCAACAGCCGATCGAGAAAGTCGACGGACTGGCGGATCTGTTCGATGCGCCAGTGCAGCCGATCGGCGTCGAGATCGGCGCTCGACAGCGCGTTCGAGAACAGCATCAGGGCTTGCAGCGGCTGCCGCAGGTCGTGGATTGCGGCTGCGAAGAGGCAGGCCTTCGCCCGGCCGGAGGTCTCGAGCAACTGGTTTTTTCGCAAGAGCTCGGCCATGGCCTGTTCGACAGGGGGCTGAAACTCCGGCGGGGGAGCACGCACCGGGAGCGGGACGCTGTCGAAGGTGTTCCTCCGGCGGTGCAACTGCGACGTCCCCTCAACCGGCACAGGCAAGGGAAAGCCGAAGAACCGAAGCACGTGCTGAAGCGAGTTCATACAAACATCTCCTAGAGCAGTCCCCTGCGGCGCGCCGCGATCAACGCGACGGTGGCGCAGCACACGAGGTTGATGGCCGAGATCGTGACGAAGAGACCGTCGCGCACGACCCAGGCGCCGTACATCACGCCGGTGAGGTTCGCGAGCACCCAGGAGCTCCAGGTCACGAGCGAGATCGCACGCGCGCCGTCCGTGCAGTGCCAGACAGCGACGATCTGCGGCACGTAGGTAACGGCGCGCACGGAGTTGGTCGCCAGGTAGAGCCAGCTCACGATGGACATCAGCGTGGCCGAAGACTGCAGATCACCGCCGGGGCTCATGTGATCGACTCCTCGGTGTGGATGGTGCCGTTCACGCCATAGGTCGATAGCTGGTCGCCGCATCCCGCCATCCAGAGGATCAGCGAGGCCAGCGCAACCACTGCGATCGCCAGCAGCCAGCGGCCGACCCTCGACAGGGTGTCGTCGGTGGGCCCGGATTGTGGGGTCATGCGCTTGTTCTCCTCTGGAATGTCATGCTTGTGCATGGGCATCCAATGTAGGAATCGCAGCGCTGCCCTGGAATACCGCCTTTGGGCCGCGCCCTAGCGTGTTTGCGGGATGGGCGCGCTCAGCACGACGCAGGTTCCATGCGCGTCCTGCCGCAGTTCGAGCGTGCCGCCGAGCTTCTCTGCACGCGCGCGCATGTTGGCGATGCCGCGCCCTTGTGTGCCAGGCGCCAGGCCGGCGCCGAGGCCGTCGTCCTGGATCTCCAGTCGCAGCAGTCCGCCGGCCTGCTGCAGCCGAAGCTCCACCTGCCTCGCGCGCGCATGCTTCACGATGTTGGTCAGCGCTTCTTGCGCGATGCGCAGTATCTGCAGCGTCGTGTGGGGCGGCACGCCCGGGGCTTCGTCGGGCATGTCGATGGTCCAGGCGGCCCGCACGCCAGCTGCTTCGAGTTCGCCTTGCCAGCGGAACAGGAAGTCGCCAAGGGCGGTGCGCAGGTCGTGATCTTCCGGCGCGAGCGCGTCCAGCGCGAGCCGCATGTCGGCGATGCAGGCGCGCAGCGACTCTTCGATCTGCAGGTGGCTCATGTCACCGCGTTCCACTCGCGACAGCGAGGTGAAGAGCTTCGAGCCGAGGCCGTCGTGGATCTCGCGCATGATGAGCTGCCGCTCCTCGGCGGCGGCGTTCTGCCGCTCCAGCGCCGCCAGACGGAGGTAATTGGCAGACAGGCTGCGCTCCCGGTCGGCCACGCGCGACTCCAGCGATTCGTTGAGCTGCTCCAGCGAGGTGAGCGCTCTCGTGAAGCGCAGCGACAACAGCACGCCCATCGTCAGCAGCAGCAGGTTCGCGGCGTGGTGAAGCAGGAACAGGCGATGCCCCGCCCAACCCGGCAGCACGCGGTCGATGAGCGCCGCATCCCACGTAATCAGGTAGTCGTGCACGCCCGCGAGCGTTGCCAGCGTGAGAACCGTCGGCATGACAGCCGAAGCCCAGGTGCGCTCGCGCCACACGACCCAGAACGAGACGGCGATGATCCCGATGCCGATGGGTATCAGCCCGCCGCTCCAGACGCGGTTGACGAGCGGTTCGCCCGCGGAGCCGGCGAGCAGCAGCCACACCGGGCCGACCAGCCAGTACGCCGCCAGCACGCGTTCGAGCCAGCGATGACGCATGCCGGCGAAGCGCGTGGCGAAGAGCGCCATGACCACAACGAAGCCACCGGTGGCGGCCAGGTAGACGAGCCGCCAGAGCTGCCAGCGCTCCACCGGCACCACCTCGATCACAAAGGTCAGCGTTCGTATTCCCCAGAGCGCGGTCGCGAGCCCGAACAGCCCGTAGAGCACCTCGCCCGGGCGTCGCCACCAGATGAACAGGACGAATGCAGAGACGATCAGGCAGGCCAGCACGGTGAGCTGTGGCGCGGTCCGCACCCAGAACTGGCGGCGGTCGTTCGCCTCGCTCAGCGTGACCAGCGGACCGATGTCCACGCGCGGAAAGCGCAGGCTGTGTTCCCCCAGGGCCGGCACCGCACGCACCATCAGTTCGTTGTCGCCGTCGTGCAGCAGGTTGTCGGGCAAGGGCAGCAGGTGTGGACGCTCCCACCGCACGCGCAACTGGTCCGTCGACTCCGGCACGCTGGCCACCTGTTGGCCGTTGAGCCAGACCTGCCCGCCGCCGTACAGGTAGGGCAGATAGACGGCCCAGGGCCTGGGCGATGCGCTCTCGCGCTTGAAGTCGATGCGGAACCAGGTCGGGCCCTGTGGGGCGGTAGCACCGGGCAGCGTCGCGTTTTGCCACGGAGCATCGGACGCGGGCGGCGTGAGCCCGGAGGCATCCAGGCACAACGCGCGCTGCGGCGATGCGGATTCATTCGCCTGGTCGGCACTCCTTACGTCGGCAGCGCCGGCGATGACCAGCGCCACCAGCAACAGGCACCGCAATCCTGGCCATGTCACAGCAGCCCCATCTGATTGGCCTCGTAGACAGCCTCCCCGCGCGAGTGCACTGCCAGCTTGCGATAGATCTTCTTGACGTGTGCCACCACGGTGTGCGGCGAAATCTCCAGGAGTTGTCCGATCGCGTCGAAGCTCAGGCCCTTGGCCGTCAGGCGCAGCAACTCCGTTTCCCGTGGTGTCAGCACCGCATCGCGCGGGCTTTCGTCACGCAGTTGGGTCGTGGCCGTGCGCATCCGCGCCAGGATGCGACGCGCGATGCCGGGGCTGATGGGCGAGCCGCCCGCGTGCAGTTCATGGATGCTGGTGGCGATGCGGTCAGCGCCCGCATCCTTGAGCAGATAGCCGGTTGCGCCAGCCTCCAGCGCGGCGATCACATGCCGGTCGTCGCCGAACATGGTTATCACAAGCACGTCGCATGCCGAGTGGTGAAGGGCGACATAGCGAATCACCTCGGTGCCGTCCATGTCGGGCAGACCGAGATCGAGCAACAGCACATCGGGTGGTTGTGCCCCCAGGAGCGCCATTGCCGCGGCACCGGTCGAGACCGCCCCCGTGAGTGAAAGCTCCGGGTCGGCCAGCACGGCGTTGGAGAACCGGCGCATGAATTCCGGCTCGTCCTCGACTATCAGCACGCGGATTTTCATTCCCACTCCAGGGTATTCGGGCGCAGTGTACGACTCCATTCTTCGCCTGCGCATGCCGCCGGGCCATAGCGCCTATGCGGTATCGCCGCGCAGCGGAGTCCCGGTTATTTTCGGAAAAAGTCCCAAAGGAGCCGTATGTACCGAACTGAAGATGTCCTGACGCGTGCGCATTCAGCCTGTGGACAGGGCACTGTCTATTGGCTCGGTGAAGGAGGGCGGTCCGCAGATGCGGCATTGCCGACGAGTGCGTTGCCGGTCGGCAAGCTGTGGCCGAAGCTTCCTCTGGAGCAGCAACAGGCCCTGGAGCCATTGGCCCTGGCGGCAGGGCTCGATGTGCACGATCCGGCGCTGGTGGTGCGCGCCTGCGACTGCTCGGGCTTCGTGTGCTGGGCGCTTGGCTTCGCCAGAAAGAGCAATCCTGCGCCTTATACGGACGCTGCCGGATGGATCTACACGGACAGCATCTGGGCCGATGCCATGGGCGCCGGCGTGCGCTTCGAACGCCGGGCCAGGGCGACGCCCGGGGCGCTGGTCGTCTACCCGAAGGCGGGAAGCGGCGAGAACTACGGCCACGTGGGGCTCGTGATGGAGGCCGATGCCGATGGACGCGCTCGCCTGGTGGCGCATTGCTCGGCAGTCAATTTCAAGGTGGCGCCGTTCGACGCCATCAAGATCACCTCGCCGGAACTCTTCGAGCAGCAACCGCGCAGCATCTATGCATGGTGTCGCAGCGTCGTGGGCTGACTTGCTGTCAAGGAGCTCAGGTATCGCTCCACTTGCGAAGCAGGTTGTGATACGTGCCCACCAGCGTGCGGCGTGCCGATTCGTCGGCGCCGCTCTGGTTGAGGCGCTGGATCGCGTTGTCCATGTCGAACAGCAATGCGCGGTCGCCTGCGTCGCGCACGAGGCTCTGCACCCAGAAGAAACACGCGAGCCGCACGCCGCGCGTGATGGGCGTGACCTGGTGCAGGCTGGTGGCGGGGTAGAGCACCATGTCGCCGGCCGCGAGCTTCACGGTCTGCATGCCGTGCGTGTCTTCCATCTGCAGCTCGCCGCCGTCGTAGCTGTCGGCGTCCGACAGAAAGAGCGTGGCCGACAGGTCGGTGCGCAGCTTGCGGCCGGTGCGCGGGTCGATGCGCACGCCGCCGTCCACGTGCAGGCCGAAGCGCATGCCTTCGCTGTAGCGGTTGAACATCGGCGGGTACAGCAGGTTGGGCAACGCCGCGCTGATGAAGGTCGGGTGGCGCTCCAGTGCGCTCGCCACGATGGCCTGGCATTCGTGCGCCACCACCGAGCCTTCGTCGATCTGCTGGTTGAACTTGACCGGCGCGCCCTGGTGGCCCGCGGTGACGCGGCCATCGACCCAGGCGTCGCCTGCCGCATCGAGGCGCGCGCGAACCTGCACGAGCGCTTCGTGGTCGAGGACGCCGGGAATGCAGACCAGCATGTTGTGTCGAATGCTCCTGGGGAAACTCAGAGCCTGTAGGTGAGCGACAGCGTGGCGGCGCGGCCCGAGCCAGGCACCGCACGGCCGCCGTCCGAAGGGATCAGCGCGTCGTAGTAATGGCGGTTGGCCAGGTTGAACAGGTTCAGCCGGATGTCGTACTTGGGCTGATGGTAAGCCACCATCGCGTCGAGCCGGGCATAGCCGCCGACCTGTACGAGATTGGTGTTGTTGGCGAAGCGCTTGGCGCTGTAGGTGGTGCCGCCGCCGATCTCCCATTCGGGCGTGATCGCGTAGGTGGCCCACAGGCTGGCCGCGTCCTTCGGCGTGTTGGCGGGCACCTTGCCGAGCGTACCGGGCGCGATGCCGTCGATGATGGTCGCGTCCAGGTGCGTGTAGGCGCCGAACAGCTGCAGCTTGTCGGTGACGCGGCCCGCAACGCCGGCGCGCGCGCCGTTCACCCGCACCGTGCCGGTCGCGCTGTAGGTGCCGTCGCTGTTCTGCGAGCGTGCATTGGTCTGCGTGATCTGGAAGGCGGCTGCGGTCAGCGAGAGGTTGCCGTCGTTCAGGTCCCACTTGCCGCCGACTTCGTAGGCCTTGTTCTTCTGCGGCGGCAGCGGCTGCGTGCTGCCCGTGGTGGCCACCAGCTGTTCGAGCGAGGGGTTGAACGATGTGCTGTACGACACGTAGTACGACTGCTCGGGCGTCGGTTGCCAGATGGCGCCGGCGCGCACGCTGGTGAAGTCGACGGTCTGGCTTTCGGTGGCGAGCGTGGTTGCGGTCGGAATGCTGTTGTAGATGCTCGCGCGGTAGTGGTCTTGCCGCACGCCGGCCACCAGCTTCCACTGCGGGCTCAGCTCGATGGTGTCGTTCACGTAGCCGGCAACGGTCGTCGCACTCGCGGTGGCCAGGTTGCCGGGCAGCGAGGGCGCGCTGCCCGGCGTGTTGCCCTGGTACGGCGCGAGCAGCGGCGAGCAGGTGGCATAGCCACTGGTGCCGCCAGCCGGGTTCAGCGCCACGCCGGCGCAGGTGCCGTTGCGGTAGTAGGCCTGGTTGTCGTAGGTGTCGTGGCCCAGCTCCAGGCCGGCGAGCAGCGTGTGCCTGATCGAGCCGGTGGTGAACTTGGTGTTGAGCTCGGTCAGGTTGAACAGCGACTTGTCGTGGATCGTGCGGTCGTGGCTTTGCTGGCGCACCCATAGGCTGCTCAGCGGCAGCGAAGAGAACGCAGCGGCCGGCACGGCCGTGGTGCCGGTGGAGAAGGGCGTGAACACGCCCTTGGCCGACAGCGTGCCGATGCTCTGCGGCGCGGTCTCGCGCGCATCGGTGGTCACGTCGTTGTACTGCGTCTGGTTGCGGATCGAGGTATCGGGCGTGAGCTTGTGCTGCACCACCGCGCTGAAGGCCTGGATGTCGGAGATCGTGCGGTCGTCGCTGAAGCCGTAGGCCGTATCGCGGTCGACCTTCACGGGGTGGCCGTTGAGCGGCGGCACGCCGTAGTCGGGCTGGTCGCGGTTGTGCTGCACCAGTGCCGAGAGCGTGACCTGCGTCGGCGTGTTGATGCCGAACTTCAGCGAGGCGTCGAGGCCGAAGTCCTTCAGCTTGGTCTGCTCGCGCGTGCTGGCGTCGCCTTGCTGGCCCATGGCCGCGATGCGGAAGGCCGAGGTGTCGGACAGCGGGCGGTTGATGTCGATGGTCGATCGCACGAGGCCCGTAGTGCTCGCCGACACAGAGACCTCGCCCGCGGGCGTGAGCGACGGCTTCTTCGTGACCTGGTTGATCACGCCGCCGGTGGAGCCGCGCCCGAACAGCATCGACGACGGGCCCATCAGCACCTCGACCGATTCGAGCGCGAAGGTGTCGCGGTAGTACTGGGCGCGGTCGCGGGCGCCGTCCAGGTAGATGTCGGTGCGCGCAGAGAAGCCGTTGAGATTGATGTTCGTGCCGATCTGCCCGCCCTCGGCGCCGCCGATCGTCAGGCCCGGCACGTTGCGCAGCGCGCTCGCGAGCGAGGTCGCGCCCTGGGACTGCATCACCGCCTGGTTGATGACGGTGACGGACTGCGGCGCATCGCGCAGGTCGGCTGGCAGGCGGTTGAGCGAAGACGGGTTGGCGCCGAAGCCGGTCTTGTCCTGTGCGCCCTGGACCTGCACTTCGCGCAGCGTGGCCGGGACGGAGGTGCCGGGTGCGGGCGTAGCGGACGGCGTGGAAGCCGCGGGCTGCGTGGCTTGCTGCTGGGCGAATGCGGTGGGGAGGGACGAAGCGCACAGGCCGATCAGGGCGAGTGCGATGGGCGTGCGGCGACGCATAGGGCGAGTGGAGCGGGTCATCGTGAGTGCCTTGGGGACGATGCAAACGAAAGCAGCATCGGCCGGCATTCTGGCTGCGAATGACTCTTGTTTGAAGCATTCCTCGCCGGGTGTTTGGCTGAGGCGACAGGCTCCTGTCTTTATGTGCGATAGGTCAGGTGGAAGACAGGTTTCGCTGGCTGCCATGGTTGCGTGAAATCGACGCCGGGCCTCGCGCTCGTTCTTTTTTGTAACGTCGCTGCGGCACACTGTCGGGTCGTAGATGTCCCGCAAACAGCTTCTTTTTCGATGACGACCTCCACCACCTCGCTCCAGACTTCCGCAGAACACGTGCGTAGCGCGATCCGCGCCGCCACCTCCGGCCTCGTCGGCCGCGAGCAACTGGCGGAGCTGATCGTGCTCTCTGCCGTGGCGCAGGAGCATCTGCTCGTGGTCGGCCCGCCCGGTACCGCGAAGAGCGCCGTGGTGCGGCGCGTAGCGCAAAGTTTGGGCGGTCGGTACTTCGAATACCTGCTGGGCCGTTTCACCGAACCGTCCGAACTGTTCGGCCCGGTCGATCTGAACAAGCTGCGCGCCGGCACCGTCGAAACCGACGTGAGCGGCATGCTGCCCGAGGCCGACGTCGCTTTCCTCGACGAGGTATTCCTCGGCTCCACTGCCATCCTCAACACGCTGCTGGGCGTGCTCAACGAGCGCCGCTTCCGGCGCGGCCATACGCAGCTGCATTGCCCGCTGCGCGTGTGCGTAGGCGCGGCCAATGCGCTGCCCGACGACGAAGGGCTTGCCGCCTTCGGCGACCGCTTCCTGCTGCACGTCTTCATCGAGCCGCTGCCCGATCACCAGCTTGAAGCGATGCTCAGCGGCGGCTGGCAGTCGGACCACGCGCCCGTGACCACGGGCGGCGCTCTGGCCGATCTCGACGTGCTTTGCCAGCAACTCAGGCAGGTTGACCTGAGTGGCGTGCAGCCGGCACTGGCCAATGCCATCCGCAAGCTGAGGCAGGCGGGCGTGCAACTGTCGGACCGGCGCATCGTCAAGTCGCAGCGCCTGCTGGCCGCGGCTGCCGTGCTGGCGGGCCGGCTCGAAACCACAGAGGCTGATCTCTGGCCCTTGCTCTACGTGCTGCCAACGCAGGAGGCGCAACAGAGCGCGCGCGACGTGCTGCGCGACGCCTTTGCCAACGCCACGCACCCTCATCTGCTGAGCGCGGTGGAAGAAGCCACGTTGCAGCCCCTGTCGCGCGCCGTGCGGCTGGCCGAGACCGCACGCGCCTGCCTTGCGGCGGAGCCCACGTCGGCACGCACCCAAGCCGAGAGCGTGCTGCGCGAGATCGACGCCAACTTCAGCAGCGAGCTGCTGCCGGAATCCCTGACCGCGTTGCGCACACAGCTCGTCGACCGTCTGGCTGCCGCCGCATGAGCGGTGGTGCCGTGAAGCCGTTCGAATGGCGTTGGCGCCCGCGAGCCGAGCCCTTGCCTGCGCAAGCAGCGGTGGCATGGGGTGCAGCCGCGCGCGGATTGCATGAACGGCTGCTGCAACTTGCGCCGGAACAGCAGGTCGGCCTGTCCGCCATGGCCGCACGCGACCTTCTTGTGGTGACAGGCGAGGCTGATGCTCTGCCCTGGGTCGATGGCATCGCCTACGCGGGCCCGACTCCCGAGGCCCCTGGCTTGTGGCTGCCCACGGTCGAAGCGCCCGACCTGCCCCTGGACCTGATCGCACGGAGCCTGCAGCGAGAGCATCCGAAGCGCCAGCCCTTGCTGTTGTGGCCTCGGCCGGCGTTCGTGCTGCCGCTCGACCGGCTGCTGCCGCTGTCGGTCGAATTGCTCGCGCGCATCGACACGCACTGGAGCGGCGCCCGCGCATGAGCACGACCACCGAACTTCCCGATGCCCTGAAGCCATGGAGCCCCTGGCTCGCCTGGTTCGCGCCCGAGATGGCCTCCGAGCTCGGCGCACTGGTGCAGCGCATGCAGCCGCTGCTGGGCCGCTTCCGTGGCCAGACGCGCGGCGGTGTGCCCGAGCCCGATGGGCTCGACGACCTGCGCCGCCGTGGCCCCTACGAGCGCCTGCTCGCTACCGAGTGGTTGCTGGCCGACGAACTGCCCGACGAATTTTTGCGTCGCGCCGCCTCCAGCGAGCATCTGTTCCTGGCGCCGCGTCCGCGGGCACGCGAGGCCGAGAAGAGCATCGTCGCGATCTTCGATGCCGGGCCGCAGCAGTTCGGTGCGCCGCGGCTCGGGCAGCTCGCGCTCTGGATCCTGCTGGCAAGGCGCGCGGCGCAGATCGGCGGCGTGTTCCAGTGGGGCGTGCTGCAGTTGCCGGGCGGTCTGGATGGTGCGGACGATGTGCGGCAATTGCGCTCGCTGCTCAAGGCGCGCGACTTCGACGTCGGCAGCCCCGCGCATGTGAGTGCCTGGCGCGAGGTGCTGGCCGAAATGGAGCACGCGCCGGGCGAGAGCTGGCTCGTCGGCTCGGCGCCGGCGGAGCAAGCCGCAAACGAACGCTGGACCAGTCACCGCGTGTGCCTGCAGCGCGCGGTACTGGGCGACGTGCTCGATGTGTCGCTGAGCGACCGCAGCGGGCTGCGGCGCGCGCAATTGCCGTTGCCGTCGGTGAAGGCCGGCGTGCCGCTGCTGCGTGGCGAGTTCACGCAGAGGGCACCGGACACGTTGCACCGGCGTCATGGCGGCCGTATTTCGCTGCAGCGGCCGCCGATCATTTCTCCGTCCGGCACACACGTGGCGGTGCAACTGCTCGACGAACCCGGCCTGCTGGTGTTCGTCGTGCCAGGTGCGAAGCAGCGCAAGGCGGCCAAGCCCAAGTACCAGTACTGGGGACAAGCGCTCGTGCCGCTGGCGGTCATGCTCCTGGGTAAGCGCACGGGGGCGCTGCTGAGCTATGAACGCTCGATGTACTTCTGGCAGGTGCCCGGGCTCGGCAACTTCGCCGCTCCCGACGCCGAGGAGTTTCGCGCGCCGCCGGGGTTGGCGGTCTGGCTGCCTTCCGCATGGCTGCACGACAGGCAGAACCAGCGCGTCTGCATGATCGACCGCGACGGCAAGCTTGTGATCTGGAACGCGATGCCGGGCGTCAGGCCGGACCCCGAGGCCGGCGCACCGACGCTGGTCGAGAGCAAGGTCGTCGGCATGCTGCAATGGTCGGAACTCGGCGTGGTCTATGCGGCCGTCCATGACAACCAGCTGGTGCTGAGGCGCCTGGGTGCGGTAGACGGGCCGGCATCGGTTCAGGTGATCTGCACCCCCGTCGACGAAACACGCGTGCTCTTTGCCAACGGCTGGCAGTGGCGAAGCGGCTTGGGCGGTATGGCCCTGCGCGTCGCGACAGAGCCCCACGACGTCTGGCGCATCCATCAACCCGATCCGGCATCTGTTGGCGGACAGCACGGCCGGTATCCACAGAAGTGGAAGACCTTCGAGATCCGCGCCCCGCGCGCCCTGGCGCTGATCGACGACAGCACGCACGGCCGTTACGCGCTGCTGAGCCTTTCGCCGTCGCTCGACGGGCTGGACCTGCATGCGCAGAACGGTACCGAAACCATCTACAAGGCGCCCGAGCGCATCGAGAAGATCAGCGTGTGCCCCTGCACGGGCCTGGCTGTCATGCTGACCGTGCACAAGAAAATCATCGTCTACGCGGTGCCCCAGCGGGCCTTGCGTGCGGTGCTGCATGGCGAAGGAGCGAGCGATGCCAGCGCAGCCTGAGTTCCTTGCAATGCCCGCTGCACAGGTGCGTCACCCGTTGCTCAAGGGGCGGCAGCCGGTAGCAGGGCTCTGGTTTTCGTCGGACTGGTTCGACGAGGCCGCGCGCGCCCGCCGCATCGTCGACGCATGGCGCGCCGGCGCGCAGGCGTTCCGCTTCGCCGAAGGGGATCTGCTGCGTTTCGCAGCCCCGGTTTCGCTCGACTGCGATCACGCCACAGGCTGGCCGTTGCGTCGGGAAGGGCAGGCGCTTTGCTCTGCCGAACTCGACCCTGCCGAGCGCGCCGGGTTGCCGCCGGCCGACGTCTGGCTCGTGAACGGCGGCGAGGTGCTGGCCCTGCGGCTTGTGCAGGCCGAGCCGCTCGATCCATCACTGTGGCTGGCCCCCGGCCCGGTCCTGTTCGACACCTTCGATTGCCGCGAGACCTTGCCCGAACCTGTCGTGCTCGATGCCGATGGACTCACGCTGCGCGAGGTGCTCGGCGATGCCGTACCGCCGGCCAGCGCAGCGCAGGCCGAATTCCTCAAGGCGTTGGCCGAGCGTGCGCAACGGGAGAAGGTCTTGAAGCAGGTCAATGCTGGACAGGGCGCGAACCCCGGCAGCGGCCGTCATCGCGGCGGTGGAGCGGGCATACCGATGCGCATGGTGGCGTGGCTGGCCGGCATCGCGGCGGCGTTGTTTTTCGCGCGTGCGTTATTCAACGCGCTGGAAAGCCCGTCGACCTCGGCGGGGGCGCAGACCAGGGCCCATGCGGCGACCTCGCAGGTCGATACGTCTTCGCTGTGGGTGTCGTTGATCGTGTTCGGGCTGGCGTTGTTGCTGGCGTGGTGGGGACTTCGCAAGAACGCCGGCGACGCGGCACGCGCACCCAGTCGCACCAAGCCGCGCCCGGGTGCTCGGTCGCCGAAATCGCTCAAGCAGCGCGGTACCGCGCAGCCGGGCCGTTCACGCTGGCGCGACTGGATGGCCCGTCTCGCGATCACGTCGCGTCTGTCGCGTCTGCTGGGCCGCCAGCAGGCCGCGTACCTGAGCCGCATGCTGAAGATGTTCGACGACGGCGACCTCGAACAGGCACTGCGTCACGCGATTCCGCTGGGCGGCGATGCGCAGTCGCTCGGGCAGGCCTTCGGCACGCCGGGGCCGCGCAACGACCTGTCGCTGAGCGGTTCGCTGGGGCAGAACTCCAGCATCAGCCTCGGCAACGATTTCGAGGCCCATCTGCGCCAGCTCTATCGAAAGACCTACGAGAAACTGGACCGCGAAGGTCGCATCGACGAGGCCGTGTTCGTACTGGCCGAGTTGCTGCAGGCGCGCCAGGAGGCCCTTGACTACCTCGAGAAGCACCAGCGCCATGCGCAGGCCGCCGAACTCGCGCTGGCCTGGGACTGGCCGCCCGCCGTCATCGTGCGCCTGCTGTGCCTGGCCGGCGACTGGCGCCGAGCTCTGGCCGTGGCGCGGCGCGACAACGCATTTGCCAGCGCCGTGCTGCAGATGCAGGAACGATGGCCCGACGCGGCCAACCGCCTGCGCGAGGAGTGGGGCCAGGCGCTGGCGCAGCAGGGCGAGTGGCTGAAAGCGGTTGACGCCGTATGGCCGGTGGCCGCATTGCGCGAGCAGGCTGCCACCTGGCTGCTGGCCGCGGAGGCCGCGGGCGGACAGCTTGCGGCTCGTGCGTTGGTGCAGCGCGCACTGCTGCTGCCAGACACCCTGCAAGCCTGCGCGGCGCGGCTTCAGTCACTGCGCGACGATCCGCTGCTGCACGGCGAACGCGCGGCGCTGGCTGTTGCGCTGAATGCGGCATCGGGACACACCGACGCCTCGCGCGGATTGGTGGCCGTGCTGATGCCCGCGTTGCTGGCCGATCAGTCCCAAGGGCTGGGCCGGCTGGACAAGAAAGCGCTGCAGTCGCTGATGCGGCTGAATGCCGACACGCTGCTGCAAGCCGACCTTCCGGGTGGCGAGCTACCCGGCATCGAGGCCAAACCGCTCGCAAAGCAATCGACGATGCCGATGTTCGAGGCGCCTGCTGCGGGCGTGCATGCGGTACTCGACGCCGTGCTGCTGGACGAAGGCCGCTACCTCATCGCAACCGGCGAGGCCGGTGCGGTCATGACCGACAACACAGGCCGCGTGCTGGCGCGCTTTGCTGTGCCGGCGTACCGGCTGGTCGTGGCGCACAGTGGACAACTCGCGCTGGCGCTGGCGCAGCGCGACGGCCTGTGGCGCGTGAGCCGGATCGACCTCGTGCAGCGGCAGGTCAGCGACCTTGGGTTGAGCGAAATCGACCATTTCGCCGGCGAGTTCGACGGCATCGGCTGGACGGTGGCGCGCGGGCGGCGTATCCAGGTCATCGACACGGGCAGATCCCTGCAGGACGTGCTCTGGCAGGTGAGCGACCTGCCGGGCGTGGTGACGGATCTGTTGGTCACGCGCGAGGTGGAGCAGTTCATTGTTGACGATGAGAGCCTGGGGCCATGCCTTTGGCGCTATCAGTGTCCGCAGCGTCGCCTGTTGAGCCGTGAGCCTCTGGCGATCTCGGCCAGGGAGTTGTCGCGGCGGCTGCTGCATCCGCAATCGATTCCGCTGAGCTTGAGCGGCGAGCATGTAGAAGACGGGCGCTTTGAATTGAACTGGTTGGGGCCGGGCGGGATGAACGGCCGCGTTCGCTTCTCGACCACGGACGCCAGCGAGTTGCAGTCGTGGATTGACCGCGACTGGCTGGTGTTGCGGCCGTCCGATGCCCCGCGTGACGTGCTGCTGTATCAACTGCGTGGCGGGAGCGTGGGGGCGTCGGTTGCTTGGCCTCTCGACGCGGGGGTGCACGCCCGTCCCGTCACCAACGGCTGGCTGCTCTTCGACGATCAGGGCCGCGTGCTGCACCTCGACACCGAGCGCAGCACGACGACGGGCTTCGCCATCCGCTGACTTACTTCCAGGGCGTAGGCGCCGGAATCTCGCACACCGGCTCCACGTCGATGCTCTTGAAGTCCGCTGGCGAGACGATTTCCAGGTACTCCATGTCGGGCGAGTAGTCGAACAGGAAGTGCCGGATGCCCGGGCGCTGGTGCACCACGTCGCCGGCCTCGACCAGCGTTTCCTTGTCCTCGTACATGAAGCGGGCCCAGCCCTTGACCATGATCACGATCTGGAAGTCCGCCTCGTGGCGGTGCCAGCCGGTGCCCGTTTCCGGTGCCATGTTGGCCTTGACCAGATGCGCGATCACCTTGCCGTTGGTGGCTTCGGCGATGCCCAGGTCGCGATAGAGAAAAAAGTCACGCAAACCACCCGATACGAACTCTGTGTCGCCGGGCTTCACGTGGGAGAACTGGGTGGCGGTACGGTCCAGCATGGGGCGCTCCTTCGCAGGTGGTTGTGTGGTGCGGTGCAGCACGCATAAAGCGTTCCCGGGGGCTGGCGACGGGCCCGGATTCAGCGGCCAGCGAAACCGTCGGTCGCACGCAGCAGCCGGTCGAGGATGCCGGGCTCCGAATAGGCATGCCCTGCGCCCTCGACCAGATGGAACGCGGCTTCGGGCCAGGCCCTGTGCAGCGCCCAGGCGTAGCGCGCGGGGCAGGGCATGTCGTAGCGGCCGTGCACGATCACCCCGGGAATGCCGTGCAGCCGGTGCGCGTCGCGCAGCAACTGGCCTTCTTCGAGCCAGGCGTCGTGCACGAAGTAGTGGTTTTCCAGCCGCGCGAAAGCCAGCGCGAAATGGTCGTCGGCATGCGCTTCGGCAATCGCCGGGCTCGGCAGCAGGGTGATGGTTTCGGCCTCCCACACGCTCCAGGCGCGCGCCGCCTCGATGCGCGCTACCGGATCGTCGCCGGTGAGTCGCTTGCGGTAGGCCGCGATCATGTCGCCGCGCTCGGCCTCGGGAATGGGAGCCTGGAACTTCTCCCACTTGTCGGGGAACATCTCCGACACGCCGAACTGGTAGTACCACTGGAGCTCTGCCCGGGTCACGGTATAGATCCCGCGCAGCACCAGTTCGCTCACGCGCTCGGGGTGCTTCTGCGCGTAGGCGAGCGCGAGCGTCGACCCCCACGAACCGCCGAACACCAGCCACCGGTCGACACCGGCGCGCTCGCGCAGGCGCTCGATGTCGGCGACCAGATGCCATGTGGTGTTGGCCTCCAGGCCGGCGTGCGGCACAGACCGGCCGCAGCCGCGCTGGTCGAACAGCATCAGGTCGTAGCGCGCCGGATCGAACAGCCGCCGGTGTTCAGGCGAGATGCCGCCGCCAGGGCCGCCATGCAGGAACACCGCGGGCTTGGCGCCGGGCGTGCCCGCGCGCTCGTAGTAGATCTGGTGGCCGTCGCCCACGTCGAGCATGCCGTTTTCGTACGGTTCGATTGGGGGATACGGTTGGCGCAGTTCGGTCATTGGAGGGGGCCTTTGCCTGTCGATGATTCAGGATGAATGGTCGCACGAAGGGGCTATCCGGAAGCGCTGCTTGACGGGCCTGCAGGCCTTCCAGATACTCAACCGCATGGTTCACTCAGCTGCCCACCCACACGCCGACGCCCTCGACGCAGTCTTCGCCGCGCTCTCCGATTCCACGCGGCGCAAGGTGCTCGAAACCCTGGGCGAGCGCAGCCTCAGCGTGACCGAGTTGGCCGAGCCGCACGGCATGTCGCTCACAGGCTTCATGAAGCACCTGCGCGTGCTTGAAGACGCGGGCCTCATCTCTCGCACGAAAGAAGGCCGCATCGTGCGCTGCGAGCTGTCGCCCCGGCCCATGCAGGAGGCTGCCGTGTGGCTGTCTCGTTACGAGAAATTCTGGACCGGGCGCCTCGATGCACTGGCGCGCTTTCTCTATCACCAGGAGGAGACCGAATGGCAAACCCTTCCGCCCGAGACGCCGCCGAGCGCCCCTCGCTCACCCTCCGCCGGCACTACCGCGTCGCGCCCGACAAAGTCTGGCGCGCGTGGACCGACCCGCAAGCGCTGAAGCTCTGGTTCGGGCCCGAGGAGATCGTCTCGGTACCCATCGCCGAGGTCGACCTGCGCGTGGGTGGGCGCTTTCGCGTGGCCATGCTGGCCAACGACGGCGAAACGCACGACGTGAGCGGCACGTACCTCGAAGTGGTTCCGAACCGCAAGCTGGTCTTCAGCTGGGCATGGCGCAGCACGCCCGAGCGCGAGTCGCGCGTCACCGTGCGCATCGAGCCCGATGCCGAAGGCTGCGAACTGGTGCTGCTGCACGAGCAGTTCTTCGACGAAGCCGCGCGCGATGCCCACAACCACGGCTGGAGCGGCGCGCTCGTCAAGCTGGAGGGCTGGCTAAGCCTCGCTGCCTGAAAAAATGAAGAACACACCAGCCCCGGACCGCGCCACGGTGCGCGAATGGACCGGCCTGGCGGTCATCGCGCTGCCGTGCATGCTCTATTCGATGGACCTCACGGTGCTGAACCTCGCGATCCCGTCGATCAGCGAAGACCTCAAGCCCACGGCCTCGCAACTGCTGTGGATCGTCGACATCTACGGTTTCTTCGTGGCCGGCCTGCTGGTCACCATGGGCACGCTGGGCGACCGCATCGGCCGGCGGCGGCTGCTGCTGATCGGCGCGGCGGCGTTCGGCATCGCCTCGGTGCTGGCGGCGTTCTCGACCAGCGCCAGCATGCTCATCGCCACGCGGGCGCTGCTCGGCGTGGCGGGCGCGACGCTGGCGCCTTCCACGCTCTCGCTCATCCGCAACATGTTTCTCGACCCGGGGCAGCGCACCGTGGCCATCGGCGTGTGGATTTCGAGCTACTCAGCCGGTGCCGTCATCGGCCCGGTGCTGGGCGGCGTGCTGCTGCAGTTCTTTCCGTGGGGCTCGGTGTTCCTGATCGGCGTGCCGGTGATGGTGCTGCTGCTGGTGCTCGGGCCCTTGCTGTTGCCCGAGTACCGCGACCCCGACGCGGCCCGGCTCGACCTGGCCAGCGTTGCGCTGTCGCTGGGCGCGGTGCTGCCGATGATCTACGGCGTCAAGCAGATCGCGGAGCACGGCATGCATGCGATACCGGTGCTGTCGATCGTGCTGGGGCTGGTGCTCGCAGCGCTGTTCGTGCGCCGGCAGAAGCGGCTGGCCGACCCGATGATCGACCTGCGGCTGTTCAGCCTGCCGGCCTTCAGCGTTTCGCTCGGCTCCTACATGCTGGCCTGCTTCGTGATGTTCGGCATCTTTCTGTACAACGCCCAGTACCTGCAGTTGGTGCTCGGCATGTCGCCGTTGCATGCGGGCCTGTGGAGCATGCCGGGCGCGGGCGCCTTCATCGTCGGCTCGATGGTCGTGCCGGCACTGGTGCGGCGCATGCGACCGGCCTTCGTGATGGGCGGCGGGCTGGCAGTGGCGGCGCTGGGTTTCGGCATGCTGGCCGTGCTGCCCGCGCAGGATGGGCTGGCCTGGATGGTGGGCAGCGCGGTCATCTCCTCGCTCGGGTTGGCCCCGGTGTTCACGCTGGCGACCGATCTGGTGGTGGGCAGCGCGCCGCCGGAGCGCGCGGGCGTGGCCTCGGCGATCTCCGAGACCAGTTCGGAATTCGGCGGTGCGCTGGGCATCGCGATCCTCGGCAGCATCGGCGCGGCCATCTACCGCAACACCATGGCCGATGCCGTGCCGATGGGCCTTGCGGGCCCGGCCGAGGTGGAAGCCGCCCGCAGCACGCTGGGCGGCGCGGTCGTGCTGGCCGGGCAGCTTGGCGGGAGCGCGGGCGCCGAACTGCTCGAGGCGGGCCGCGAAGCCTTGCTGCATGGCCTGCGCCTCACGGCCGGTATCTGTGCGGCGGTATTGCTGTTCGTAGGCGGGCTGGTGGCCGTGCGCCTGCGCGGCGCGGGAGGTGCGGTAGCACCCGAAACCCCGGGTGCCGCCGCATTGCCGGAGCGTTGACGAAACCCCATACTGGGGCTTCCACGACGCGATCACCGGAGCCTTCCATGAGCAACGAACTGCGCAAGAAGCTGCACGACCTGGCCGAACTCTGCGAGAACGCCCCCGACCCGCAGACCAAGGCCATCATCGAGGCGATCCGGCTCCAGACTGCGGTGCTGAACGAACGGCTCTTCTCCATCGAGCTGCAGGTGGGCGCGCTGACCAAGCGCCTGGAAAACACGACCGACTGAGGGGCGGCCGCTTTGTAGGGATAATCCCCGCCATGAGCGGCAACACCTTCGGAACACTCTTCGCGGTCACCAATTTCGGCGAGTCGCATGGCCCGGCCATCGGCTGCGTCATCGACGGCTGCCCCCCGGGCATGGAACTCAGCGAGGCCGATATCCAGGGCGACCTCGATCGCCGGCGCCCCGGCACCAGCCGCCACGTCACTCAACGCAACGAGCCCGACGCGGTGCAGATCCTGTCGGGCGTGTACGAGGGCAAGACCACCGGCACCCCCATCGCACTGCTGATCCAGAACACCGACCAGCGCAGCAAGGACTACGGGCAGATCGCCCAGCAGTTCCGCCCCGGCCACGCCGACTTCACCTACTGGAAGAAATACGGCATTCGCGACCCGCGCGGCGGCGGGCGCTCTTCGGCACGGCTGACCGCCCCAATGGTCGCGGCCGGCGCGGTCGCCAAGAAGTGGCTGGCCGAGAAGTACGGCATGGTGTTCCGCGGCTGCATGACGCAGATCGGCGAAATCGCCATTCCGTTCGAGAACTGGGAGCACGTGCCCAACAATCCCTTCTTCGCCCCCATCGCCGACGTGAGCGCGCTGGAAACCTACATGGACCGCTTGCGCAAGGCCGGCGATTCGTGCGGCGCGCGCATCCGCGTGACTGCCACCAACGTGCCGATCGGCCTCGGCGAGCCGCTGTTCGACAAGCTCGATGCAGAGATCGCCTACGCGATGATGGGCATCAACGCGGTGAAGGCGGTCGAGATTGGCGCCGGCTGGGACAGCGTCACCCAGCGCGGCACCACGCACGGCGACTCGATCACGCCAACCGGCTTCGTCACGAACAACGCGGGCGGCATCCTCGGCGGCATCAGCTCGGGGCAAGACCTTGAAGTGAGCATCGCGATCAAGCCCACCAGCTCGATCATCAGCCCGCGTCAGTCCATCGACATCAACAACAACCCCGTCGAAGTCGTCACCAAGGGCCGCCACGACCCGTGCGTCGGCATCCGCGCGACGCCCATCGCCGAGGCGATGCTGGCGCTGGTGGTCATGGAGCACGTGCTGCGCAACCGCGCGCAGTGCGGTGACGTGCAGGCGCAAGCCGGCAAGACCGAGGCCGCGTCACCGCAGGCGTCCTTCCTGTAGTGTCCGCCCCGCCACCAGTGGCCGCCGCACGCGGCCACATGCTGGCATTCGCTGGTCTGTCGGCCAGCTATTTCGCGCACATCGGGTTCTTCAACCCGTACCTGCCCCTGTGGCTCAAGGATTTGGGGCTGCCGATCTTCACCATCAGCCTGCTGGCCTCGGTGCAGTCGATCACGCGGGTGTTCGCTCCCTATGCCTGGGGCGCGCTCAGCGACCACACGGGCCAGCGCGTGAAGCTGCTGCGCTTCAGCGCGGCGGTGGCGCTGCTCAGCTCCTTCGGGCTGTGGTGGCACGGCGGCGCCTGGTGGCTCGCGCTGGTGCTGCTCGTGATGTTCACCCACACCAGCTCGATGATGTCGCTCACCGAAGCCGCGATGGCGCAACTGGTGGCCGGCGACTGGGGGCGCTATGGGCGCATCCGGCTGTGCGGATCGGCCGGTTTTCTGCTCACGGTGTTCGTGGCGGGCGAGTGGTTCGAGCGCTTCGGCATGAAGCACTTTCCGGCCTGGGCCGCGGGCACGCTGGCCATCGTGCTGATCGCGACGATGAAGCTGCCCGACGTGCGCGAGCCGCCAGCGGCGCACGACGCAGTGAAGGAGCCTATCGGGCCTGTGCTGCGCAACCCGGCGGTGCAGTGGTTCTTCGCGGCGCTGTTCTTCCAGGTGATGTCGCACTTCTCGGTGTACGCCTTCTTCTCGCTGTACCTCGATTCGATCGGCTACGGCAAGAGCACCATCGGTCTGCTGTGGGCGCTGTCGGTGGTGGCGGAAATCGTGTGGTTCTTCTTGCAGGGCCGGCTCATCGGCCTGATGCCGATGCCGCGCTGGATGCTGGTGTGCGGCATTGCGGCCGTCGCGCGGCTGGGGCTGACCGCAGGGCTGGGTGGCTGGATTGCGGCGCTCGTCGTGGCGCAGTGGCTGCATGCACTGAGCTTCGCGGCGCATCACACGACCTGCATCGCGGTGGTGTCGCGCCGCTTTCCCGGTCATCTGCGCGGGCGGGGGCAGGCGCTGTTCACGGTGATCGGCTATGGCTTCGGCGGCGTGCTGGGCGTGTTGCTCGGCGGCGCGGTCGCGCAGGTCTTTGGCTATCGCACGATGTTCACGGCGGCGGCGCTGCTGGCTGTGCTTGGCAGCCTTTGTGCGTGGCGAGTGGTGAGGCTGGATCGGATGGAGCGCGCGGCCAGTAAGAAGTAGGGCCTGACGGGGAAACAATGTGTCATGGGCCTTGCATGCGCATGTCACCGCAGCTTTCTACGCTGCGAGCTTCGCAATTTCTCCTCCTTTTCCATGTCCGTTTCCGACGACCCGCGCGGCGCCCGCACGCCGCGCATTGCTTCGCCTGCCGAATCGAATGATTTCAAACAGAACAACAACACGCCGCCGCGCCGCCAGGTGCTCAAGCTCGGCGCATCGCTGCTGACCGTTGGCGGCAGCAGCGCCTTGCTCGCGGCCTGCGGCGGTGGTAGCGGCGGTTCACCCGCCTTGGGCCCGCTGCCGGCGCCTGCACCCGCCCCGGCATCGGCGCCGCCGCCCGCTCCGCCGGCCGTCGCAGCCAAGATCTCAAGCTTCGCGCTCGCCGTGATGCCCGACACGCAGTTCTATGCACGCTATGCCACTGCCGAGGAGAGCGATCAGTACGACAAGCGCTTCGGCAGCGCACCCTTCGCTGCCCAGACGAAGTGGATCGCCGCCAATGCCAAGGCGCTGAACATTCCCTTCGCCATCCACCTTGGCGACGTGGTCGACCAGGTCGGCAAGCCCGATCAGTGGAAGGTGGCCGATGCCGCGATGAAGGTGCTCGAAGACGCGAAGCTGCCCTACAGCGTGCTCGCCGGCAACCATGACGTGATGAAAGACATCGACTACAGCATTGACCCCGTCGGCGGCACCGATGCCAGCCGTACTCCCGCCAACGAGCCCTACATCCAGTGGTTCGGCGCGGAGCGTGCGAAGCAGCAGGCCACCTTCGGCGCGCGCGACCCCAGCGGTTTCCACGAGTACCACGTGTTCGAGGCGCAGGGCCAGAAGTTCATGGTGCTGTCGCTGTCATGGCGTATCTCCGACGCAGGCATCGCCTGGGCCCGCCAGGTGATTGCGAAGAACCCGACGTTGCCCGTCATCCTGGTGAACCACCAGTTGCTCAACATCGCGCCCGACGGCACCAGCCCGCTCGAGACCGACTACGGCAAGATGCTCTGGGAAAAGCTGATCCGCGACAACGACCAGATCTTCATGACGCTCAACGGCCACCACCATGGCGCGGCGCATCTCACGAAGGTCAACGACTTCGGCCGCAAGGTCGAGGAGATGGTTGTCGACTATCAGATGGCCTATCAGGGCGGCAACGGCCTGATGCGCCTGTACGAATTCGACCTGACCAACAAGAAGATCAAGGTGCTGTCGTTCTCCCCGTGGGTGCCGCAGAAGCCGGCAGCCACGCTCAACAGCTTCGACCAGGCCGTGCTCACCACGCCCAATGAGGCTTTCGTCATCGACATGGATTTCGCGCAGCGCTTCGCGGGCTTCAACAAGAGCTTCGGCACCGGCAGCGCCACCATCGACAGTTCGCTGGTGGACAAGGCTCGCGCGATGATTCTCGCCAACTACAAGGATCCGGCCACGGTCGAACAGCGGCCCGCCGCGAACTCGGATGACTACCCCAAGGTGGCGAACACGCTGGCGCATTGGCGCTTCTTTGGCGGCACAGTCAATCAGCCGGTGCTGCCGGGCACTGTTGTGGCCGACGTCACGGGCAACAACCCGCTGCATCGCGACGCACTGAATCAGGGTGGCGTGGTAGGTGCTGCCGACGGCGACATCGTGTGGACGGATGACCGCCACTACCTTTCCGCCGCACCCGGTTCGGTGCGCTTCCTGAACACCAATAAGAACACGCCGCGTCTGAGCTATTTTCTCACCGACACGACTGCGCCGATCAACGCGCAGACGCTGGAAAGCGGCTACACCATCGAAGCCTTCATCAAGATCGACAAGAGCTGGACCAGCAGCAACCAAGCGTGGATGAACATCATGACGCGCGACGGCCGTCGCGGTGACCTCGCGGGCTATTCGGGCGGCGACCCGGAATCACCGCCCATGCTGTTCGCCATTTCGAGCCTGCGCGAAGTGCAGTGGGAAGTGGTGCCGAGCCCGGCTGGTACTCGCGAGCCGAAGGCCAACTGGTCGGGCGAGGTCATTGCGGACCGCTGGGTGCACGTCGCGATCGTCAACGACCCGGTTTCGCACGACACCACGATGTACGTCGAAGGCGCGCCAGTGCTGCGCAACGCCGCGGCCATCCCCGGGCTGGCCACGCTCTCGGCCACATCGCCATGGGTGGTGGGCGGCGGCTCATGGGACGGTGCCCGTGCTGACGGCTTCTTTGGCAACATCGGCGAAGTCCGCGTCGTTGCGGCGGCATTGACGCCAACGCAGTGGCTCACGGCACGCAAGCCGGCCTGAGCCCCCTTGGCGCGGAAAGGCCGGCTTACTTCTTCTTGCCGGCCTTTCCCGCCTTCGCTGCTGTCTTCGCGGGACCCTTGCCGTTCCCCTTCTCGAAGATCGCAAAGTACTCCGAAGCCAGTTTGCGCAACGACCGCCCGATGTTCGGGTAGTCGTATTCATCGAGGTTGGCCAGCGATACGCGCCCTGACGCGTGCTTGCCGCCAAAGCCCCGGCCCGGCAGCGGCCTTGTCACCGCATAGCCAAAGGCGAGCACCAGAAATAGCGCAATTCGGGCTCGCTTTTCAGTCTTCCGACCAGTGCTCACTCGTCACGGGCCGAGCCTTCTCCGGCATGGCAATTGATTCGGACCAGTAATTCATCACGCATTGCCCCTCCGCGTGACTTCCTGCACTGGCAGTGGCAGGGGGGCGAACTTTATGCTGATTTAATTGGCCATCTATTTTTCGCATCGCTTCTTACGATAAATCAACATTTAAAATAATTGTCAGAATGTGCAGCGGGAGGTGGGCATGAAGCTCATTGCTAAAACAATATTCTTATTTTCTAAGTCTTTATTAATTAATTGGGGCTACAGGACTGACGGGGCGTTGCAATGACGCGCCGAGTAACGATCCAGACGCCCGCAGGCGATGCGTTGCAATTCCGCCAGCTGGTAGGCCGTGAAGCGCTGAGCCAGCTGTACGCCTTCGACATCGAACTGCTGGGCAACAGCAACAACATCGACCCCAAGACCCTGCTGGGCAAGGCCACCACCGTGTCGGTGGAAACCGAAGGCGGCGTGCGCTACCTGGGCGGCATTGCCACCCGCTTCGGGCTGGAGCAGGAGGATGCGCGGCACTCCTTCTACCGGATGCGCCTGCGGCCCTGGCTGTGGCTGGCCACGCGGCGCAGCGACTTTCGCATCTTCCAGGGCAAGAGCGTGCCCGACATCGTGATGGAAGTGCTCGGCAGCTACGGCTACCCCATCGAGAAGAAGCTCACGCGCGGCGACTACCGGCAGTGGGACTACTGCGTGCAGTACCACGAGAGCGACTTCGACTTCATCTCGCGCCTGTGCGAGCTCGAAGGCATCTACTACCACTTCAGGCACGAGGCGTCGCAGCACGTGCTCGTGTTCGCCGACGACATCGCCCACTCGCACAGCCCGCTGCCCGGCGGGGAAGACGTGCGCTACCACCCGCTGGAGAAATCCGGCATGGGCCAGCGCGAGCGCATCTACGCATGGGAGATCGCCGAGGAAGTGCGCTCGGGCCATCACTACAACGACGACTACGACTTCCAGAAGCCCAAGGCCGAGCTGTCGCACCTGCGCCAGATGCCGCCCGGGCACGACCACGACGCCTACGAACAGTACGAATGGCCCGGCGGCTTCGTGCAGCACGGCGACGGCGAGACCTACGCGCGCATCCGCAACGAAGAACAACTGAGCCAGCGCAGCCGCGTCACCGGCCGCGCCAACCTGCGTGAATTGGCGACCGGCCACACCCTGCGCCTGACCGGCCACCCCAAGGCCGACCAGAACCAGCAGTACCTGCTCGTGGGCGTGAGCTACCACCTGCAGGAGAACCTGCAGGCCAGCGAGGGTGCAGAAGGCACAGACGGCTCCGTGCAGCGCTTCGCCTTCGACGCGCAGCCCACCAGCTACGCCTGGCGCCCGCAGCGCACCACGGTCAAGCCGCGCACCCGCGGGCCGCAAACCGCGCTGGTGGTGGGCCCGCAGGGCGAGCAGATCTGGACCGACCAGTACGGACGCATCAAGGTGCAGTTCCAGTGGGACCGCATCGGGCAGGAGAACGAACACTCCAGTTGCTGGGTGCGCGTGTCCACCGCGTGGGCAGGGGCCACCTTCGGCATGACCTCCGTGCCGCGCATCGGCATGGAGGTGATCGTCGACTTTCTGAACGGCGACCCCGACTACCCGATCGTCACGGGCTGCGTGCACAACGCCGACACCATGCCGGCATGGCAGTTGCCCGAGCAGAAGCACCTGTCGGGTATCAGAAGCCGCGAGCTGGGTGGTGGGCGCAGCAACCACATCGTGCTCGACGACACCCAAGGCAAGATCCAGGCGCAGCTGCGCAGCGATCACCAAACCAGCCAACTGAGCGTGGGGCACATCGGGCGCATCGAGGACACGGCAGGGCGCAAGGACGCCCGGGGGCAGGGGTTCGAACTGCGCACCGACGGGCATGGGGTGATGCGTGCGGGCAAGGGGCTGCTGGTCACCACCGAGGTGCGCACGAACGCGCAGGCGCACATCACCGACATGAGCGAGACGGTGGGCCGCCTCACTCAGGCGCGCGATCTGCACGAAGGCCTGAGCGAAGTGGCGCAAGGTGCACAGGCCCACGAGGCCGGCGACCAGGACGAGGTCACCACGAGTCTCAAGGAGCAGAACGATGCCATCAAGGGACAGGGCGGCAATCGCGAGCAGGGCGATTTCCCGGAGTTCCAGGAATCGCACCTGACGCTGGCCAGCGCCAAGGGCCTGCAAACTGTTGCGCAGGGCTCGACCCACATCGTGAGCAATGAGCACAGCGCGCTCACCAGCGGTGGGCACACCAGCGTGAGCGCGGGCAAGAGCCTGCTGGTGAGCGTGCAGAGCGCGATCCGCATGTTCGCCTCCAAGGCCGGCATGCGGCTCGTGGCGGCAGGTGCAGACATCGACATCAAGGCGCTGAAGGACAGCGTCAACGTGCTGGCCAAGCTCAACATCACGCAGACCGCCAACAAGATCACCATCCACGCGAAGGAAGAGGTGGTGATCAACGGCGGCTCGAGCTACAGCCGCTGGAGTTCGGGCGGGATCGAGCACGGCACTTCCGGCATCTGGCGCGAGCATGCATCGGTACACAGCCTCGTCGGGCCCGCCAACGAGGGCAAGCCTGCGCTGCCCAATCCGCCGCAGGTGCCGAAGGGGCAGCTCGACCTGTACCACCAGTACATCAAGCCGACTGGCGAAAAGCGCCAGGGCGTGGCGCAGGGCGACTTCACCGTGGTCGATTCGGAAGGCGGCACGCACGCCGGCAACTTCGACCGCAACGGGTTCGCGACTGTCTCGGGCCTGCCCATCGGCACCGCAAAGGTCACATTCGGCAAGGACCCCCGCGACCCGTGGGAGGAGGGAAGCTACTTCGGCACGCCCAAGGACTGGAAGGCAAAGGGTGCGACGGGCGCAGGCGCCGAGGGGGCCGGTGGCGGCGTATCAGGGCTTTCGGGCTTGACCAGCGGCTTTGCGGGCATGACCGGCTCGGCAGGCGGTGCCGCGGGCGCGCTCGCTGGTGTAGCGGGCATGGGCAGCAAGGCCGCGAGCACGCTGGGCCAGGTAACCCAGGCGGCCGGTGTCGCGCAGCAGGCTGTGGGTGCAGCGCAGGCCATCCAGCAAGGGGGCGGCAAGGCGCTGCTCGGCCAGGCGAGCCAGGCCGCAACCGGCATGGCGATCCAGGCGGCCGGCGCCAAGCTGGGGCCGATGGGTGCGCCGATCACCGGCGTGATGAGCGGCATGGCTTCGGGTGGCATGAAGCCGGGCATTGCAACAGCTGCCGCCAACCCCGCACTGACAGGTCGAACACCCGGCTTCATGGGCTGACCCGCCGCGGCGCGCCGCACTCCACCAACCCAACGCACAAGCTCGAAGAGAACAAGAAAAAATGGCAGGACCGGAAGCAGCGCCGCCGCCGCAGGCGACGGAGCGCGAACCCCAGACGGCGGTTGCGCCACTGAACACCATCGTTACGGAAGACATCGCCGCCGCGAGCAAGGCGGTGGACGATTGGTTGCGTTCGTTCAGTGGCGGCTACGTCACGCTGGAGCGGTTGACGATGGTGCTGGGGAGCATCCCCATCGTCGGCAACATCATGGCGCTGGTGGATGTGTTCCTGGACATCATCAACATCGTCGAGAAGAAGGCCAAGGACGGCATCGACGCTTTCCTGAACTGGGTCAGCCTGGGCATCAACCTGATCGGGTTGATCCCGTTGCCGCCGAGCATGGCGGCCGCGCGCATGAGCCTGCGGCCCACGCTGCATCTGGTGAGGCAGGAGCTGAAGGCGGCCGCCTCGAACCTGGGCGAAGCCATCGTCACGACGCTGGTAGGACACCTGAACGCGACCATCGTCGGCGAGCTGGAGGTCTTCATCGACGGTGCCATCGCCAAGCTCGCAGACATGCTGCAAGGCTGTGCCAAGCTGAGCGACAGCATCGTGGACAACCTGGTCGACATCCTGCAGAGGGTGCTGGGCCAGAAGGACATGTTCACGGTCAATACGCCCGTCGTGGCGGAAACCAGCGTGCACGACCCGAAGACCCAGAGCACATGGAACCGCTTGTGGGGCAGCGCCGTCAAGTACACGAAGCAGTCGGCCAACTACGCCGCCAAGGTGGCTGCCAACCGCTTGCCCGAGAGCGTGGCGGGGCAGGTCAATGGCGTGATCGGGAGCCTGCTGGACTTCAAGAAGACCTTTCGCAACCAGCTCGTGCGTCTGGCCGACAAGGAGGCGCAGGCCAGCATCATGTGGCTGCTGCACAAGTTGCTGGCCGCCATCCAGCGCAAGAAGGGGCAGCGTGGCGCGATCGTCTCGCCGAACGCCGGCGCGGTGGCCCAGAAGGACAAGCCGGGCGACCAGCTCGGGCACATCGGCAAGCAGGCGGATGGCCAGAAGGACGCAGGTTGCAAGAATTGCCCGGCGCCTGTTGCGCTCGGCAAGTCGATCAGCCTGGTCACTGGCTGCGAGAGCTTTACCCACACGGACTTCGTGCTCGCGGCGCCGTTGCCGATCGAATGGGCGCGCACCTACCGCAGCCAGCTCGATGCCTACGACCGCGGCACCCTGGGCGCGCGCTGGCTCACGCCCTACAGCACGCGCGTGGACCTGATGACGCCAGCCAGGGGCGAGCGCAAGGGCCAACCGAGTCTGGTCTATCACGCAGCCGACGGCCGCAGCCACGCCTACCCCTTGCTGGCCGTGGGCCAGATCTATCGCGATCCCATCGAAGAGGTGACCGTCTCGCGTTTGAGCGAGTCGTTGCTGACGCTGGACTTCGGCAAGCCACTGCCTCTGGGTGAGCAGGGCAACTGGCGTGAGATCTACGAGCTTGTCGAAGGCCGGTCGCACTATCGGCTTGTGACGCTGCAAGCCAGGGACGGCGCCTCCATCGGCCTGCGCTATGACCATGTGATCTCGGACACGGGCGAGCAGGTGCTGAGCGACATCATCAGCAGGCAAGGCGAAGCCATCATGGCGCACGTGGGCACGCAGCCCGATGCGCGCACGGGCCTGATCAAGTCGCTGTGGGAGTTGAAGGACGGCCAGGTCGTGCGCCAGCTTGCCGCCTACACGCACGATGCAGAACACGATCTCGTGTCCGCGAAGGACGAGAACGGCGCCAGCTGGAGCTACGGCTACAGCCATCACCTCGTGACCCGCTACACCGATCGCACCGGCCGCGGCATGAACCTCGAGTACAACGGCACCGGCGCCGATGCCAAGGCGGTGCGCGAGTGGTCCGACGATGGCAGTTTTGCGCTGAAGTTCGAGTGGGACAAAAACATCCGCCTGACCTACGTGACCGATGCCCTGGGCGGCGAGACATGGTTCTACTACGACATCCTGGGCTATACCTACCGCATCATCCATCCCGACAAGCTGCAGGAATGGTTCTTCCGCGATGACGCCAAGAACGTCACCCGTCATGTGCATACAGACGGCAGCACAGACGACTACGCCTACGACGTCGCCGGCAACTTGCAAATGCACACGCGGGCCGATGGCAGCCGTGTTCATTTCGAATACGACCGGCTGAATCGCCTGACGGGCCTGCGCGACGCTGAAGGCAGCATCTGGAAGCGCGACTACGACGCGCAGGGCCATCTCACCGAAGAGATCGACCCGTTGGGTCACAAGACCGAGTACGCCTACGACAAGGCCGGCCGGCCAGCGTGCATCACCGATGCCAAGGGCGGTGCGAAGCAACTGACGTATACCCCGGCCGGCCAGCTCGCCAGCTACACCGACTGCTCGGGAAAGACCAGCCGATGGGAGTACGACAGTCGCGGGCGGCTGACCAAAACCATCGATGCGGCAGGGCAGGCCACCCGATATCGCTACACCCCCGAAGGCGAGGCCGCTGCAAGGAACGATGGCAATCATCCAGGGCAACTCGAAGAAATCTCGTTGCCCGACCAGACCCGCGAGCACTTCGCGCATGACGCCGAAGGTCGCTTGCTCGCCCACACCGATGCGCTGGGCCGCCGTACCCGCTACAGCTACAACCGCGCCGGGCTCGTGGCCGGACGCACCGACGCCGCGGGCCAGACGCTGCAATACCACTGGGATCTGCTGGGGCGCCTGACCGAACTGCGCAACGAAAACGGCAGCCGCTACAACTTCAGCTACGACCCGGCGGGGAGACTGCTGGAGGAAACCGGCTTCGACAGGCAACGCAGGCAGTACCTCTACGAGGAATCCACCGGCGCGCTGGTGCAAGTCGTCGAGGCGCAGGCGCACACGACAGGGTTTCGTTTCGATCCGATGGGGCGCCTCGTCGAGCGCAATGCGGGCGAGGGGCAGGTCGAGACCTTTGCCTTCGATCTCAACGGCATGTTGATCGAAGCGGCCAATCCCGACGCAAGGTTGCAGTGGTTCTACGACCCCGCCGGGAACCTGACGCGCGAGCACCAGCACCATTTGGCCAGTTCGCAGACGGCAGTCTGGCAGCACCGCTACGACGAACTCAACCAGCGCATTGCGACCATTCGCCCCGACGGCCATGTCACGCAATGGCTGACCTACGGTTCGGGCCATGTGCATGGTCTGCTTGTCGATGGACAGGACATCCTGGGCTTCGAACGCGATGATCTTCATCGGGAGATCGGCCGAACGCAGGGCAATGGCCTGAGCCAGCGCCTGCGGTACGACCCTGCCGGCAGGCTGCTGGAGCAGCAGATATCGCATGCGAAGCCGGACACCGCCGGCACACTGAGCCTTCGCCGGAGCTATGGCTACGACAAGGCCGGTCAGCTGACCGCCATTGGAGACAGCCGGCGCGGCAACCTGAACTACAGGTATGACCCCGTGGGCCGCCTGCTCGAAGCCAACAGCCGCCTGGGCCGCGAGACCTTTGCATTCGACCCAGCCGGCAACATCGCCGACGCCGCACGCGGCGATGCGCCGCAAGGCCTGCGCGCAGTTAGCAAGCTGTTGGACAACCTGCTGAAGGAATACGCGGGCACCACCTACCGCTACGACAAGCGCGGCAACCTGATCGAGCGCGTCAAGAACGGGAAGAAAACGGTCTTCGAGTGGAACGGCTTCAACCGCATGACCGCGGCCACGAGCGAAGAGGGCTCCACCACCTTCAGCTATGACCCTGTGGGGCGACGCATCGCCAAGCGCTCACGCGAAGCCATGACGCTGTTCGGCTGGGACGGCGACACGCTGGCCTTCGAGAGCACGCAGAGCATGGCCGGCGAGAGCGAGCGGCAGGGCCGGGGCTGGAGCGTCCACTACATCCACGAACCGGATTCGTTCGTGCCGCTGGTGCAGATCAGGCAAGCGCGAGCCGTCGCGCTGAGCTCGACCACGGACCTGAAAACGCTGATGGATGCCAATGGCGGGGAGTACGACATTGAGCAGGACCCGCTGTGGAATGGCGAGCAACTGCCGAGGCCGGGTGCCTTCGCGAAGGAGGAGATTGCTTTCTACCAGTGCGATCACCTCGGCACGCCCCAGGAGCTGACGGATCATGAAGGCCAGGTTGCCTGGTCTGCGCAGTACAAGGCCTGGGGCGAGGCAAGAGAGGCCATCAGCGAAGCAGGAAGACGGGCCGGCTTTGCCAACCCGATCCGTTTCCAGGGGCAGTACCTGGACGATGAGACCGGGCTGCACTACAACAGGCATCGTTACTACGATCCGCAGGCTGGCAGATTCATCAGCAGCGATCCGTTGGGCTTGGGCGGCGGTCTTAACACCCATGCATACGCGCCCAATCCCGTGGCGTGGGTCGACCCGTTGGGTTTGCAAGCGGCGCCTGCCAAATGCAAGACCGCCAAGGGAGGTCGTTTCGCCACAGCGGACGGCGCGGCCAAGGCGGCGATGATGCGCTACAACGACAAGTCCATTCGAGACAACGTGGAGTACGGCGGCCTGGTCTACAAGACGCCGGATGGCAAATACGACTTCACAAAGGCGACCAGGGGCGAGAAGGACACCGTCAACCCCTGGGGGCCGACGGCCAAGAGCATTCCGAAGTGCGCCCAGGAAGTGGGCTACTGGCACACCCATGGGGATCACTCGGATCAATACGGGAATCGCACAACCCGGGCCAAGGACTACTACGGAAGCAACAACTTCTCTCCCGAAGACAAGGACGCCGCCAAAGCAGGAATGCAACATGATCATCCGGACTATCGAGGCTACGTCGGCACGCCAAGCGACGGCTACAAGGGCTACAACCCGAAGGCGAATCAAACCTACAGGCTTTAAGGGCCTGATCATTGCGTTGGGAATTTTCATGAACTTCAATGCCTCTGCCGGACCGATCTTCGAAATCGAGTCGCCGGATCAGCTGCTGCTCAATACACCTGTGGTCGTTGCTTTGGGCAACGCGTACAAGCTGTTCGAGAAGACCGGGCAGGACCTGAACAACTTCAACGTTCACATCGCCGAAAGAAAGAAGGAAAACGGCGAAGACGAGAACGGAGTCAACACCATCGGCATTGCGTTCACCGCCAAGCTGCCTCCGGGGCAGAAGGGGCTTGGCAACGCCAGCAAGCTGGGGCGGTCGATCACATACATCGCCTCCAAGACCACGGGCGAAATACTCCGGGAGCAAGGAAGCCGGTAATGACGCCCGGCACCGGGTCTGGCTCGAAAGACGTTGCGCCTGCCTGGACTCGGTGCTTTCAATTTTGCAGAGGGAGGAAGAATGAGAATGAACGAAACCATCGAAGTTGATGGTCTGGCGGCGCAGGCGATTGCGGCAGCCTGTGAAGATGCAAGGTCTTCAGGCCTGCAGCTCGAAAACTACAAGCTCGTCCTGGCCGAGGAATCCGACGACTACAGCGCGTCGTGGGTGGCGAAGGGCAAGCCGCAAGGCCATCGGGGCGCCTTGCCGGGCCTGCCCGAACCCAGCCTGCTGATCGAGAAGCGCGCTGGCCGGATCCTCCGGAAGCAGCTCTCGCGTTGAGTCGACGGCGTCATCCAAGGATTCGACATGTCTTCTCAAGTCATCATCCTCGCCCACGACATGTGGCGCAAAGGCGCGGGCGGTGCGCCCGCCGGGCTCGTGGGCCAGGCCGACAGCTTCGCTTATGCAGGGCTCGACCTGGGGCTCGCCCAGTTCGCCGCAACGACCTTCACCGGCACCAGTTTCACCGCCACCAGCTTCAAGCAGGCGGGCTGGAGCGCCTGCCAGTTCACGGGGTGCAGCTTCACGCAGTGCGACTTCGGCGGCATCTCGATCACCGGGTGCACTTTCATCAACTGCAACTTCACACGCGCCAACTTCGACGGAAGCAGCATCAGCACCAGCACCTTCACGCAGTGCCAGTGGGACGACATCAGCTTCGCGGGCGGCCACTGGAACGACGTCGGAGTGCTGAACTGCGGCGGCACCGTGGTGCATGCGCAAGGGTTGCAGGGGCGCAGCGTGGACTTCACGGGCAGCACCTTCGAGCAACTCGAGTTTCAAAACGCCAACATCAATTGAGCCCTGGCGGGCAACGTCATCACTTCATCGATTCCATGTTCATGAAAAACATCAAGACCGTCTTTATCGCCACTGTCCTCCTGGGCGCCGTCTCTCTGTGCTTAGCGCAAGCGGAAACGAAAACCACGCTGACCAAGCTGCACCAGAGTTACGAGAAGCAAGGTCGCCGCGCGCTCGGCATGCCGGAGTACGGCAAGCGCGTGCAGTTCCCGGCGGTGGTCGTCGAAGCGTCTGATTCCTTCGGCGGCACGTCGATGATCCGCGCCGCCGATGTGCGCGGCAACCAGGAACTGGCGCGCTTGACTCCGGCGGACGACGCACAGAACCAGAAGATGGGCGAGATGCGCAGCGGCGCGAAGTTCACTGCGAGCTGCGAGGTCGGCTTTGCGATGGGCTCGGCGTTTCTCACGATGAAGGACTGCGTGATCCGGCCCTGAAGCCGCATCCGCAGCAAAGGCAACGTACCAGTTCGAGGCAGGGAGAGAAGATGGCAGGAAACGAAGGCCCACAACAGCAAGGCCAGAAGCCGACAGAGAGAGAACCCCAGACGGCGGTAGCGCCGCTGAACACCATCGTCAAGGAAGACATCGCCGCCGCGAGCAAGGCGGTGGACGACTGGCTGCGCTCGTTCAGTGGCGGCTACGTGACGCTGGAGCGCCTGACGATGGTGCTCGGCAGCATTCCGATCATCGGCAACATCATGGCGTTGGTGGATGTGTTCCTGGACATCATCAACATCGTCGAGAAGAAAGCCAAGGACGGGGTCGAGGCATTCCTGACCTGGGTCAGCCTGGGCATCAACCTGATCGGGCTGATCCCGTTGCCGCCGAGCATGGCGGCAGCGCGCATGAGCCTTCGGCCCACGCTTCATCTGGTGAAGCAGGAGTTGAAGGCGGCCGCCTCGAACCTGGGCGAAGCTATCGTCACGACGCTGGTGGGGCACCTGAACGCCACCATCATGGGCGAACTCGACAAGTTCATCGATGGTGCCATCGACAAGCTCGACGGCATTCTCAGGAGCTGCGCGGACCTTGCCGACAAGATCATCGACAACCTGGTGGACATCCTGCGGCGCGTGCTGGGCCAGAAGGACCTGTTCGACGTCGCGAAGCCCGGTGTGACGGAAACGCGCGTGCACGATCCGAAGACGCAGAGCACCTGGAGCCGCATGTGGGGCACTGCCGTGCGCTACTCCAAGCAGTCGGCGAACTATGTCGCCAAGACTGCCGCCAGCCAGCTGCCCGCGGGCGTTGCCGGCAAGGTCAACGGCGTGATCACGCAGATGCTGGACTTCAAGCGCCTGCTTCGCAGCCAGCTGTCGGCGCTGGCCAACAAGGAGGCTCAGGCCAGCATCATGTGGCTGCTGCACAAGTTGCGGGATGCACTGCTGCGCAAGAAGGGGAAGCGCGCGGCCATCGTGCCGCCGCAGGCGGGTGCCAAGGCGGAGAAGGACAATCCGGGCACGCCGCTCGGGCACATCAGCAAGCAGGCACCGGCGCAGGGAACTTCGGGCTGCAAGAACTGCCCCGCGCCCGCGCGCAAGGGCGCCTCGATCAGCCTCGCTACCGGCAACGAGAGCTTCACGCACACCGATTTCGTGCTCGCCGCGCCGCTGCCGATCGAGTGGGCGCGCACCTATGCCAGCGACCTCGATGCCTTCGACCGCGGCACCCTGGGGGCCCGGTGGATCACGCCTTACAGCATGCGGGTGGACGTTGCCACGCCAGTGCGCGGCGCACGCCAGGGGCAGACGAGCTTGGTGTATCACGCAGCCGACGGGCGTAGCCATGCCTACCCGCTGCTGGAGGTGGGGCAGACGCATTTCGATGCCATCGAAGAGGTCAGCATCTCGCGGCTGAACGAGAGCCTGTTGGCACTTGACTTCGGCAAGCCACTGCCTGCGGGCGAGCATGGTGAATGGCGGGAGATCTACGAGCTCGTCGATAGCAAGCAGCAGCACTTCCGGCTCGTCGCGCAGCAGGCGAAAGACGGCATGTCCGTCGGCCTTCGCTACGACCATGTGATCGCCTCGACCGGCGAACGCGTGCTGAGCGACATCATCAGCAAGCAGGGCGAAGCTGTCATGGCGCACGTGGGCACGCAGCCGGATGTGCAGACCGGCCTGATCAAGTCGCTGTGGGAGCTGAAGGACGGCCAGGTCATTCGTCAACTGGCCGCCTACACGCACGACGCAGAAGGTGACCTCGTCGCGGCGCAGGATGAAGACGGCGAAAGCTGGAGCTACGCCTACGCGCACCATCTCGTGACCCGCTACACCGATCGCACCGGCCGAGGCATGAACCTCGAATACAACGGCACCGGCGCAGACGCCAAGGCCGTGCGCGAGTGGTCCGACGACGGCAGCTTCGCGCTTACGCTGGAGTGGGACAAGAACATCCGCCTGACCTACGTGACCGACGCGCTGGGCGGCGAGACCTGGCACTACTACGACATCCAGGGCTACACCTACCGCATCATTCACCCAGACAAGCTGCAGGAATGGTTCTTCCGCGACGACGCGAAGAACATCACGCGCCACGTGCACACCGACGGCAGCACCGACGATTACACGTACGACGAAGACGGCAACCTGCAGACGCACACGCGCGCCGATGGCAGTCGCGTGCATTTCGAATACGACAGGCTGCATCGCCTCACGGGCATCCTCGATGCCGAAGGCGGCGTGTGGAAGCGTGACTACGACGCGCAGGGCCATCTCACGGAAGAGATCGATCCGCTCGGCCACAAGACCGAGTACGCCTACGACAAGGCCGGCAGGCCCGTGCGGATCACCGATGCGAAGGGCGGCGTAAAGGCGCTCGCCTATTCCCCGTCGGGGCAACTGCTCAGCTACACCGACTGCTCTGCCAAGACCAGCCGATGGGAGTACGACGAAAGGGGGCGTCTTGCCAAGGCGATCGACGCTGCTGGCAACACCACCAGCTATCGCTACGCAGCCGGCCAGCTCGAACAGATCGTGCAGCCCGACGAGACGAGCGAGCATTTCGAGCACGATGCCGAAGGCCGCTTGCTGACGCACACCGATGCGCTCGGACGAGCCACGCGCTACAGCTACACGCGCGCCGGACTGATCGCCGGTCGCACCGACGCCGCAGGCCGCTCGCTCAAGTACTACTGGGACCTGCTGGGTCGCCTGACCGAGCTGCACAACGAGAACGGCAGTCGCTACGACTTCCGCTATGACCCGGTGGGCCGCCTGCTCGAGGAAACCGGCTTCGACCGCAAGACCACGCAGTACATCCATGAGGAGACCACCGGTGTCCTCGCCGGGGTGATCGAAGCGGGGCACCGCACCGAACTTGAGTTCGATCCGCTCGGCCGTTTGAGCGAACGCCGAGCCGGCGATCAGTCGGAGCGCTTTGCCTACGACCGCAACGGCCGCCTGCTCGAGGCGACCAACAGCGACGCACGCCTGCAGTGGTTCTACGACCCGGCCGGCAACCTGACGCGCGAACACCACCACTACCTGGAGCGCAAGCGCACGGCAGTCTGGCAGCACCGCTACGACGAACTCAACCAGCGCATCGCCACCGTGCGGCCAGACGGCCACGTGACCCAGTGGCTGACATACGGCTCCGGTCATGTGCACGGGCTGATGCTCGATGGCCAGGACATCCTTGGCTTCGAGCGCGACGACCTGCACCGCGAGGTTGCGCGGGAGCAGGGCAACGGTCTGAGCCAGCGCCAGAAGTACGACCCCGCAGGCCGGCTGCTCGAACAGCAGATCTCGCGCACCAGGCCCGGCGCCATCGAGGCCACGGCGGGAGGGAGCATCCAGCGTAGCTACAGCTACGACAAGGCCGGCCAACTGGTGGGCATCGGCGACAGCCGGCGCGGCAACCTCAGCTACCGCTACGACCCGGTGGGCCGCCTGCTCGAAGCCAACAGCCGCGTCGGACGCGAGATCTTCGCCTTCGATCCCGCAGGCAACATCGTCGACGCTTTGCCGACCAGCGACCCGCTCAGGCATCCCGCCAGCAAGCTGCTGGACAACCTGCTGAGGAACTACGCCGGCACCAGCTACCGCTATGACGAGCGCGGCAACATGACCGAGCGGTTGCGCAACGGCTGGCGGACCGTCTTCGCGTGGGATGGCTTCAACCGGATGACGGCGGCGACGGATCAAAGCGGCACCACCACCACCTTCAGCTACGACGCGCTGGGGCGCCGGCTGTTCAAGAGTTCGGGTGAGGCCACGACCCTGTTCGGCTGGGATGGCGACGTGCTCGCGTTCGAGAGCACGCAGAGCAAGTCAGCGATTGAAGAGGGCGGCGAGCACGGCTGGAGCGTGCACTACATCCAAGAGGCGAACTCGTTCGTGCCGCTGGTGCAGGTGCGCCGGGCAAGCGCAGTGGCGCTGAGCGAGACGACGGATGCGAAGGCGTTGATGCAGGCCAATGGCGGCGTCTACGACATCGAGCAGGATCCTTTGTGGAACGGAGAGCACAGGCATGTGCCGCGCGCGTTCGACAGGAAGGAGATGGCGTTCTATCAGTGCGACCACCTGGGCACGCCGCAAGAGCTGACGGATCATGAAGGAAGCGTTGCCTGGTCTGCGCAGTACAAGGCGTGGGGGGAGGCGCGGGAGGCGATCAGCGAGGCGGGGCGAAGGGCACGCATCGCAAATCCGATTCGGTTCCAGGGGCAGTACTGGGATGAGGAAACGGGGCTGCACTACAACAGGTATCGGTACTACGATCCGGTCGGCGGAACATTTGCTAGTTCCGATCCAATTGGTCTGGCCGGCGGGGGGCATCTGCATTTATATGTGCCAAGCCCTACACAGTGGATCGATCCTCTCGGCTTGAAATATGTCTCAACAGGAAGATCTCCTACGGTTGTCTCTGGCAAGGACAGCTCGAGCAAGGCCTCAACTCAACAGTTGTCGGAATGGCGTCGAAGAATATGTCCATCTGCAATTGGTGCTGCTAGAGATAAATTTCTTGGAGACGAAATGGTGAAGGTTGGTCCTGGGAAATGGCGAAGCGTCGATGGCACTCGGCAATTCAGAGTGGGACCCAGCGATTACGCTGGAGGGCATGGCATGGGCTCGCCGAATGTTCCGAACACGCCTCATGTCCATTTTGAATTCTTGTCGCCAAAAATGAATAATGGCCAGCCAACAGGGAACTTTCTAGTGACGAAAAATGTTCACGTTCCTCTAGGGTGCTCATGATAATTTTCAATTTCGGGCCATTTAGCAAAGATGAACTGACGATCCGATTCGATCGAGAAGGCGCCATAAAATTTTTGGACGCTGTTTCAGTTTTTTTTGATCAGGCAAATGATGCAATTGCCATTAATTGTTTGCAGTACACGGGGCATGTGATTGATGTGGCCGAAATGGAGCTCAAGCGAGAAGATGAAAATCGCCTGGAAATTGGAGGCGGAAAATTGATGCTTTGCATGTCTGATGAAGCGTTTGAATATGCGAAATTTCTGCTGGAGAAATTTCTTGCCGAAGGAGATTTTAGTCCCGCAGAGTTTTATAGCTTTTCGAGAAAGAATAGAAAATATGACACACAGGTATTTTTTCAGAAATTTTTTTCTGTTGAAAGCATAATTTCCAGCAATGGTCGTCAATAACGAATAAGTCGCTGCGGCGATCGAGCGCACTAAGAGCAAGCCAGCGATGGTGGCGTCTACGACATCGAGCAGGATCCTTTGTGGAACGGCGAGCAGAGAAACGTGCCGCGTGCGTTCGACAGGAAGGAGATGGCGTTCTTTCAGTGCGACCACCTGGGTACGCCGCAAGAGCTGACAGACCATGAGGGAAGCGTTGCGTGGTCGGCGCAGTACAAGGTTTGGGGAGAGGCGCGGGAGGCGATCAACGAGGCGGGGCGGCGGGGTTCAGGAATCCGATCCGGTTCCAGGGGCAGTATTGGGATGAAGAGACGGGGCTGCACTACAACAGGTATCGCTACTACGATCCGCAGGCGGGGCGATTCATTTCCAGTGACCCAATCGGATTATTGGGGGGCATCAATCTTCATCAATATGCGCCTAATTCGATTGAATGGATTGATCCTCAAGGGCTTGCTAGGGGCCAATCAACCACGGATGGTGCTGGCCGAAAGCCAAAAACAGGGAAGCCCAACATTGATGATCGCTGCCCTTCGTGTAAAAAATTGGGGATTAATCGATTTGATAAAGTGTGTGTGTTGTTTACCGTCGAAAATTGACCCAGCTAGCGCAGTAATTTCCGTCTAAGACTGACCCACGTAAAACCCTACCCTGCTGTTTTTTAAAGCAGGGGATCCTAGGAGTGATAGAC
>NZ_JBPJZL010000023.1:0-61757 GCF_051216835.1 Variovorax multivorans
CTCGCGCGCAAAGGCGACCCTCCGCCCGGCAACATCGTCATGTGGCGCGGGCTCACACGTCTAACTGACATCGTCCTCGGGATGCAACTCGGGGCGAAAGTTGTGGGTAATTGAAAGCTAGACCGTACGCTTACGACCGATCAATGAACTCCGGTAGACATAGTCCTCTCTCGTTTCAAGCCACATGACTGACAGCAAACCCAGATCGCTCTCGCCCGATGCCTCCCCTCGAAATGGGTCGCAAATTCTGGCCGCTCAGCCCTTCAGCGTGTTGATCGGCGCCGAACTCCATGCGTTCTCGCCAGGCCATGCCGAAATCCAACTCCCACTCGCCGAGCAACTCACGCAGCAGAACGGTTTCGCTCATGGCGGCATCGTCAGCTACCTGGCCGATAACGCTTTGACATTTGTCGGTGGCACGGCGCTGCGCGCGGCGGTTGTGACCTCCGAATACAAGATCAACTACGTCAGGCCAGCGATGGGCCAACGCCTGATCGTGCGTGCGAAGTCCGTTCACAGCGGGAACTCACAAGCTGTCTGCACCTGTGAGATCTTTGCGCTCAATGAAGATGTCGAGAAGCTCTGCGCTCTGGCACAAGGCACTATTGCAAAGCTGCCGGATCCTCCGAAGAAACAGCCTGCTTGAAGGCTCCGATCACCTTTGGCGTTCTACTCCTCGACTCGCTGCGGGATCCGTCGTCAAGAGCCCTGGCGATGCCGCTGAGCATGGGGTTCAGTTGGAACTCGAAGTCATCGAGATGCTGCCCAAGAGTGAGCGTCCAATCATCCCATCTTGACCGGCCGCACACGGTTCACTTGGACTGCAGCTGTGCTCCGACGTGAGCAACGCACTCCACAAGGTTGAGGGCGGCCAGCAGCAAGAACTGTTCCGCGTCAGTTCGCACGCGCAGCAGGTCGTGCTGGCCAAGGTGGCCATACACAAATGCCAGCAGGTAGCGCTCGGGGTGCTCAACGCAGAACTTTGTGATCATCTGCGCGACGAGGTCTGGCGGCACGCCTTCGGTGAACCTCATCGTCGCCATCAGCCGCTGCAAGCAGATTTCCTGGACGTCTTCAGAGATCGTTGGCAAGGCGTGCCCACAGTGCTTCATGGCCTGGAACGCGACCAGCAGAACGTGGATCGGCACCTCAAGCTGCAGCATGTCGACACCGTAGCGAGACAACACGAGGATGGAGGCCAGCAGGTTGGGCTGCTGGACGTAGATTTCGTCAGCCAGCTCAACCTTCTGTTGCGCGCTCATGCCGTCGATGTCGATGTTCGCCCGGACCATCACGGCCTGCGTGAGCAAGGTCATGGTGCCGCGTCGGACGCTGGCTGCCATCGGTGCGGCAGCAAGTCCTCGATCTGGCTGCTGCGCTGCGTCGGCAGGCGCTGCAGCACGTCGCGCAGGTACGCCCACGGGTCATGACCGTTGAGCCGCGCCGACTGCACCAGGCTCATCACGATGGCCGCGCGTTGGCCGGCCAGTTCGCTGCCGGCGAACAACCATGCCCGGCGTTCATGAACATAAGAGCATGAGCGGCGTAATGCGAAGTGCGCTTTTATGCGAAGTCGCGCATGACGAAATCGGCGAAAGGGCAGATCCCGGCGGTCTGAGGCGCATCCGGATGGCTCTGGACTTCGCATAAAAGTAAGCGTCTCCTGCGGTGTCAACCCCACCTCAGGAGACGATCATGGACGCTTTTGATACCCTTCATCCGACGGCCGCGTCATGGCTTCGCTCGAGCGCACTTGCGCCGTCAGTACCTGCCTATTGGCGCTACTTGACCGAGCGGCGCTATGCGCCCAGCACGGCGCGGTCATACCTCTGCTGCCTCGCGCACTTCGCGCGATGGATTCGTCGATGTCGTCATCCGCTGGATGACATCGATCACGCGATCGCGAGGTTCATCGATGAGCATTTGCCACGCTGTACTTGCCCGTCCCTGGCGCATCGCTGTCGCCACCAAGTTCGAGCTGCACTGCAACACCTGAGAGTAGTTCTTGGGAACTCCGGGATCGTGACAGACAGACGTCGGGCCGATCCGATTGAAGAGGCACTGCACCGCTATGACGAGCATATGCAACAGGCCAGGGGCTTGGCTCGAAGTACTCGCCTTCGGCGACTGAAGATCGTGGACGCATTAATTCGCAAGGTTGCGGCGGTCACGCCGAGTGCGGAGCAACTGCGGCGATTCATTGCTCAGGAACTCGACCGCGTGTCGCCGGCCAGTGGGGGCGTGATCGCCACGGCATTGCGCGGCTACTTGCACTTCAGAGCCTTCGAAGGCGACCGTGTCGAGCATTTGTTACCGGTGATTGGGTCGCCGGCGCGGTGGCGCTTGGCGCCGCTGCCGCAGACGCTGTCGCGCAGCGATGTCGAGCGATTGCTCGATGCCTTCCCGCTTGGGCTGCCTTCTCGCCTTCGCTCATACGCGATCGTGCGGTGCTTCGTAGATCTCGGATTGCGAACCCACGAAGTCAGCCGCCTTACGTTGGACGATATCGACTGGACGGCCGGCACCGTGCGCATCGCCAAGTGCAAGACCCGGCGCGCGGACCTGATGCCCTTGCCGCCGGCGACCGGTCGTGCCATCGCCGAGTATCTGCGCATGGAGCGACCTCCAACGGCCAACCGGCAGGTGTTTGTCCGGCACGTGGCGCCGATCGACGAGCCCGTTGGCCCGGACGTCGTGCGCAACACCGTGCGCAATGCCTATCGACGCAGTGGCTTGCCCTATACCCGTGTGCATATCCTTCGCCACACCCTGGCTGGTCGACTGCTCGAAACCGGGGGCACACTCAAGGAAGTAGCCGATGTGCTGCGCCACCGCCACCTTGATACCACACTCATCTATGCCAAGGTCGACATGAATCGCCTTGGCGGTGTCGCGATGCCGTGGCCGGGGAGCACGGCATGAAAGCCGGGATGACGCTGCAGGCGGCCGTGCAGCGCTACCTCAAGGAACGTCGGCAGCTCGGCTTCGCGTTGAAGGCTCCGGCCACCGAGCTGATGCGGTTCGCCCGCTTCGCCGACGACCGCGGCCACAAGGGGCCGTTGACGCGAGAACTGCAGATTGAATGGGCTCGGCAGCATGTTCACCGCACCAGCACGGTGACCGCGGCGCGCAGGATCGAAATCCTGCGGCCGTTTGCGGCCTACTACCGGCAATTCGAGGTGGGCACCGAAGTACTGCTGACGAACGTGCTAGGCCGGGGTCATCGCAGACTGACGCCGCACATTTACACCGACGAAGAGATCCTCCAACTGCTGCGGTACGCCGATGGCTTGGCACCCTTGGGTGGCTTGCGTCCGCTGATGTACCGCACGCTGTTCGGGCTTCTGGCCGCCGTCGGTCTCAGGATCTCCGAAGCGTTGAAGCTTCGGGTCGGTGACATCGATCTGGAGGTCGCGACGGTCACGGTACGGGAAACCAAGTTCCACAAGTCCCGCTGTCTTCCGATCCATGCCAGCGTGGTGCAGGCGCTGAGGGAGTATCGGCACGCGCGCGACCGGTACGCCCACTCCGACGCGGATGCGCCATTCTTCATCTCTCGCATCGGAGGATTCTTGCCCCGCAGCACGGCCGAGCAGGTGTTCAAACGCCTACGACCGCGACTGGGATGGTGCACGCGAGGCGACCACGTCAACCCGCGCCTGCACGACCTTCGGCACACCATGGCGGTTCGACGCGTTCAGCTCTGGCATGAGACAGGCGTGTCCATTGACCAGGCGATGTTCTGGCTGTGCACGTACCTTGGCCATGCGAAGATCACCGACACCTACTGGTACCTCACCGGCGTACCCGAATTGATGGACATGGTCGGCGCCAAGTTCGAGCGCTTCTCGCTCACAGGGGACGACGATGAGTAAGTCGACATCGCCGACCTTCGCGACCCTGGTGCAGGAGTTCTTCACCGATTACATGGTCCAGCAGCGAGCCCTGAGCCCGTGTACAGTGGCTTCGTACCGAGACACGTTCGTGCTGATGCTGCGTTACGCGCAACGCCAGGGCAAGGAGCCCAACAGCATGGAGCTGACCGACGTCACTGCGAAGTTCCTGGTCGGCTTCCTCGATCACCTTGAGCAAGAACGACACAGCTCGGTGCGCAGCCGCAACATCCGGCTGGCTGCGGTGCGCTCCTTCCTGAAGTTCGCCGCGCGACGCGATCCGGTGCACCTGGGCCTCATCGAGCAGGCCCTGGCCGTGCCGATGAAGCGCTTCGATCGCAAGATGGTGGGCTTCGTCCCCAGGGAGCAGATGCTCGCCTTGATCGATGCGCCGAGCGACACCTGGATCGGCCAGCGAGATCGCCTGATGTTCGCGCTGATGTTCAACACTGGGGCTCGAGTCTCGGAGATCCTAGGCGTTCGGGTGGCAGACGTTGTACTCGGCCCGACGTCAAGCATCCGGCTGCACGGCAAAGGGCGCAAGCAGCGCTCGTTGCCGCTGTGGAAGACCGCTGCCAAAGCGGTGCGGGATTGGCTCCACCTGAACCCACAGCTTCAGGCCGACTCGCCGCTGCTGGCGCGCCGCGACGGCAAGCCCATGACGCGGGCCAACGTCGCTCAGCGCCTGAAACTCGCCGTGCAAATCGCCTCCGGCAAGTACCCCGACCTGATCAACATGTCTGTGTCGCCGCACCTAATTCGGCACGCCACCGCAATGTGCTTGCTCCAGTCGGGCGCCGACCCGTGCGAGATTGCCTTGTGGCTCGGACACGAGAGTCCAGCGACAACACACATGTACGTCGAGGCGGACCTGGCGATGAAGGAGCGGGCATTGGCGCGCCTGACGACACCGCGGGTGAAACCCACGACGTACCGTCCGCCCAAGGCCCTGCTGGCGTTCCTGCAGGCACTGTGATTATGCAAAGCCATCATGGGCGCAAGCTCTTCCCTGTCCCTCGGCCTGATTGCAGTATCGACATCCCGACTTCGCATAAAAGCGCACTTCGCATTACAGCGCCCCATTGCCCAAGGCTTGATCTGCCGCTCCAGGTGGTTGTTGTCGATCGCAACTGCACCGTCCTCCAGGTAGTGCGTCAGCGCGGTCCAGTGGCCGAGCGTGTAGTCGATGGCGCCCGCCGCGGTGCCGCCGCCCGCGACCAGCCGTCGTTCGAGTTCGAGCCATTGTTTGAGCTTGGCCCACAGCGGCTTGGCGAGTTGCTGCCGCTGCGACTTGCGCTCGCCGTCGCTCATGCCCTTGAGTTCGGCCTTGACCGCATAGATCCGCGCATAGCGACGGATCGCCTCGTCGCCGATCGGGCTCGTGCCGGCGCGCGCCAGTTCCTCGAACTTGCGGCGTGCATGCGCGACGCAAGCCGCGCCGATGCGGTCAGCATGGATGCGCGGGTCGAGCACGCTGTCGTAGCCTCCGTAGCGGTCGGTCAGCAGCGTTCCGGACCAGCGCGCTCGGCCCCGTCGCACGTCGCCCGCGAGGAAGGCCTTCGGGTACTGCGCGCCACGGCCCAGGCAGAACTCATAGACCACGCCGGGCATGGCGTCGTGCCAGCTCCTCGCGTAGGCCCAGACGTAGGCCTTGCGCGTCTTGCCGGCACCGGGATCGAGCAGCGCCACCGGCGTCTCGTCGGCATGCAGGACCCGGCACGCGAGGACGAAGGCCTTGTGCATCTCGTAGAGCGGCTCCAGCGCCGCGCCAGCCTGGCCGGCCCAAGCCGCCAGCGTGGAACGTGGCGTGTGGACACCGCTGCGGGCGTTGATCGCCTCTTGCCGGTAGTACGGCAGGTGGTCGACGCAACGGCTGATGAGCGTGTGCGCGATGAGGCCGCTAGCGGCCATGCCACCCTCGATCAGTTCCGGGATGGACGGCGCCTGCTTGAGGATCTGGCAGCAGCGGCAGGCCCACTTGCCGTAGATGTAGCGATGCACGAAGAACTCGGCCGGCACGATGTCCAGCCGCTCGCTCATGTCCTCGCCGATGCGCGTCATCGGGCGACCGCAGCCGAACTCGGGACAGTCGGTGCTCTCGGGCTCATGACGGTGTTCGACGCGACGCAGGTGCTCGGGCAGTTGCTGACGGCGTGGTCGCCGCGGCGCGGCCTTCGGCTTGACGTCGACAGTGGTCGCGGCGGCTTCGCTTCGCAGCTGTTCCAGCTGCGCACGCAGGCTCGCCTCGTCCTCGGCGATCGTCTCCTCGAACAGGCGTCGCTGGTCGGCGTTCATCGCCTCGGAGCTGGCGCCGAACTTCCAGCGCTTCAGGCGAGCCAACTCGAAGGTGATCTTCTCGATCTTGGCATCGCGCCAGGCGATGTCGCGGTCCTTGCGCTGCAGGAGATCCCTGGCTTGGCCCAGCTCGATGTCGCGATCAACAAGAGCCTGGTCACGCAAGGCGAGTTGCTGTTCAGCATGCTGCCAACGGGCGACCCAGGCCGCCGCTTCGGGCGGGAGTGCCTGCAGGTTGAGCGGGGGAAGATCGTGCGTGCCGAGCATCACGGCATGGTGCCAGGACCCCGCATGCAGCGCATCGGAGCAAGCACGAATTGCATCGACGCTGGCGCTGTCGAGTGCCAGCGTCGATGTTGCTGTCAGGCCCGCGTGATGGTGCTCAATTCTGGCAGTCGTTCCCACGGCAGGCCGAGGACCAGCGCATCGAACTGCGCGTTGGTGAGCGACAAGGATATGGGCGATGTCGTGGTGGCCGCCACCCACGCGAAGCGGCCCGCGTTGAGCCGGCGTGCCGCGCACCAGACGCCGAAGCCGTCGTGCACGAGGAGCTTGATGCGGGTGCCGCGGGCGTTGGCGAACAGGTAGCCGTGGTGAGCGTGCGCTGCACCGAAGACTTGCACGACGTGCGCCAACAGGCGGTCGGCGCCGGCGCGCATGTCGATGGGGTCGGCGGCCAGCCACATCGCGTCGATGCGGATCATCGAAGCAGCTCGCGCATCCAGGCCGCGCAGTCGCTGGCGGCACCTGCCGGCCAGGTCACCGTGACCGTCGTGGGCCCACGCCGCAGCTCGATGCGAATGTCTGGGGCCTGAGCAGGTGGCGCCGGTGTCGGCAAGCTGACCGGCACGAAGACGGTCTTGGGCTCTTGCGCCTTGGCTGCATCCACGACGTCTGCGCGCACGACCTCGCTTCTTGGCTTCATCTCGGCCTCGTGCACCCATCGCCGCAGAAGGTTGGCGTTGATGCCGTGAGCCATTGCCACTGCGGCCATCGACATGCCAGGCTGCGCGCAGGCCGCCACCGCACCGGCCTTGAACTCGTCACTGTGCATGCGACGCCGCCGGCCACTGCCGGCTTGTTGATCGGGGATAGTGTTCACGTGTCCACCAAGAGTTGAAGTGGACTCGAGGCTCCTATGCTCCGAACCGGCTTTCAAGATGGTCGGACTGGACGCTCACGCCCAAGATTCTGGAATCAATGACCGTCAAGCAATCCGTGACGACGCAGTAGCTCTGCAGTTGTACTTTCCTCGAGGGAATACACGCCCCGCTTCTCCCTCCATACGAGCGACTTCTCCTGAAGCGCAACGAGCGCCTGCTGTACGTTCGAGACCTCCGGCGTCACGGTCTCGTCGGGCGCAATCGCCTTGAGTACCGCGCGGTAACTCTGCATGGTGCTGGCTTCGAACGGTGCGTAATTCTCCCCCTCCGAGGCGAGAACGCGCAGCACCGCCGACTGCAGCGGCGTCAGCGCGTGAATGACCCTCAGAGTCTGAACGTCGGCTTCCTCGATCTGCTCGTCGACTGCCTTCGCGAAGGCAGGACCGACATTCGCCGGATGGAGGCCGAAATCGAAGCGCAAGGTATCAGCGGCGGCCCCTATGATCTCGGGCCGGAAGCTCGCGCGCTCGAAGAGTTTCATCACTTCCGTTGGATCCAGTGAGCCCGGTAGAGCCACGCCGTGGCAGAACCACTCGACGTAGTCCAACCCCAGCACCGGGAAGCTGACTAGCGGTGCCCCGAAGAACGCCTGGTCTTTACTGTTGCGCAGCATCGCGAGCTTGTCGCGATTCGAGCCGGTGGCCACGATCCGCAGGCCATGATGTGCGCTGCTGTTGAGTTCGTCACGCGCGGCCTTGAGTGCGAACAGCGCGTCGTATCCGGCTTCAGTGGTGATCGCGTGCTGAGCTTCGTCAATAAGCAAGACGATCGGTTTTTTCGTCTCGTCCGACAGTGCCGCCAGCGCCCCGCTCAGAGAGACTTCCTTACCCAGACCCACACGATCGAGCGAGAAGGCAACGCCGCCCACCGTGACTTTTTCGAGGCCCGCAGACTTCGCCAGGCGGGCCACAATGCCGTCGTGCTTGGAGAGCTCCGCACGCACTGCGGCGACGATCACCGTGCCTGGGTCGGCCTGTTTGTTGGCCCACAGGTCAACGTACATCACGATCGCGCCGGCATTTTGTAGTGCCGGCCGCAGATCTTCACGCACAAAAGTCGACTTGCCCGTCCGCCTTGGGGCAGCCAGAAACAGCCCAGAAGCCGATGCGGATCCCACGGCAGAGGCCATGATGGCTTTGACCATCTGCTCGGCAAGCTGAGTACGATGAAAAACGGGGTTTGGCATGAAGGGACCTCCAGCCACATGAGGCCGCACCAAGATAGCCCCGAAAGGGGCGAATACATCGAATTACAGTTGATTATAGAGAATTATAGGAACTTGAAAACCGCCCCAGCGCTGCCGCCCCCCGACGATGCTCAATATGCCGTGTCCCGGCTGCCGGCCAACCTGCCAGCTCCAACAACGCTCCTCTGAAACGCAACGGGTACGCCCCCGCGATCAGCGCGCAAAGAGGGACAGTGGAAAGGACATGGCCGAATCGGCTCGATCCTCGGCCGCTGCGACAACGGCACGCAGGCTTTCACCACCCGCCTTCATGGCGCAATCGGCCACAAGAAACAAGTTCGAGCCATCACGCCCGTCAGTGCATTCAATGACGGCCTCCAGTTGGGCCAGTCGATCCGGGCGCGCATCTGCCCAACCTTCAAACAGCAACGACTCGCACCGTCTGAACGGCCTTCATGAAATCCCACGCCTGTATCACCAGCACCACCGCAAATGCGGCGATAACGTAGGACACATGCTTGGCTGCCAGCGATGCTCGTGGACAGTCTGGATGAGCAGATCAGGCGAGTCCGGCAGCTGCAGGCTGACATCGGCCTCATCGAGCGACGGCTCTCGCAGCAGATGCGAGAAATACCGGCATGCAAGGCCGTCGCCGAAATCCCCGGCATTGGTCTTCTTACGGCGACGGCCGTGGTCGCCAGCATGGGCACGCCGTCGGCATTCAAGGATGCTCGGGAGTTTGCCGCATGGGTCGGCTTGGTTCCGCGCCAAACTGGCACGGGTGGACGGGTCAGGCAGCTCGGCATCAGCAAACGTGGCGATGCCTACCTGCGAACGCTGCTGATGCACGGTGCTCGAGCCGTCGTAATCAGATCAAAGGACAGCTCGACATGGCCATGGGTGACAGCACTGTTGCAGCGGCGGCCCTATAGCGTGGCTGTTGCCGCGGTAGCGAACAAGCTGGCGCGAACGATCTGGGCTGTACTGGCACGCGGACAAGCCTGGCGCCCTGAAGCGTGGCAGCCCGCGCACTGACAAGGATTGATAGACGACCGCTTTGAAGGAGAGCAAGCGACCACACGCGTGAAGGGACAGACAGGTTGGACCGGGACGGGGACACTCCGATAGGGATTAAGAGCGAAGAGCTCGATCTGCAGATGGGAACCTCGTCAGCGAAAACCATCAGGGCCAGCAGGCATATCCGCCTGCACAACAGGCCGGATATAAGACTGCAGCCCTGCCTCCTGATTCTTCACACACACGAGTTCTTGCAATCCGGGAGGCGCCCATATAAGACCATCCCTAGTTTCGATGCAGAATCAGAATGATCTCTCTTCATCGTTTGTCGGCTTCGTGGAGACCTTGATGCGGCCAGCAGCACCGCTGCATGAGCTCAATGCCTCTCGCATTGCCGTGCTCGACCCCGACTTGTGCACCAGGAAACGCATGCGCCGAGCGATCCGGCGGCTGGGCTATGTGCCAGTGGCTTTCACCTGCGTCAAGGACTTGCTGCAGGAATGCCTCGCACCAGAGCCGCGCTTCGAAGCGTTGGTGCTGGCCTGCCTGGACAATCTCGACTGGGGGGAGTTTCTCATCGCCCAATTGCGAGAGTTTCTGGGAATCGACATTCCCATGATTGTGAGCACTTCCAGGAGCCATGCCCGAGAACTGTCGATCCTGCATGGAGGCGTGGCCGATGCCGTCATCGTGACTCCCGGATCGCTCAGCGGAACGTACCAGTTGATGGCGTCATGCCTTCAAGACCAACAGATGCCTGTGGCCGCGCCGCTTGTCGAATGGGGTGCCTACCGTTTCGACCTGCGCTTGAACACGGCGGAAGTGGCCGGCGACGAAGTCAAGCTGAAGCCCATCGAGTTTGACCTGGCCGTGGAGTTCTTTCGAAACATGGGCCGTCCTCTGACTCGCGATTGGTTGCGCTCGGTGGTCTGGGAACAGGGCCGCCAGTCGAACTCGAGATCGCTGGACATGAACCTGTCGGGCCTGCGGCAGAAGCTTCGGCTGCGCGCTGACCTGCATGGCCTGGAACTGCAGTCGATCCGGACACGGGGCTATCAGTTGAGTGTGGCGTCGCAAGCTCTCTAGAAGTCGGTCTGCGAGGCGCAGCCGCTGCGCCAAAGGTGTGGTCGCGTTGGCTGCGACGTCCGCACATGCAGAGGTATCAGGTCACGTCTTCGCTATTGTCATTCGCCGAAGTGACGCGGTCGTCTTCCTCTTCCATCAACAACACGCCCTGCTCGGGGCGATGCGTGTCTACGGACCGAATAAAAGCGACGATGTTCTGTGCGCAGGTCTTGACGCGGCCACACAATGCGCCTGACTGCACCGCGAACTGGAAAGCGGTCTGGGTGACGATCAACTGATCGCGAAATAGTGCCAGATCCGTGCGAGCATCATCAGGGCCCCATCTCAACGGAGCAATGTCCAGGCGAACCTCGCCGAGTTCTCTGTCAATGCACAACCGTTGCAGACGCATGATCTCGACGCAGAGTTCTTCGTCCACTTGGACCTGTGCGAACGACGGGGCGAATCGATGTTTCGGCTCGGTCTTGATGATGACTGTTGTCGAAGAGGCAACTTCCGCTTTTCGGGCTCGCTCAAAAAGAACCTTGGCGGCCAGCCAGGAGCGCTTGTCAAACTGGCCGTCCGGCAAGAAGGACTTGGGCATCTTCTCCTCCTCAATACCGCAGTTGAACTGCATGGCATCGGCCGGATTCCTAACCCACCGAGGCATACCGGGCATTGATTCCTTGCCCAGGAACAGCGAATCGCCCAGGCGCCCAGTGACGCAGTAAATATCAAAGATCCTGCCGCTTCGCGTCCAGTGAAATCCTCGATTCAACTGAAGCGCGATGATGGATTCGGCATAGTCGACTGCCTCGACACAGGTGGCGAAATCGGCGATCCGCTCGGCGACGCCAGATCTGTTTCGCAAGAGCACCAAATACATCGGGACGGTGCGCACGCCTGCCGAATTGGGAATTTCCAGCCATTCGCCATTGTCTGCGCCGGAAGAAGCAAAGGAAGTCAGAGGAAAGGCCTCGATCTCGATACCAATGTACTGGGCGGCGTCGATGTCTGCGAAGCACAGCGCGGGCAGCGCAACGGCTGGCGCCTTTGGCCTGCATGGCAGGTACCGATCATCGTCCTCGTCCTCGTGCGACGTCGGGCGATGGCGGGCGAGCGCCGAAATCGACACCGCTTCCTCCATGGCCTCATCCCTGGAACGTACGGGGGCGCTTGTGGACGGCATTGGCCGGGGAACAGCCACGAGGTAGTTGATCACGATGATTTAGGTTTCAAACTGTTTCCACTGAAGTAAGATTAGTTCCGTACCGAAGTACGGAGTCAAGCCAAATGAATCACCACGTTGACAGCCTAAGCATTGGTGCATTTGCCGAGGTCTCGGGTGTCGGGGTGGAGACGGTCAGGTTCTATCAGCGCAAGGGCCTGCTGCCGGAGCCGCAACGCCTCCAGGGTCGTATCCGGCGCTACGGAGAAAACGACCTTGGGCGCATGCGTTTCATCAGGTACGCCCAGCGCCTTGGCTTCAGCCTCGACGAAATCGCGGGCCTGCTCAGGCTGGACGACAAGACGGATTGCGCCCAAGCGCGTGAGTTGGCCGAACGCAAGCTTGTGGACGTGCGCGCCGAGTTGGCTGAATTGCGCCAGCTTGAGTCGATCCTGGAGCACTTGGTGCAAGCCTGCCACTCGAGTGCCAACGAAAAGTCCTGTGCATTGATCGCCGAATTGCACGCGTGCCAATGTGTGCAGCGCTGTTGAGCAACTGACGAGGCACGCATCCTTGCTTACCAAGGCCATGTGCTGATGGAGCACAGATCGGGCTTGGTGGTGGGCGCGGTGGTCACGCACGCCGATGACTACGGCGAGCGTGCTGCGGCGCTGGATACGCTACCGGGCAAGCACCCAAGAACAATTGCCGCGGACAAGGCCTACGACACACGCGACTTCGTGCAGGCGTGCCGCGAGCGGCGCGTCACGCCGCATGTGGCCAGCTATGCGACGCGCTGGGGCGGCAGCGCAATCGATGCGAGGACGACCCGACATCCCGGTTACGCAGTGAGCCAGACGAAGCGAAAGCGCATCGAAGATGCATTTCGGCTGGGGCAAGACGGTGGGGCGCATCCGGCAGACGGTCTACCGCGGGCTCCAGCGCGTGGACCAGCAGTTCAAGTTGACGATGACTGCGAGCAACATCGTGCGGATGGCTCGAATCTTCCGTTCGATGCCGCAGACGGTGGCGCAATGAAGCACCGCACCAGCGCGAAAAGCGCAACGGCATCGTGTGCCGTGCGCAATGACGCGATCACGAAACCGCCAAACAGCTCCGGGGACCTCGCGACGAGCACCTTAATCGGCATCGAGGGCCGAAATTCAACAGCACTGCTAATGCTTGCTTGTTTGTATTCGCAAAATGCCTTCGTCTTGCCGCTCATCTTGACGGCAACGCCGGTCAATCGGTCGGATCAGCGCGTGAATCAGCGTGTGGTGTAGCCGCCGTTGGCAAAAATCGTCTGCCAGGTGATCCACCAGCCTTCGGTGACAAGGAAGCGCACGATGGGCGATGTCCTCGATGTCGGTCAGGCCCTTCTTCGAGAACTTGCTGAGCGCGGCGGCGCTGCTGTGGTACTCGACGGCCTCCTTGCTCTCCTGCCCGTAGAAGAACGGCGTGTCCATGGGGCCGGGGCCGATGGCGTTGACCGAGATGCCGCGCTCGCCGAACTCCTTCGACGCGGCGCGCGTGTAGTGCTCCACCGCCGCCTTCGAGCCCGGATAGATCGCATAAAACGGCGTGTAGGCCGCCAGCAGCGAGCTCACCAGCGTGACGATGCTGCCGCCATCGGCCATCGTGCGGCCAGCCTGTTGGATGAAGAAGAAAGCGGCCTTGGCGTTGGCGTCGAAGCTCTTGTCGTAGTCGGCCTCGGTGACGTCGAGGATCGGCTTCTTGATGACCACGCCGGCGGTGTTGATGGCGATGTCGACTTGCCCGAAATGCTTCACGGCCTGGTCGAACAGCTTCACGCTGTTGTCGACCACCGAGAGATCACCCTGCACCAGCAGCGTGTCGGCGCCCTTGGCCTTGAGCGCGGCGGCTGTTTTCTCGGCGTCGGCGCGCAAGGCGTCGCTGTTGTAGTGAATGGCGACGCCGCGGGCGCCGCCGTCGACCATCTGGTGGCCAATGAGGGCACAGAGGTTCTTGCCACCGCCGGCGATGACGACGACCTTGTTCTTGAGAGTGCGTGCGGACATGAATGAACTCCTTGGTAGAGCGACGTGATGCGTGACGGAAACTCTTGACCTATCGATAGGCAGCAGCACCACCTTCCAGGAAGCGGTCAGGTGACGCGAGTAGATTTTGAGTTCCACGGCCAGATCTCCTGAACTCCATACGACAGGGGTCGTAGAGAAAACTCCCTTTCGCCCTCAGCAAATCGTTGCTGCCTGGTATCGAGAGCGGGTTCGCCGAGTCGAGGCAGAGCCGATAGAAACGTCGAGACCACCAGTGCGGCGGCGCGGTCCAGTTCGAGGACGTGCGAAACGCTGAGCTTTCGCGATGGTGAAGAACTCCCTGCCTCCTGTACACGACGAATCGAAATCAGGATCTCGGCCGCGAGTTCCCTGTCACTGCGCGGTCTACCATTGGGCATGACCCAGTCATTCACGCTTTCGCCTGGCAGCCACCGAAAGGTGGCAACAACGGGGAGGTACTTGTAGTTCTCATTCCTCGTCAGGATGGGAATCTCCATCGTGCAGATGAGTCCACTGGCACTGTATGTGTTCTGCCCACTGGTCATTCCCGGTTCTTTCATGTGTGAAAGCCTTCCACGCGAGTATCTGGACGCACTTGGACTTGCGCTCGTGCATTTTTCTTGCACACATGCTCGATTCGTGAATTACTTCTCGAAGTGCAAATCAACGGTTGCGGGGATTACGACGTTACGAAACATGAAGGTCATAGGTACATGGCGCAAGGCAACATTCAAAGTAGCGCGATTCGGTTAATTACTCCTTGATGAAGAGGACGTGAATCATGCGCATTCTCATCGTGAGCATGCTCAATCAGGTATGGGCTACGCCAAATAGTGGGTAGGCGAGTGTGCGAAAGAGATGCAGACTTCCCCGTTGCTCGCAGCGTGTTTCAGTGAAGGTAAGAAAAATGGAGTTCATGTCCTTGCTCATAACAGGCGTTGCTTTCACCGCAGTATCTGTAGAGTGGTTCCTTTGGAGCCTACCCCCTACGCTCCGTACAGGGCTCAATGATCAGATGACGGCGCAAATCGCGGCGTCTGCGACGCTGGTCTTGAATGCAGCCCGACAGTCAGGCGGGCGCGATAGATGGCAAGGGCCCGCCGTTCGATGCCCGGAAGCGAGCCAGTGTGAGGAGGGTTAACGGCGTACGTTGAGTACGCCGCAGTTCGATCTTCGCGGCGCAATAGCGCCTCGGCAGATTCGTACCGATCGACGTTGCCTGCGCTTGCACTAATCAGTCGCGATCCTCGTAATAACGCCTGTACTGCTCGCGCTCCCATTGCCGGCGACGCCATTCACGGCGCTCTGCGCGGCGCTCTTCCCAACGCTCCGCGCGACGTTCTTCCCAGCGGGATCCAGGCTCGTAGTAGACGGGTGCCGGGACGGAGTATGCCGGCTGCGCGGGTTGGTAGTAGGTCGGGGCCGGGCGCGAGTAAACAGGCGCGGGCTCGTAGTAGACCGGTGCGGGCTCGCTCACGACCAGGCCGGGGACGCCGACGCCAATGGACCAGCTCGTGCCCGCATTGGCCGATGCGGCGATGAACAAGGCACCGGCAGCGACGAAGCCTGCGGCAACCAGCTTGAGAGCAGCTCGGGGAAAAGTCATTTCATCTCCTGAAGGGCGAGAAATAGCCCTGATGCGTGTCCAACGGCCGGCCATGTGCCACCGCGTACATCGTTACTGTGAAGAACGTTCCCAAACGTCACGCCACGAACTTTCAGGGCGAAGTGTCACTGGCGCGCGTCAGGTGCGCCGGTCAATGCCCGCACCCCGATACGCATCTCAGATTCGCCGATGGTGAACAGCGGCGAGTGGTTCGTCGGGCCGGCGCGGTCCGGATAAGGCGAGGCGTTGAGGATCCAGAAGACCACCGGCACGCCCGTGGTGCCGAACGCGCCGAAATCCTCCGACCCCATCGACGGCAGGATTTCCGCGACCTTGTCCTTGCCCGCCGCGGCCTCCAGCCCCATCGACGAGGGTCAGGGTGGGTGATCGTCCTTTCCGTAAATTGGTACGCTTTGCTCATCGCACCAGCTCGCTTGATCGAGCCAGCGAGCGTGTCGAGGCGCGGTGAAATGCCGCCTCTCTCCAGTCGGACCACTTGGAGTGGCGGTTGCATGGCTGTATCCTTCCGGCTACAATACCTCCATGTTCACGGTCATCGAAACCGATGAGTTCTCCGAGTGGCTTGCGGGTCTGAAGGATGGCATGACGCGCATCCGACTGGCCCGTCGGCTCGACAAAGCACGCCGAGGGAACCTCGGCGACGTAGAGCCCGTCGATGAAGGTGTTTCCGAGATGCGTGAGTTCTTTGGCCCCGGCTGGCGCATGTATTTCATTGAGCAGGATGGGGCCATCATCGTCATGCTGGGTGGTGGCGGCAAGTCGACCCAGCAGCGCGACATTGAACGAGCCAAAAAGATGGCTCTGGAGTTGCGAAATGAGCAAGATCAAGACCCGTCCATTTGACATCGCCAACTACCTCGCCAGCGAGGCAGACATGGTGGAGTACCTGCGCCAGGTGGTGGATGACAACGACCCGGCCGAGCTTGCTGGAGCGCTGGGCGCCATTGCGCGCGCGCGAGGCATGGCCCAACTCGCCAAGGACACGGGTCTCTCCCGCGAGAGCTTGTATAAGAGCCTCTCGGGAGAAAGGGCACCCAGCAGCGATACCCTGTTCAAGGTCATCAACGCGCTGGGCTTCAAGCTGACGGTGGAGCCGGCACATACCTGATAGCTGGCCGGTACACTTTGCACCGGCCGGTCAGCCTCCTCCTCCCTCCTCCCTTTGACCGGTCTTCGGCGCCACGCACTTTGTGCGTGGCGTTTCTTTTCAGTCAGGACTGATCCCAGGGTCAGAGATCTGCGGAATTCAACAAGCATTGGAGAAAATGCCCTCAAGATCCTTGCCTGTGGATGTTCGAGCAGCCAGCGAAACGTGCCTCCGGCCGAATCGACAATATCCGGCAACCGTGCAATGCGATCAGACAGAGGCACACAACTTCAACCGCCAGCCTCACCAACCCACCGTCGCAGCCACGAGGCGAGCGCTGCAGAGGAACGAGCAAAAATGTCTCGTTAATTTGGTTGCTTCCTTGGCTTGCTTTTTTCCTGTTGTTTCACTTTAGACGCGATCAAAACCAAAAGAAAGTGCGCTGAATTTCTACAAAATAAAAGGTACTCTTTTCGAGATGCGAGTGGAGTGAACCTCTGCGGCTGACCATCGGGTTCGTCCGAATTAAGCCACCTGCCGAGCGAGTTTGGATTCGAATTCGTCGGGTGGACGATAGCCGAGCGCGGAGTGCAGGCGCTTGGCGTTGGGGCCAGCGTCGTATCGATGTTTCGGAAACTGCTACTTCAACTGAGCTCTCAAGAGTGCATCACGCAGATGCATGGTGAAAATCCTCCAACGCATGATTCATCACGAATTGGTGTCACTCGGCGGAAGTCAGCGCGTAAATCGCCTGCAGCACGGGCTTGTCGACTCCGGACCGTTGTGGATGTTCGCCTGCGATCAACTCCACGCCCGTCGCCCCACCGAAATCCAACAGGGCGTACTCATGGCGTCTGCTGCCTGCACTTTGAAAAAATGCGATTGCAACACAACACCGACCGCCAATCAGATCGGCGAACTCGCGAGCACCGAGCTCAGTGGAACGAAGGCCGAGCTGCAATCGATGGCCGTCGAGTTCCCGGGCGGGCCGGTGACCGTGACGTCTTTCGCCGCCGACTCGGTGATGGCCGATGCAAAGCTCACCGCGCCCGGCCCGAAGCTGAAATGCGTGGCCGCGGGCTGGGGGCCGCCGCTATGCCCGGCCTCGAAGGTCGGCTGGGTGCCGTCGAACACCACGTTGTCCAGCGAGATGGTCAGCGGGTTCTTCTGTCCATTGAGCTCGTACCCGACGAAGGTGAGCAGGCCGCCGCCGTACTTGTTGCTGCCCAGGTTGTGCAAGTCGCTGATCGAGATGTTGGCGAAAGACGGATAGAGACTGCCGGTCGAGCCGCTGTAAAACGGATCGAACACCAGCGGCCGGCGCACGTTGCGCATGCAGACCTGGCTGTAGCTCACGTTGTCGACCGAACCGCCGCGCGACGAGTCCGACTTGATGCGCAAGCCGCCTCCGTTGACGCTGTCGAAGCCGTCGATGGACAGGTCGTTGACCGCAAGCTGGCTCAGGCCCGCATCGGTTTCGCTGCCGATCGACATGCCGTGACCATAGTAGAAGTGGTTGTGCACAAAGGTCAGCTGCCTCGAAGCCGGACCGCTGTGCGACTTCACTGCCACGTGGTCGTCTCCGACGCTGATGTAGGAGTGGGCCAGCAGCACCTGGCTCGACTGGCCCGGATCGAAGCCATCGGTGTTCTTCACCGTGTCGGGCGTGAAGCAGGTGGCCGGCGTTACCGCGTCCGGCGTCGTTCCCGCAGGGCAGGCATAGCCGGCTCTTGTGTAGACCAGGCTCGGCGACAGGATCTTGATGCCCCATGCGGTCACGCCCTTCACGCCGCTGGTCACGATGTGGAAGTTCGGCGAGTTCTGCACCGTGATGCGGTAGAGCGTGAAGGCGCTGCCTTTCTTCACCTGGATCATTCGCGGGTTCTGCTGGTTCAGGCCGGAGGTCTTGTTCTGGTAGGCCACGTCCCACCAGGTGCGCAGGCCCGCGTTCGGGCCGCTGGTGAGCAGGCTGCCGCCGCGGCCATCGATCGTGCCGTCACCCACGATGCCGCTGTTGGTCGCGCTGTTCACGCTGATGAGCGGATCGCAGGCATTGGCGTCCGACGAGGTCGCAGTGCCGCAGGTGCCGGGGCCGTTGTCGTAGTCCGCCGGGTTGCGTGAACCGAAGAGCGTCACGCCGCTGTCGATCCACAGCGTCACGCCGGCCTTCAGTTGCAGCGGGCCGCTGAGAAAACCCGCTTCGCCGGAGCTGCCTTGCACCAGCTTCACGGCCTGGCCCGTGGGGCAGGCGTCTATGGCGCCCTGGATGCGCTGGGCATCGGGCTGCGAGGTCGAGGCATTGCCGTCGGCAGCGTCGAGCGAATCATTCACCGGACTCAGCCGGGCTGCGAGTGTGGCGCACACTGCGGCCGAGCTTGGCAATGCAGGCTCGCTGACGGTGCCCCATTGGGTGCCGACACTCGCGGCAGCCGATGAGGACGATGAGGACGACGATGCACTGTTCGATGCCGATGCGGCAGACGCCGACATTGTCGCGGAACCCGCATCCGCCGACGCAGAGGAGCCAGAGGAAGCCAAGGCGGAGGAAGCCAGGGCCGCCGGCGATGAGCCGCTACCACCACCTCCTCCTCCGCAAGCGGCGACACATGAAACCAGCGCAATGCCGGTCAGCCAGCGTGCGTTGGCGATGAAGTTGGGGCCTTGCGCAAATGGTTGAATGGAAACTGTTGGGTCGCTCATGGAGGGGAGTTGAACTTGGCGGAGGCCGCCAATTCTTTGCATTCGAGGCATCTATGACTAGAAGCAGAAATGAGGTGCTGTCTTTCATGGATGATCGAATGCGGCGCGGCCTCGCGCTTCCCCATTCATCTTCAGCGCACGCCTACTTCTCGTCGCGCAGCCAGTACCACTTGTAGAGCATGTGCCGGAACGGCGCGAACGCGCGCGACTCAACCATGCCCAGCACATTGGGGAAGGGAAACTGCGAGAGATAGATGGGCAGCTCAAAAACCTCCCTGCCCGAGTCCTTGCCAGCCACGCGTTCGGCCGCCGGCAGCAACCGCTGCTTATCGGACTCTCGCTGCTACGGTTTAACGATCATCATGGACTGTGACGACCTTCGCGCTGCTGAAGATCGGCATCGGCAAGGGGTGGGCTGCTGCCGGTCTACGACACGATCACCATGGTGGTGTGGAGGCGCTGCGTCTCGCGTACGCACCGATTGCCTCGGTGGGGCGCCTCTTCGCACACTGATCATGAAGCGATGAAGACGGTTGTGTGATCGTCTTGCCAAACTTTTGCGATGATTTTAATTGATTGATTTGAACAACCAGTTGATGCAACTTCATAATCAAAAGGTAGTGCAAACGCCATCTTGCAGAAGTTGGAATCAACAATTCCAGTCATTGCGAGGCATCTCGTTTGGCGGCAAACGATCTTAATGGGTTACTCGGGTATTTCCATGAATTTGGATTCAAATTCATGGAAATCGGTGACCGGCAAGGACCGAAGCACGTCCGACACACGATAGGACAGCACACCTCCCTCCGATGAAAGACCCCTGTGCTCGATCTCAATGATGTCGCGATGTTCGTGGAGGTTGTGTGCTGTGGCAGTTTCGCCAAGGCGGCCCGACGCCTACGCGTGCCACCAGCGACCGTCAGCCGGCGCATCCAACAACTCGAAACACGCCTCGGTGTCCGGCTGATGCAGCGCTCCACCCGAAACTTGACATTGACGGACGCGGGCCAGGATTTTCATGAGCAGTGTGGCCCGGCAGTCCAGGAGCTGATGAGGGCCGGTCGGCGGCAGAGGATGGACAACCGAGAACTGAAGGGCTTGGTGCGGGTGGCAGCGCCAGTTAATTTTTTCAAGCTCTTCCAGATGGAATGGGCCAATGCATTCCTCGACGAGCATCCACTGGTGAGGCTCGAGTTCGTGCTCAGCGACCTCCTGGCCGACCTGATCGCCGAGCGCATCGACATCGCTTTCCGCGGTGGTCCTTTGTCGGACTCAAGCTACGTTGTACGGAAGATCTTCACCAGCTATGGAGAGTTGCTTGCCAGCCCGGCCTATCTCGCGGCGCACGGGGCCCCCACGACCCTGCAGGAACTGACGAAGCACGAGTGCGTGATTTCGCCGCCGGACTCCGGCAACTGCTCCACCTGGCGCCTGCAGGGCCCCGATGACACAGAGGTTGATGTCAAAGTGAGCGGGCGTTTCATCAGCGATTCCCTGGATGCGCAGCGACTGGCTGCCTGCGCCGGACTCGGAATCGCTGCACTGCCCTCGGTCTTGACCGTTGCCGACGTGGAGTCGGGCAAGCTCGTCCCTGTTCTGCCGCAGTACAAGCGGGCCGGTTGCGGTCTGAATGTTCTTTACACGAGTCGCCAACAGCTTCCGCAGGCGGTGTCGGCGTTCGCCGACATGGCGGTGGAGAAGCTCAGCTTGCTGGAGTGGGGCCCTAGCACCGGGATCCGGACAGGTCAGCCAGGTCAGCCAGGTCAGCCAGGTCAGCCAGGTCAGATTCTCCGACCATCTGCTGAGACTCAAGACGCGCTTATGCGAGTCAGAGCCGAGCTGTCCTTCGTCTCTGCGTAAGAGCAAGACGAGTTTGAAAAGAGCGAAGACGCGCGGGCAGCCGCGTTGAATAAGTCGGCGAGGCCTTGCCCAACATCGCTCATGCGCGAAGGTTTGTTTCTATGATGACAGCCCATGGTGGCGACGCGATCGCGATCGTCGATGACGATTCGCACGTGAGAGAACTGCTCGGCAGTTATCTTTCGCAGGAAGGCTTTGAAGTATTCGAGGCCGATGACGGTGCATCACTTTCCGCGATTCTGCATCGCCGCGCCATTGCCCTCATCGTGCTTGGCCTGCAGTTGCCAGACGAGAACAGCCTCTCGATCTGTCTGCAACTGCGTGCCGCGGGCGTACGAACACCGATCATCATCCTGAGTGCAAAGGTTCAAGATGCTGACCGAATCGCGGGCTTGACGATGGGGGCCGACGACTATGTCTGCAAACCATTCAATCCACGGGAACTGCGTGCCCGCATCCAGGCCATCCTGCGCAGAAGTCCTCCAAGGGAGGAGCCGGGTGGGCCTTCGATCGGAGACGAATCAGTCCGATTCGGGCCGTTCGAATTCAGCATGAGCACGCGCACGCTTCGGAAAGACGGCCGGCTTCTGAGCATCACGACTGCTCAGTTCGCGATATTCAAAGTACTGGCCCGCCATGCAGGACAGCCGCTGTCACGGGAAAAACTCGCTCAGGTGGCACGTGGCCGCGATCACGGCGCCTTCGAACGAGGTCTGGATGTGCAGGTCTCACGCATTCGAAAGCTCCTGGAGGACGGACCGTTTTCGTACATCCAGACAGTTTGGGGTGTGGGCTATATGTTCGAGCCCAGCGGCAGGGGCGATGCAGTTCGCCACCGCCAATGAACGACTCAGGTCAGCCCCTGCTTACGCTACCGGCACTGCCTGTCGCAGCGCTATACCCATGACCCATGCAGCGAGCGCCTAGACAACAGCGGCCGATCCTGGGTACTTTGTGGGAGGCCGATTGACTGGTGTCAGTCGGCTTCCCAGTCGCCCCGGTAGCGATCAACGTCGATGCCGGCATCCATGAGTGGCTTGCGATTGCGCTCCCGCGTGACTTTCGGGCTCGCCAGGATGAAACCCCGGATCACCTCCTCACGCATCACCATACGGCTACCTGCCGCGAGCTCTTCCACCACCCGTACGACTTTGCGCCGAGCAATGCCGCGAAAGAGAGCCGGCACACTCTTGAGCAACTGCTTGAGCAGCACCTCGGCATCGTCGTCCCATGCAAGTACTTTGGGCAGCTCCGGCGCAGCGTCGTATTCGTCTTCGGTCAACGTGCGCCATACGGTCAACAGATGGCCGTCAGCGTCGCGCACGGTCGCGGTGAGCGTCATTTCGGCCGTTCTGGTCACGTCTTCGGCCAGTGTGCAGCCGCCTCGCGACAGCAGCGCATCGAGTGCGGCCTCCACGTTGGCCGTCAACAGTCGAAGACTGGCATGCTGTTCGATGTGCTCGGACTCCACGAGCAGCAGCCCGATGGTTCCGCCTGCGTCCAGCTCGCACCATCCCGTGCCTTGGTCTCGTTCCTCGAAACCCAGTACATCGCGATAGAGGGCCTTCGAGCGAGCAAGGCTGTGCACGGGTAGCCGGATGTGGCTCACGCCAAAGACGACAGGCGGTTGTTGATTCATCATGCGTTGTCGTGCTCGATGGAGCGTTCGGTCAGCGGAGTGAGCACAGGGACGAGGCGGCTTGAAGCAAGGGCGCCCGCGTGGCGCAACGCCGCGGCAGGCATCTGGCCGGCTGCAAAAAGCGCAATCACATAAGGCAGCGAGGCGATACGCGCGATGTAGCACGGACCGGAACTGGTCCAGATCATCACCTCGCACGCACCGCCGACTTGCAGCATCCCCAGATGCGTATTGAGCCAATTGAGCAGGAAAGCAGCTGTTGCGCAGGCCACGTCGGGCAGTTCGCTGCCCGATGCGCACAAGGCCAAGCCTTCGTCGGTGGCAATGGCGGCGGCTTGCAGGTCGTGACACATCTCATGCAGGCGACGCAGCTCGGCCTGCAAATGCGCGTCCAGCGACGTGCTTTCGTGAAGATCAGAAACGAAGGAGCTCATGCGTATTCATGGCCCGATCGCCTACAGGCAAGACGGCGTATGAGCCTCACCAACGACGGGCACTTTTCCATCGGCGTTCCCTGCAGCGCGAAACCGTAGGTCGCCCTCAGTGCGCCGTCGCCGACGTGCAGTTGCACCGCATCCTGCCGCGGCGCGGAGAGCGGATCATCGGCCAGCGATGCGTCCCCTCCCGCCTGCGCAATGACGAAACCATCGTGATCGAGCAACGCAGCCAGCGTGGCACCGTCGTCGATCAGCGATTCCAGGTCAAGCTGGAGAGAAGCCCAGTGTCGTTCTTCAGGTGCAGGTGGCACCAAGCTGACGGCGATCCAGCCCACGCGGTGAAGGCCGAACAGCGCCCGAGCTGTGTGTGCCTGCTCATGCGGCAACAGCTGTGCGAGTTCTTCGCCACTCCACGCACGATGGGGCTCCCGCAGCAGCAAGGCGCGCAGCAACCGGCCCCGTAGGTCGGCTGCGGGGCCAACCGTGCTTATGAGCGCTCCTTGGGGCGTGAGGTCGATGAAGCGTTGCACGCCGGCTGTCATGGAGGGGCTTCACCGTCGAAGATCTTGGCCAGCGAATTCGCGGTGGTTCTGGCGTCCAGGATCAGGCGACCCAGCGGGCACTGAGGCTTGGCCGAAACGGACAGCACGCCGTGCAAGCCAGCATGCGTGACCAGCATCGGCCCGTCCCGGCCCTCGATGATCAGTTGCAGGAGCTCTCCGCGGGCGGCTTCACGTGCTGCCCGCGAGGCCAAAGCGATGAGCGCGGCACACATCGCGCCGAAGCGGTCGGGATCCATGTCCGGACCGAGTGCGGATGCCACCCCCCTGCCATCGCTCGTCACGAAGGCGCAGCCTTCGATGGCCCCATGCGTGCTTTTCAAGGTACGCAGGACCGACCGCGCCCGGCTGGCCTGCGTTGGCGCTACGGCGATGTGGGTGGCCACGGTTTCGCTCGCGACGCTTTACAGGCCGGCTTCGATTTCCGGCATCGCCATGCGTGCCTTCGCGAGCACCATGCCAAGGTTGGCACCCTTGCGGCACACGAAGACCGCGACCTGCTGCTGCCTCTTGCCGCGCAAGAACACATGGATCAGGTTGTTGCTGTTGACGATGACTTCCTGGAAGTAGTGCTGACCGTCCTCCGACACGCCGCGGGCTGTCCGAAAGAGCTTTTCGATGGCAACCACGTTGGGGCCCTGGAAGAGGTCGGCTGTTGCGGCGGCAAGCAACTCGATCACCTCTTGCGGATGCGAGTCCACCGTTTTTACGCCCAGCAGCATGCCGGATGCGAGATCGATGAATCCGGTGGCCACACATTCAGGGACGCTGGTAACTGCCTTCTGCAGCATGTTGTCAAGTTGGGACATTTCGAATTGCCTTTCGTGGATAGTTATCGAGGAGTTGTTGTCACGGACCTGGATAAAGTCACATCGCTGCGGCCCGCAGTTGTCGAAAGACTCGGCATGGCGGAGTTCATGCGCGCGACGGCCAGTGCGAACACATGGAGGAAGTCGACCTGGGCGGCGGATTGCACCCAGCCCAGGTGAAAGCGGCGGATCTGCTGCAAGGCAAGCTCGCCGGTGGTGCGCCCGCGCTGCAGCCAGATCCAATAGGCGCAAAGCGTGGTGCCCGTCCGCCCGAGTCCTGCGTGGCAGTGCACGGCCATCACCTCACCGCTGGCCAGCGAAGCTTCTATGCGTTGGCACAGCGCGATCGCCTGCGGAATATCCGGCGGCTGCATGTCCACCATCGGATCGTTCTCCACCGCCATGCCGTGGGCCTGGGCCAGTTCGGCGGGGAACGGCCGGTTGGTGACTGAGAACAACTGCGTGACACCGGCCGCCTGGAGCAGTTCGAGGTCGTATGCCGCAGGCCGCAGGAGGCCGGGCCATGGCGTGCCTGCGAGCCGTCCGGGAATCAGCCACGCGAATCCGTTGGGACCGGGCGAGCGAGGAGGAAGAGGATGATGGGGAGGAGGCGACGGCTTTGGCGCCGTGCTGGCAAGCTCCGGCGCCAGCTCTTTCTCAAGCTGATGCCGCGGCTCTTCCGGGCACGACCCCGTGCGTAAGAACAGTCGCCCCGACTCGCTGGCCGGGGCGGTGAAGAAGGCTTGTGCGCCACTGTGCTCCTGCACGCATCGGCTGGCGAGCAATACGACCGCGTCGGCGATGGCCCGGCTTTGGCCGAGGTTGTGCATCGCCACAAGAAGCGAACTTTGCTGCCGGAGCCGGCGCATCAGTGCGAGGATCGGCTCGGCCTGTTCGTCGGAAAGACCCGCAGTCGGCTCATCCAACAGCAGCAAGGGGGAAGTCACCATTGCGCGGCGCAACACCGACACCAGGCGCTGGTCCGACAGAGGCAGGCTGATGACCGGTACGTGCAGGTGCTGTACAAGCCGCTCCAGACCCAACGAGGCCAGCCATTGAGTGACATGGGCATGCTGCTGCGCGGCAGTCAAATTGGCGCGCTCGGGCCAGTCGTGAACAAGATTTTCAAGCACGGCGGACAGCAGCAGCTTGGCCTTCTGCATCACCAGCGGCGGATTTCGATCCGGCAGCACGTAGTCGACGCGGCCTTCGACTCGGATGGAGGGGTGGCCGGCGTTCTCGCCAGCCACTGTCCGCAGCAGCGCCGACTTGCCGGTGCCACTGGGGCCGAGCAGTACGGTGACCCCCTTCTCAGGCAGATCCAGATCGACCTGGCTCAGCACCTGACGGTCGTCGTAGGAAATGCAAAGACCGCGCAGCGACAGTACGCAGCCTGGAGCGGGAAGCCTCATGCGGCGCAGGGCTTGAGTGGCAACCGCTGCGAGACTTCCAGCATCGCCGCCAGCGTCACGAGCACATCCGAGCGGCTGCGCGCGTCCATGGACAGTACGGGAGGCGTGCACATCATGCAACCGCAGCGGTCCTTCACTGTCTTCAGAAAGCCGTCATAAATGTCCAGCGGTCGTTGCGGCGCGCGGTCGGTATGCGTGAGGCCGATCGCCATAGGCAGCCGCTGCCGTGGCACGCGCATCAGTGTGGAGTGATAGCGGCGGAGGTCGGCCACCGGATCTGCCGCGGAATGATCGAGCACCAAGAGCACGGCGTCGCTCTGCTCCAGCAGGATCTCCCACATGAAATCGAACCGGTCCTGCCCGGGCGCGCCATAGAGGACGATGCGGTCGGCGTCGCTCAACTGCAGGATCCCCATGTCCATGGCCACGGTGGTTGTCCCCTTGAGGTCGGAAACCTCGTCGGAGGCCCGCACATCGGTGTCTACCGCATCGATGTCACTGATCGTCCGCACCGCGGTGGTCTTGCCAGCGCCCACCGGACCGAGAAAGAGAATGCGACTCTCCATGCTCAGCTCAGCAACTTGGTCAACAGTTTGCCCCAGAGGGTGGTGCGTCGAGCAATCTCGGGTTCCACACTGGGAGCCTCTTCTTCGAGGATCGTCGTATTGCCTGGCTGATGCGCGTCGCAGGTCACGCGCAAGTGACCCGCATCATGCAGGGCATGGAGTACGGGCAAGACTTCCTCGCTTTCCAAGCCGAGCCGACGATGGATCAGAAATCCAACAGAGGGCGCGTAGGCAAGAAGCACGCAGATGCGTGCATAGCAACCAAGCCTGTCTGCCGGAACCTGTCTTAGTTGCGGCCAGCTCGCCAGGGTCAGCACCTTCGTTTCAAATATGTCGATGGCGCTCGTTGCGAGTCTCGGTGACAGGTAATCCATGTTTCAAGCGAAGGGGCGTGAACTTGCAGCTGATGAAGAGTCCCCCGTAGCTCTGCAAAGCCGTCAGACGGTGCCATGGAGAAAGATTGCGGCGCAAGCTTAATTCCAAAGTCTTAAATCTACTCGGATGAAAATCGGATTTCAGCCTCTCATTTTTGGATGCAATCGGGAGCAATGCCCCTGGTCTCGGCTGTGTCGCCTTTGAGGCTCGTGCAATGCGATGTTCCAAGATGGCTGCGCTGCTTGGCCAGTCGCAACTGACCGAATCTTGTCTAGCCGTACAGCGATGCGGCACGCCAGCTTTGCAGCGGTCTAGGGGCCGATGCCAATACTCTGGCCTTGTAGGCCTTAAGGCCACGGACTAGACTGAATTCACAGGGCGCCCGCGGTGCCGGGGGCCAAGGAGCCTGCCATGTACAAGCGCATTCTTGTCGCAACCGATGGCTCGGATTTGTCGGCTCAGGCGGTCGCCGCCGCCATTGAACTGGCTTTGCTGAGCAGTGCCGATCTGGTGAGCATGACGGTTGTGCACCTCCAGCCATACAGCTACTTCGAAGGCTCCATGGTGCTGAACCAGCGGGAGATCGAAACCATGCAGGAGCAGTCGGACGCCATGGCCCAGCAGTTGGTGGGAGCCGTCAAGTCCGCAGCGCTGGTCAAAGGTGTTCGCAATACACAAATCGTGGTTGCGCGATCGAACCAGATCGCCGAGGCCATCATCGCGACGGCCAAGAATCATCAGTGCGACCTGATCGTCATGGCGTCACACGGACGACGCAGCCTGGCACGGTTGCTCATGGGCAGTGAGACCTTGCATGTGCTGACCCACTCTCACATCCCCGTGCTGGTGCTGCGTTAGGCGTCACGCCGTCGCAGTGCGCTTCAGCAAGCTCTGAAGCCCGCAAGCCTGTGGCATACATTCACCGAACGGCACGGGCGCCGCGTCGGGAAGGGTCCTTGATCGATAGGACGTGAAATCTCACCATGGCCACCACCAGCGTCGCCGCTCCTGCCTGAGATCCAGTGGCCTCAAATCAAGGGTGTCGTAGTCCGGGAAGGGGGCACCAGCACGTCGACGCAGTTCAGCTTCCAACTGGTGAGCCACGCCGCGAGCATTCAGATCACCCTGCAGCGCTCTTCTGCGCCATTCGACCGCCCTTGCGCCCAGTTCCGCGTCGGGCAATTTTTCCAACTCGATCATGGAACGCATTGTGCCGAGGGATCAGAATCTTGTTCGGGCAGGTCCCGGTCCTCGATCAAGTGAGTCCCTTGTTCAAAGAACCGCTTGCTGGCTTCGCCAGCGCACATCTGCGGCGTTTCAGGTGTCCTCATTCGCCGTCAGCCCAGGCCCCTGGTGGAACACTAGGTCTTCCACAACCGCGCCACCTACCAAGTGCTGGGACAAGATGCGGTCCATGTTCTCTGGCGTGACGTTGTAATACCAAGTGCCGTCGGGCTGCACACACATCACCGGCCCGCCCTTGCAGGCGGCGAAGCAGCCGACGCGGCTGCGCTTGACGCGCAGTTCGCCCTCATTGAGCCCCGCCGCCTTGAACTTGTCGCCCAGACTGTCGAACAGATCCTGCGAGGCGCCGTCGGGGCTGCAGCGCGGGCCGGTGCAGACCAGCAGGTGGCGCTTGTAGCTGCCGATCTTCGGTTTGACGATCTCGGTCATTCCTGTGCCTCCTCGACCGGCGCGGCCGCAGCGCCCTCCTCCTCTGCTGGTGCTGCAAGCACGGCTTCGATGTAGTCAGCCGGCAGACAGTGCTGCACCGCCAGCACAGCAACGCTCATCCCTTCGGCATGGTCGGCACGCAGGTTGGCCATCCAGCCCAGAAGCCCGGTCGACAGCGAGCGGCCGGGCTTCTCGCCGCCGCGCGTGCTGCCACCGTCGTCCAGGTCGTACTTGTTGGCGTAACCGCGCGGCGTGACCATCAGGCCGTGCTGCAGGAAGGTGTGGCTGTTGCCGATGAGCACGGTCGTCAGCATGCCGATGTCGCACTCGCTCATGTGGGCCAGCGTGGTGAACTCGATGCGCTCGCGCCGGCGGTAGGCCGACTTGACCACCGCCACTGGCGTGCCCGGCCGACGGTGCCGTAGGAACAGTTGCTGTGCCTGCACGATCTGCTGCGTGCGCCGCCCGCTCTTCGGGTTGTAGAGGGCCACCACGAAGTCGGCTGCCGCCACCGCATCGAGCCGTCGTGCGATCACCGGCCAGGGCGTGAGCAGATCGCTCAGCGAGATCGAGCAGAAGTCGTGCGTGAGCGGCGCGCCCACCAGCGCCGCGCAGGCGTTGATGGCCGATGCGCCGGGCACCACCTCGACGGTGATATCCGAGTCCGGCGTCCAGCCGGCCTGGAATAACACCTCGTAGGTCGGGCCGGCCATGCCGTAGACGCCGGCATCGCCGCTGGAGATCAGCGCGACCTTCTTGCCCTCGCGCGCACGTTCGAGCGCGTTGACCGCGCGGTCGAGCTCTTCGGTCATGCCCTTGCGGATCACTTCCTTGCCCTCGAGCAGATCGGCCACCAGCTTGATGTAGGTGCTGTAGCCGACCACCACGTCGGCTTCGGCGATCGCGGCCAGCGCGCGCTGGGTCATATGGTCATGGCTGCCGGGGCCAATGCCGACGAGTGAGATCTTGCCGCTCATCGGTTCAACTCCAGGGCTGGCGCGGTGCGCACAGAGGTATTCATTGCGGGATCCATTCGGGATTGAGATTCAGGACATTCGCGCGATCGAGATCGTCGCGTGGCGCCCGTCGGCGCCGCGGTGTTTGTGCTTCGGGACGACCAGCGCCGTCATCGGCAGGCCGCCGCCGACCAGCAGCGCGGCCGCTTCGCTGACCGAGGGCGTGCCGGTGTGCCTGCGCACCGTCTCCGACGGATGCGGCACGGGCACGTCCGCCAGTTGCGCGGCGGGATAGAAGCGCATCGCCCAGCCGTGGGCTGCGGCCAGCGCCAGCAGGCCCGCCTCGTCGGCCTTCAGGTCGATGCTGGCCGATGCCGCCACCTGTGCCAATTGCGCACCGATGCTGGTCAGCGCTTCGTCGAGTACCTGCTGCAGCGTGGCCTGCGGCGTGCCGCGGTCGCAGCCCAGGCCGATGGCATAGCGCACCGGGCTCATTGGGGCGGCCTGTAGACCACAAGGCGCTCCGCCAGCGCGGTCCAGCGTTCGGCGCTCACCTCGGCCTGCGTGATCCACAGCACGGCCTTGAAGCGCGCGAGGTCGACCTCGCCGAATCGCGCAAACCGGTGGATGTTGGCCGGCAGAGGCGTCGGGCGGGTCCACCAATCGGGGCTGCCTGCCTCCTGAACCACCGCGATCGGTTCGCCATTCACGACATGGGCCGAGACGCGCGTGATGTTGATCTTGGGCGCCTCCACCTTCCAGCCGAGTTCACGCCCGAGGATGTCGACGGGGATGGTCTTGCCCACATCCGACGCAGTGGTCAGCACGGGTGTGGCCCCCAGCAGCGCGGCGACCTGCTCGGCCATCGCGTTGGCACCGCCGACGTGGCCCGAGAGCACCGGGATCACGAACTGCGCGGCATCGTCGACCACCAGCACGCCCGGATCTTCGTCCTTGTTCTTGAGGTGCGGTGCGATCAGGCGCACCACGGCGCCGAGCGAAACGAAGAACACGACCTGATCGAAGTCCGCGAACAGCGCGGCGATCTCGTCACGAAACGCGCCCGCGTACGCGCGCACGGGGTTGGGCAGGCCGGCCATGAGCGGCGCGAACTTGTCGGCCACGCACACGCTGGCCTCAGGCAACAGGCGCGCCAGTCCGGCCGTCTGCTGCGCGCCATGCTTGGTGATGGCAACAAGCACCACGCGGGGTGCGGTTTCCGCGGATGCGGCGTCATTCGTCATTCGGGTTGTCCTCTTCGATTTCGGTGCTGGTCTTCTTGCGGCAGCCGCGCACCAGCTCACCGCGTTCGCGGCCGGGGTTCTTCACCAGCAGCAGCGACAGGTAATTGACTTTCGTGCCCTTCAGGCTGGCCACCTCGTGCACGATACGTTCGACCGGCGAGCCGGCCTTCTCGATGAAACGGCTGTGTTCAAGCAGACCGCGCCGCGCCAGCAGGTCAACCAGGTCGTCGAGCAGCGGCTTGACCTTCATGAGCACCAGCGTGTCGAAGTCCTCGAGCATCTTCTCGACCGCGGCAATGCCGTAGGCCGCCGGCACGATGGCAACGGTGTCGTCCTGCTCGGACAGCGGCAACTGCAGCCGTGCGCAGGCCGCATTGAAAGAGGTCACGCCGGGCACGACCTCGATGCGCGCGGCCGGGTCGAGCTCGCGCAGCACGCGCGCCAGGTAGCAGAAGCTCGCGTAGGTGGAGGCATCGCCCTCGACCAGGAACAGCACATCCTGCCCGGTCGCCAGCAGCGCCCGCACGGCCTCGGCGGCCTTGAGCCAATGGCGCGCGAGCTTCTCGACGTCGTGCGTCATCGGGAACAGCAGGGCCTGATGCTGCGCGGGCGTCGACAGCCCGGCGCGCAGCGCGATGTCCAGCGCGTAGCTTTCCTTGCGCAGGCTGCGAACGGGATAGGTCCAGATGGTGTCGGGGCGCGTCAGGAGCGACCAGGCGCGGCGCGTGATCAGGTCGGGGTCGCCGGGGCCGAGCGACACGCCGTAGAGCATGCCGGGCGCCGTCATACCGTACCGCCCGCCTGCACGCAGGCCTCATCTCTTTTCGCGTGGGCCTCGCCCCTTTGCGCACAGACCAGCCACACCGGGTTCTCGGCCGCAAGCCGATGCATGTGCAGGATCGGCTTGCTGCGCGAGGCCTGAAGCTGCAGCACGTCCCAGCTCGCACCTTGCGCCTTCAACGCCTCGACCGCGCCCGCGAAGTTCTCGATGGTCACGAAATTCATCACCAGCCAGCCGCCCGGGCGCAGGCGCCGCAGCACCAGCGCAATGAGTTCGGCCAGTTCGCCGCCGGAGCCGCCGATGAACACCGCGTCCGGGTCGGCCCACGCCGCCAGGCCCTCGGGCGCCTTGCCGTGCACCAGGCTGTGGTTGCTCACGCCCATGGCCTGCCGGTTGCGCGCGACGATGGCACTGTCGTCCGCGTTCTTCTCGATCGCGTAGACGTGGCCGCGCCAGCACAGCCGTGCGGCCTCGAGCCCGACCGAGCCAGAGCCCGCGCCGATGTCCCATACCACGCTGTCGGCGCGCAACTGCATGCGAGCGAGCGAGACGGCACGCACCTCGTTCTTGGTGATCAGGCCCTTCTCGGGATGGCGCTGCTCGAAGCTGGCGTCCGGCAGGCCGAACAACACCTGCGGCGCACGCAGCCGGGTGCGCCAGAGCAGCACCACGTTCGGATCCGCAAAGCGCATCTGCGCCGCGGCGGTGATGCGCATGCCGCTGACCACGCGCTCCTCGGGCTGGCACAGACGCTCGGCGACGGCCATCTCGAAGTCGTCGGCCAGGCCCTCGGCCACGAGCATGCGCGCGATGCGGTCGGGCGTGTTGTCGGGGCTGGTGAGCACAGCCAGGCGATCGTGCTGGCGGATGTCGCGCAGCAGCGCATACAGGCCATGCGCGGGCGGCGAGCCCGGCAGCCAGTCGCCCGCGTCCTTGGCGTGCACGGAAGCGAACTTCATCTCCTGCCATGGCAGGCCAAGGCGCGCACAGGCCAACTGCAGCGTCGACACGTTGGGCAGGACCTCGATCGCCTCCAGGCACAGGTGCGCCGCCAGGAAGGCCGCGATGCCGTGGCACAGCGGATCGCCGGTGGCCAGGACGACCACGCGTCGCCCCTCGGCCTGCGCGGCGCGAATCCATTCGGGCACCTGCGACAGGTCGCCGGTCAGGTCGCGCTGCACCACATCGGGTGCGATGTGCGACGCGAACAGGGCCAGCGTGCGCGCGCCGCCGATCACCAGTTGCGCGTGCTGCAGATGCGCCAGCGCGCTGCGGCCGAGGCTCGCATCGCCGTCATCGAGCACGCCAAGAATTCGGCATTTGTTCATCATCTTGTCGGTGTTCAGGAGGCCTCCGCGATCTTTCGGCCTTCGAAGTCGCAGACCAGCACTTTCAGTTCGAATTGGTCGGGGTAGCGCGTGCGCAGCGTCTGGATGACGCGTTGTGCCAGCGCCGTGTGGAAAGCGGTGCCGAGCCCGAGCGCGTCCATGCGCTCGCCGGCATAGCGCGCAGTCTCGTTGCCGCGGATCGCGTCGCACACGTCGGGCGGCGCGCCGAGCCCTGCGGCCAGGTCGGCCAGCAGGCCGGTGTCGACCTCGGCGCGGCCGGCGTGGGTGATGGTCTCGCCCTGCGCGATCTTGGTGAGCTTGCCGACCATGCCGCCGATCACGACCCTCTTGATCCCGGCCTTGACCGCAGCGCCCATCGCATAGCGCAGGAAGTCGCCCATCTGCACGAAGGCCGGCTCGGGCAGCTCCGGCATTTCGGCCATCACGAACTTCTCGGTACGTCCACCGGTCGTGAGCACGACCACGCCATGGCCCAGCGTGCCCGCCATCTGCACGCCCTGCACCACGCTCGCGCGGTAGGCGGCGGTGGAATAGGGTTTGACGATGCCGGTCGTGCCCAGGATGGAAATGCCGCCGAGGATGCCCAGGCGTGCATTGAGTGTCTTCTTGGCCATCTCTTCGCCCTGCGGCACGGAGATCGCAACTTCGAGGCCGACCTGGTCGAGCAGCGTGGTGCCCACGGCGCGCACGTTCGCCTCGATGTTGCGGCGCGGCACCGGGTTGATGGCCGGCCCGCCGACGGCCAGCCCTAGCCCCGGCATGGTGACGGTGCCCACGCCGACGCCGCCCGCCAGCACCACCTGCCCTGCGAGCTCGGGCAACAGGCGCACGTCGGCCGTGAGATGGGCCTTGTCGGTGCAGTCGGGGTCGTCGCCCGCGTCCTTGATGACCATCGCATGCGCGCTCACGCCCGCGGTGTCGACGCGGCCGTCCTGCACCGCGAAGCGCACCAGGTCGCCGTTGGGCAGCAGACATTCGACCTCCTCGGGCACCCGGCCGGTGACCAGGCCGATCACCGCCGCGCGCGCTGCCGCGGCCGAACACGCACCGGTCGTGAAACCGGTGCGGGTGCCGCGGGGCGCGTCCTTGTTCATCATGCGGCGTGCTCGTGCGCCTCGGCCAGACCCAGCAGCGCGTGGATCGCGGCCACCACCAAGGTGGAGCCGCCCTTGCGGCCGCGAATCACGACCCAGGGCACGCCGGCCTCCAGCGCCATCAGGTCCTTCGACTCGGCCGCCGACACAAAGCCGACCGGCATGCCGACCACCAGCGCGGGGCGCGCGCCCTCTTCATGGATCAGCCGCACGATCTCGATCAGCGCGGTCGGTGCATTGCCGATGCCGATGATCGCGCCGTCGACCAGCCCCAAGCGGTGTGCCTTGCGCATGGCCTGCACGGCGCGTGTGGTGCCTTCGGCCGTGGCCTGCGCGATCACATCCTCGTCGCTGATGAACTGGTGCGTGCCCATGCCGAAATGGGCCAGGCGCGGGGCCGAGAGGCCCACGCAGATCATCTCGACATCGGCCACCACGCGGCTTGCTCGCGAACGGATGGCGGCGATGGCGGCGTCGACCGCGTCCGGGTGGAAGTCGGTCAGGCCGTTGAAGTCGAAATCGGCATTCGCATGGATCATGCGGCGCACCACGGGCCATTGATCGGCCGTGTAGGCGTGCGACGTCACCTCGCGATCGATCACCGCGAAGGAGTCGTGCTCGATGGTGCGGCCGGCCGCGGTAAGTTGCTCGGTGACGACGTTGGCCGCCATGGAAGACGTCGGTTTCATCGCAGTGCTGGCGCTGTGTCGTGCGCATGAGGGCAGCCATGCGCGTGGTCATGCGCGTGATCGTGCGGATGCGGATGCCCCTCGCCATGGCTGTGCAGCACCGCATCGTCATGGTGGTGGCCGCCCAGGCCGTGCGCCACCGCGAAGTCGCGGAACTTGCAGCCGTCGCAGGGCATGAGCGCGATCGGCACGCCGCGGCGCAGGTCGTTCACGCGTTGTTCCAGCAGCGCGAAGATCTCGGGCTCGAAGCCGAAGTACCGGGTCGAGACGAAGCGGATCGTCGGGTATTGCGCCTTCAGGTTCTCAACCTGGCGCGCAATGCGTTCGACCAACGTGCCGTTGAACAGGTAGTACGGCAGCACCACCACCTGCTTCATGCCCTGCAGGCTCTGGCGCTGCACGGCCTTCTCCAGGCGCGGGTAGGTGATGCCCGTGAAGGCCAGATCCACCAGTTCGTGGTCGGTCTCCTCCAGCAGCCAGCGCGCCATCTTCGCCATGTCGCCGTTGGCCTGTCGGTCCGACGATCCCCGGCCCAGGATCACCACGCCGGTGGTGGTCGGGTCGGGCATGTCCAGCGCCTGCATCGCGCCCTTGAGGCGCCGCCGCAGGATCGCGAGGATCGGGTCGCAGGCCGTGAGGTGCGGCGCATAGAGGAACTGCACCATCGGATACTGGAGCCGCGCACCATCGATGGCCTGCGGGATGTCCATCTTCACGTGGCCCGCCGCATTGAGGATGAGCGGCACCACGACCACGCGTTGCGCGCCCTCGGCCGCGCGGCGCAGGCCCTCGCTCATCGTGACCTCGGAGAACTCGATGAAGCAGACCTCGATGCGCCAGCCGGGTTGCCGCTCGCGCCATTGCGCCGCGAAAGCCTCGATCTCGTCGTTGCCGGATTTTTCGCGCGAGCCGTGGCCCACCAGGAGAATGGTTTCGGTGCTCATGGAAGGTCCTGCTGGAGGGTTTCGACGGGAACGCTCGCGCGCCGGAAGCGGTGCGTGAAACTCGCGTCATAGAGTTTGGATTTGGCGAGCGTGGTCCACTGCCGCGCGCCCAGCGTGGGGCTGGCGATGATCATCGACTGGCTCACGATGCGGGCTTCGCGGCACAGCGCCTGGATGGTGGCGACCGTGCCACGCACGATCTGCTCCTCACCCGGCCAACTCGCCTTGTGGACCACCACCACGGGCGCGTCGGGTGACCAGCCAGCGGCCGTCAGCGCGGCCGTGACCTTGCCGATCAACGTGATGCTCAGGAAGATGCACAGCGTGCTGTGGTGCGCAGCCAGCGCCTCGAGTGACTCGCCTTCCGGCATCGGCGTGCGCCCTTCGACGCGCGTGAAGATCACGGTCTGCGTGACCTCGGGCAGCGTGAGGCTCTCCACCGCCGCCGCCGCCGAGGCCATGGCGGAGGAGACGCCCGGTACGACGCCGATCGGCACGCCCGCCGCATCCAGCGGCTGCACCAGTTCGATCAGCGCGCCATAGAGACCCGGGTCGCCGGTCTGCAGGCGCACCACGGTCTGGCAGCGCGCGGCCTGCGCGATCAGCCATGAAGACATCTGCTCGAGCGTCATGTCCTTGCTGTCGGCGACAACGCAATCGGGGGGCGCCCAGCGCGTGGCGGCTTCGCTCACGAGCGAGCCCGCGAACAGGATCGCCCCGGCGCGTTCGATGAGGCCGCGGCCCTTGACGGTGATGAGTTCCGGGTCGCCCGGACCCGCGCCGACGAACCAGACGGTTCCCGGCGCGGACGTACGCAGGGCCGCGCTGCCCGCGGCGCTGCCTGGAGCGATGGCTCGCTCGTTCATGTTGGTTCCTCCGCGCCCGCCGCGCGATAGATGGTCGGTAAGACCCGGCGGGAGGGAGAAATCGGGAGGCGTCCGTGGATGCGGCGCCGACGGATGCGAGGATGCATCGAGCCAGACGCCATGCGTCGCCCGCCGATCCTCGCCCACCGCAAGGTCATGCGCTGGTCGTCAGGCCGGTCTCCGGGCTCGCGAGCGGAGGGCCATCGGCTCTCCCGCAAAGACCGCCTTCCCGTGCTTTTCGTGACACAGTGGCGCGGGACCGAATCCCGGGGTTTTGCTTTTGACTCGCTTACCGTTGCGGGGGCAGCGTCGGCATGGCGCGGTGTTTACCACCGCTGCGCACCGACTTCCCGTTTCACCCTGGCCGCCCCGCCGTTTCCACGGGACGCTAGGACACCTGACAACGCGCTCAAAGTGTATCAGCCGCTATGGCTGGGCGCTGGCAGGGGCCGCCGCCGGAGTCGGCCGTCGACCTCAGGAGCCGTCATGCGTCTCGAAACACCCCAGCCCGCCATCCATACTGTTTCTTCTGCGGTGGCACTTGTCCCTTACATCAAGCTCCTGAAGGAGCCCTTCCCCCCGGCCTCGACCTCAACCCAATACCAAGACAACGAGGTTCATAGGCTTATGACGCAATTGAAGGCTTGGTCGCCCGACTTTCGCGCCACGGGCGTAGCGGGACTGATCGATCCGCACCTGGTCTCCCCATCGCGCTGGGCGATCCGGCACGGCGATCTCTTCCACGCTGTCGGTGCCGACGAGTTGCAGGAGCAGATGCGTGAAGCGGGCGGAAACATGGTTCCAATTCTGGTCCGGCCATGCTCGCCGTCCTCAGTGCACCCGGAGTTTCCGGAAGCGAGGTTCGAAGTGTTGTCGGGACTCAAGCGCTTGATGGTCGCCCTTCGCCTGGAGAGACGAGCTTGCGAGCGCAACGACAAGCACACGCGCTCGCCATCAAGCCAATTTACGACTTGATCAGACCTTCCTTAGGTCACCCTTGGAGTTGCAATACCGGGACGCAGGGGCGCTGAAGCGAGCCTGGGACGAAGATCCGGAAAAGATGGCTTTTCGGGCGACCAAGGCGGCCGCATTTCAGGGGGAACTGGATCGTCTTGCGGTGCTGGCGCTGCTGCTCGGAAACGAAGAGCCAACGGAGTCGAAAGCTCAATTGCCGAAACCGGATGTGAACGTGATTCTGGAAGGAGTTCTCGTTGCCGTAATTTCAACGACGGCGAAGGGACTGACAACGATCAAGCTGAAGCGGAAGGATCTTTCTGCAGCAGCGATCGAGTCGCTTAGGACGGCGCTCGAAAAAATGGGGGACAGTGCCGAGGGGGTTTCATTGATGCCGGTGTGTGTTGACGACGACGGCATGTGTGTGCTGGCCAAACACTTGGAGCGTGGCCGCTTCATCTGGCCGCAGACCGAGTCGGGCTCGATCTCGCTGAGCGGTGCACAGCTCGAATCCAGTCTTCGTGCGAATACATGAACTACCTCTTGGTAGTCCAAGTTTTTGTCCGCCTCCCCATCGGGTCAGGACTCCATAGAAATCAACACTCTTAGCTCAGAAGGCCAAGCAAAGCGGCCCTCACTACTGCCCCCGTCTTGTTCGCAGCTCGAAGCTTTACCACGGCATTCTTCAGATGGTAGTTCACCGTGTCGGCCGAGATGCAAAGTATCTCAGCAGCCTCGCTCGATGTCTTGCCATCAGCTAACCATTGCAATATCTCGATCTCGCGCGAAGTCAATGGCACATCTTGTTCAATATTCAAGCGAGGCGATACCACTCTCGCAAGGGCTTGATGACATATGTTGACCAACCAGCGCATGTGCGATTCGTTGGCATCAAGCTCCGCCTGACTGAGCGGCGTTGCTCGCCGCGAAAGCGTCAGCATTCCGACTCCCCCATGCCCGTCAAAACAGGACTGGGCCCACCCGATATTGAGTCCGAATGAGCGTGCTGAATGCCAGAACCCCCTCGCACTTTCAAAAATGTCATCGCTCCAAACGAGTGCGGTTTGGCTTTTCCGGCAATGAATCACTGTCGGATCAATGTGCAGATACCCCTTTTGCACATAGAGCTCCCGCCACTCGCTCGGGTAATTGTTGATCATGAAAACCTTCGGACTAGTCAGTGGCAGCGGGTGGCGTAGACCGTACGCACAATACTCGAAGCCGAGTTCTCGTGCTGATGAGAGAACAAGTGCGAACACCTCCTCTTCCCCAGAGGTTCGGTTCAAGGCCGTCAGCAGCGTCTCCGACCACTTGTTCATAGCTCTACCTCACGTGTTGCGTCAAGTCAGTTTTTGAGTCCAAGCAGCATGAAATGTACGATCGGGTTCACTTTAAATGTTGTGCAAATTGTGCCGACTCGTTGTCATCGACTTTGGGCATCCGACCTACCTCCATCCTGGCCCAGCTTGCTTTCCGGTGGCTGATCGTTGAGTTGCACACGTTCGCCTGCCGTAGGCGAATACGCATTTCTGGTTAGACACCGGTCTCGCGCGATGGCCATCTGCGTATATCGGTGAATCAGCTCCTGACACTCGATGTTTGCCATCTCATAACAGGGATAGAGGGAGACAACTCCAGACGCAGACCGCTTCTGCGGCACACAGGCCAATATCAGCGGGTTCACTGAGTAGAAGGGCGTCGGAATCCCCACTTTCTATCGGCTGGGATTGGTGGTTGAGGTCTGCCTTTCCGAGACTCGCTTTGTGCGAGTCGGCCTACTGCGACGCAACGTCCTCTTGATCGGCGAGGACGAAATTGATCTTGATTTCACTCCAAACCTTATCGCACTCGCAACTGCTGTAGATCGCCTCGACTGACACGCATTCGCACGCAATTCGTTCTGCAAATCTCAGACCAGATGAACTACCAGAATTGGCAGTTCCGAGATCACTCAGCCAACGGTGAAATCCACCTCCACGCACAACGCAAAGAGGTCAAGGTGGAGATTCTTACTGGTCGATCCGACTCTCTAGCTCCTGGCACTCTTCACGAGCTGGCCAAGTATCGCTACAAGATCTTCGTCGAGAAACTCGGCTGGAAGCTGGTCACCGCACATGACACCGAATTGGACCAATTCGACCGCGACGACACGATGTATCTACTTGCGCGAGGGGACGCCGGCGAGGTAATCGGCACCGCCCGTCTACTTCCCACCGTTCGCCCGTATCTGCTTGGCGAGGTGTTTCCGCAGCTAATCCCGGGCGAGCCCCCCCGGGACCCAGAGGTCTGGGAGCTTTCGCGGTTCGCAGCGAGCGGCGACGAAATCGCAGCCTCCGGTGCACTTTCGCAATTTGCATCTACGAAGGTGATTGCATTACTTGAGGCGGCGCTGCGCTTCGCAGCTGCTCACGGCGTACATCGGCTGATCACTGTGTCCCCCTTGGGCATTGAGCGCCTTTTACGTCGATACGGATTCGCGGCGCACCGTGCAGGACCTCCGGCCATCGTTGACGGCCAGCCCATTTTTGCGTGTTGGATAGACACAGCCTTGGCATGCAGTTCGCCCACGTCAGCTCCAAGCAAGTTTGCTACCCGTGCGGTGTGAAGAAGCAGGTGGACTGATTTGACCAAACCCGCTTGTCACTGCCCACAGGAGATGTCGTGCCCCGTACCAGCATCCAGCCCACCGGCACCCCTTCACTTGCCCTGCACTCCAACCCTGTGCTGCTCGGCGGTGAGAATCGCTCCGGTACCACTTTGCTCAGCATCCTGCTTGACTCCCACTCCGATCTGGTCGTCGGCCCGGAGATCGATTTCACCGAACCCGTCGACCTCGGCCCGCACATCCTCGCGGTATGCGACCTGATGGACCTCCACGCCTCGCAGCTCGCCGATGCGACGAAGGACAGCGTTGCCCCTGAGTGGTTCGACGGTGCTCACTTCGTTGTGCAGTGCGAACGATTCGGTCTCAGCCGTGACGACATACGGAACCTGGTAACCCGCCTGATGGTCGAACGCGGCACCGATCTGTCCGCGTTGGAGGATCGCTGTCTGCTCATCGACTCCATCGGCGAATTCCGACGTAAACAGACGGGGGCCGGAAGATGGGGCCTGAAGCTTCAGCGGCGGATTCAGGACATCGGCACGTATGCCGCGATCTGGCCACAAGCCCATTTCATCCACATCATCCGCGATGGCCGTGACCTGGCTGCGTCCCATATCAAGACCGTCCCCGACTGGGGCTACCGGACGGTCGAGCAGGCCGCGCGCGGATGGCTGGAGGTTCTCACCCGACCCCGCCAAGCTGCCCCCGACGGTCGCTATCTGGAAGTACGGTACGAGGACTTGGTCAGCCAGCCTCGCCAGACCATCGGGCAGATGCTGGACTATCTCGGACTGCCATGGGACGAGGCAGTCCTGCACCACGCAGAGCAAAAGCACGCACTGTTCGACAAACCCTGGGGCCATCCTGCGGCAAAAGCCGCCAACAAACCGCTGTACACGGGGCGTAACGGCCGATATCTGCACGACCTCACGTCCGGGGAAATCAAGGCGTTCGAGCAGATCGCAGGGAAGGAACTGGAACGCCTGGGCTACGGCCTATCGACACCGCATACCGAGAACGCGAGATGAGCCAGAAGACGCACGAAGCGCCTCGACTGTCTCGCAGCTTTTACCTGCTTCTCACAGGCCAGGTGGTCTCCTTCTTGGGCTCTCAGGTGACGCTTCTCGCCCTTCCTCTGACCGCGATCCAACTGCACAGCGCGGGGCCGCTCGAGACTGGGGTATTGCTCGCCTGCGGACGGGTTCCGTACCTGTTGCTGGGCCTGCCCGCTGGAGTCCTCGTCGACCGGGTCTCGCACCGGATCCTTCTGATGACGGCGAACACTGCAATGGCGTTCACCTTGGCCACCGTGCCGCTGGCTGCTTCTCTGCACGGAAACGTCAGCATGCTTCACCTGTATATCGTCGCCGTTCTTGTGGGTGCGGCCACGGTGATCGCCGATGTGGCCTTCCTGGCGTGTGTGCCAACCGTCGTGCGGCGTCCGCAACTGGTAAAGGCGCAGAGCAGACTGGAGTTGGGACAGTCGGCGGCGCTGGTGCTTGGCCTGCCTCTCGCGGGCTGGCTGATCGCCACCGTTTCCGCGCCCATTGCGATACTCGCGGACGCAGCGTCGTTCCTGTTAGCGACGGCGCTGCTCCCGTACGTGGCGATGAGGCCAGAGAGAGCCTCGTCGGCTACGGAGGGCTGCAAGGACCATCGGAGCGTCATGCGAGGCAGCAGCAGTATCGGCCGCGTCCTCTCGGAGGCGGCCGAGGGTGCATTGTTCGTGCTGCGCACGCCTCGACTGCGCGCGGTCACCCTTGCCACCGGCACGCTCATCTTTTGCTACAGCGCCTACTCTGCGGTCTTCCTGGTGTACCTGACCGAAGCGCTGAGACTGACCGGCGCCGAGGTCGGCACAGTCACGGGCATCGCTGCGGTTGGAGCTGTCGCAGGCTCGTTGCTCGCCCGTCCAGTTGCCAGGGTGCTGGGCTTGGGTCGCGTGCTGGTCGCAGCCCTCCTCGCCAGCGCCGTCGGCGCGGTACTTACCCCGGTGCTTCAAGAGTCGGGATGGCTGGCGGCAGGGCTGTCGCAACTCCTGCTATGGACCGGCCAGCAGGTCTACAACGTCCACCAGGTACCGATCCGCTACGCACTGACGCCACCTGAGCTGCACGGCCGGGTGAACGCGAGCATCCGCACAGTCGTCTGGGGTCTGGCTTCGCTGGGTGCCCTGCTGGGAGGCGCCTGTGGAATGTGGCTGGATTCCCGAACAACGTTGCTGTTCAGCGGCGCCCTGATCGCGACAGCCACCGCTTGGATTTTGGCGTCCGACCTGTGGACAGTGCGCACGCCGCAGCTTGCGGAAGCACAAGTCGCGCCGACATCCGCGCCAACCGTTTTCATTCCTCGCAGATAGGACATGCCCAATCATGAAATTCACTGACATGTCGTCACTCAGCCTGTCTCCAGGCCGCCTCACCGTCTGGCGAGCCCGCGCCCCGGACAGGTCCGCGGCGGCCTGGGTAGCCGATCTCCGGCGAGCGTCCCACGTCCAGGAAGCACTCATCACATGCGCAATCGAGGCGGCAGGCGAAGGTCCTATGCCACCGTCCTGGCTGGGTTGCGCCTTCGAACTGCCCGCCGAGCTCGATGCGAACGCCTTCGCCACGGCCCTGTGCGACTGGGCGAATCGCCACGAAACCCTGCGCAGTCACCTTGCTCCTGCATCCAGCTCCACCCCGGAGGCCGGCCTGCAGCGCATGACACTATCGGCCGGTGCCGTGAGTATTCAACCCAGTGCAGAGGGAGATTTTGCCGACGGCCGGAAACTGGCGTGGCACCTGGAGGAGTTGTTCGACAGCGAGGCCGGTCCCCTCGCTTGGCCTGGATATATCTGTACCACCATCAGCGGCCCGGAGGCGACCACGGTCTGTCTCGCCGCCGATCACAGCCTGATCGATGGTTACTCGGTTTGCCAGACCATATATGAGATCCAAGCCTTGTACGCCGCAGCACTCGCCATTTCCAATGGCACGCCTGCCCCGCCTCCTCTTCCCCCCGCGGCCAGCTATCTTGATTTCGCTGAGGCCGAACGGACCGCCGCCGATGCGCTGACCGCCGACCACGAATCCATCGTCCACTGGCGGCGATTCCTCGCCAAGGGCAGCGGCCGCCTGCCGGAGTTCCCTTTACCGGTCAGCGATCTGAGCAACAGCTCCGGCACCCAGACAAGTGGACGCAGCGAATTGCTTGACGCATCCGCCGCACGCGCCTTCGACCGAGTCTGCCGCGCAGCCGGAGGCGACGCCGCATCCGGGCTGCTCGCCTGCTTCGCCAAGGTCGGCCATGAAATCACCGGCTCAGACGAGTTTCGCACCATGGTCCCCATCAATACCCAGACCAGCGCCTGGCAATGGTCCATCGGCTGGTATGTGGGAATGGTCCCGGTTGCCTTCCCCTTGAGCGCAACCGACTCCTTTGACGAGGCGGTGAGTGCCGCGTTCTCCAGTCTCGACGAAGCCAAGGAGTTGGCCCGGACACCGATGTTGCGGGTGGCGGAACTGCTGGGCCACCCCCTGCGCGATCCTTTCATGATCTCGTACATGGACGCTCGCCGTACCCGCGGCAGTCGCGACTGGAACCGTTGGCGAACCATCGCCCTGCGTAGCCGCTGCACCGATCCGGACGAGGTGTGCCTTTGGATCTCGCGAACTCACGACGGCCTATTCGTCGACTACCGCCACCCCGCCACCGACCCAGCGGGCATTGCGGTTTCCCACTACGTGGCACGTACGAAGCACCTCCTGGTCACCGTCGCGAGCACCGGCTGCTGGCCCGCCACACCCAGACCCAGAGGCGAGGACCACTGTCTGTGACAAGCATCAGACATATTTCGGCCGCCTCCTGTGACTACACGAACTTCGACGCGATCATCGTTGGCTCTGGGCCCTCTGGATCGATCGCCGCGCGGACACTGGCGGAAAAAGGTTACCGCGTGGCCATCCTGGAATTTGGAGGCCTGGTTTCCCCGGGCGCCATGTACGGCCCTCATCAAGCAGCCTACAGCCGCGCATTCACTTCTTCGGATGGCCCCGCCGACGGCAATCCATGGACCGCGTGCGGTGTCGGCGGCGGAATGCAGTTCTACAACGCGATCACGTTGAGATACCGGCAGGCGGATCTGTCGGCCTCCCGATATCTTGCGACCGACATGGAGGTCGACTGGCCCATCGCCCTCCAGGACCTCGAACCCTTCTACGCGGAGATCGAGCATCTCCTGGAGGTCAGTGGTTCGAACGGATTTCCATCGTATCCGGCCAGCCCTCGCGGACTCATGCTGTCCAACGCGATGCGGGAGCTCGGAATAAGACCGCAGCGTATTCCACTGGCAATCCGCCCGCCAGGGACCCGCAAGGGATGCATCGCATGTTCAGCCTGCGATGAACTGGTGTGCCCCACGGAGGCGAAAGCATCCGTGCTGGCCAGGAACATCCTGGACGACGACGCCCTGCCGGGAATGATCTCGGTTCTGTATGGCTGTTTTGTCAATCGGATCGCGCTGCGCAACGACGCCACGGCGGAAGCCCTTGAGTGCTATGTGCCGCTCTCATCGGAACTGATCCGCATCCCGGTCGACAGGGTGATCGTCTGCGCAAACGCCGTGCAAACAGCCGCATTGATGCTTCGGTCGAAGAGCGTGCATGCGCCGAAGGGAATAGGCAACGGCTCCGACCTTGTCGGACGAGGCCTCTCATTCAAGATCAGCGGCTACTCGGTCGGCCACGTGAAGTCTGCCGATTGCAACTCCGCTGCATTGGCCCCTCACTGGGGAACTCATGCGACCGTGTATACGGACCAGTTCTACGAGCATGTCGATGTGCCTTGCGGGTTGGGCGGCCTCATCTACGAGGCGAATCTCCCATCGCCGCATGAAAACACCGGTCTTGTGCGCCTGCACTACATCGCCGGTGAGGAACCATGGTCACACAACCGCGTCGTGCTGGACGAGACCGTTGACCACCACGGTATCCCTCGCATTCGTTTCGAATACGCCAATTCGCAAAATGATCGCGCGCGAATTGGTTTTCTCGCCGACCGCGCGGATGAAATTCTGCGCCACCTTGGCGCAGGTCGAATCGAGCGAGAGCCTTTTGCCCACTCAAAAGGCAGCTCCCACCTGCACGGCACGATGCGCGCCGGGTGCGACCCCAGGACCTCGGTCGTAGACAGCTGCGGACGCATCCATGGATTCAAAAACATTCATGTCATGGATGGCTCCGTCATGAATTTCGCAGGGAACAGCAATCCGACTCACACCATCATGGCCAATGCGAGGCGAATGGCCATGTCACTCGATGAAAGGGTAATTTGAATGCTCGATTTTGAAGCTACCGGACATTTGGCCGAATGGGAACGTGAAACCCGTTCATCCATCCTGTTTCGCTCAGCCAACGGCGCGATGGCGGAGGATATCAACGGCAAAACCTATATGGACATGACGTCCTGCAGCGGGGCTTCACCGTTCGGCAGCAATGATCCGGTATTCAAGGCCAAGCTGGCGCGTTCGATGGAGCAGGAAGCCGACATCTTGCCATCGCCGGTGAGCCTGCAACGCCAGATGCTGGCCCGGAAAATCTCGATGATGTTCCCAGACACGCCCAGAGTGTTCTTTCTGAGGACGGGGTCTTGTGCAACGGAAGCAGCGGTTCGGATCGCCCGGCACCGAACAGGCCAGTCGATCATCCTGACGGCTGGCTTCCATGGATGGCACGACATCTTTCAGCAGCATCCCTGGTCGGACAATCCGCCAGCCAGCGATCAGCACATCCACGATTTTCAGTATGACCTCGAGATCCTGGAGCAGCAACTGGCCAAGAACGAGGGGAAAGTCGCAGGGATTTTTTTCACGCCCGAGCCCTCGGTCTTTCCCCCTGAACTGCTGCAGGAAATCTCCAGGCTGGCAAGGCTGCATGGCGCATTGCTGATCGTCGACGAGGTCCTGTGCGGACTTCGTTACGCCAAGGGGGGCTACTGCCAGAAACATGGCGTGAAAGCCGACCTCATTACGTTGGCCAAGGGGATCGCACAAGGTGTCGGCCTTTCCGCGGTGGTCGGCACCATGGATGCCATGGCGGGAGCCGACAGGGCCTATCTCGGCAATACCTACCTGCGCGAGAACCGGGCCTTTGTGGCTGGCAACCTGACACAGGAAATCTTTGAAGAAGCCGGAATTGCGGCCCGTCTCGCCGAAGTTGGCTCAACGCTCAAAAGTCTGTTCCAGACCTCGTTCGAGCGCAGCGAAATACCAGCGCGCGTTCTCGGCAGCGACACCATGTTCGACATTGTTCTGCCCACAAAAAGGCATGGAAAGGCCTTCGCACAGAGATGTCTGCAACATGGCATCTACACCGGCTACCCGGCAACGTACATGAGCAATGTGTCCATGCATGAAGCGTTCTTCAAAGCTTTGCAGCCGGCACTTGAGCGAACGCTCGCAGACTACCGCAAGGACGAGGACATGGCTGTCGAGGTCACTGCCGCGTCCGTGGCCGAATACTGCGCCGAGGCGTTTCGTGCCACGGAAAAAGCATGTCTGTCCAACAAGCATCACTGGGCATGACAGGAACAGCGCCGTGAAGGATCAAACAAAAAAGACCCACCACCGGTTCGTCCCGTGGCTGGGAGATCCCCCGGAAGAAGCCATGACCGAAATTCGGATCGAAGACTACGATCACGTGGCCTTTGATCTGGACGGAGTCCTTGTGGATTCGGAGGCAGTGATCGAAAGCGCACTCCGCCGCTGGGCGCGGGAAGCGCAGATTTCTCCGGATCACGTCATGCGGATGTCGGCCTCCCGCCGGGATGTCGACTTGGTGGCGTCGATTGCGCCCGGCCTCTCGCCCGAACGCGAAGCAGCCCGCATTGCGAATTACGAGATCCAGGCGATGGGACTGCTGCAACCGATCCGGGGCGCCGCAGAGTTCTATGGCTCGATCCCTGCCGCACGGAAATCCATCGTGACCTCTTCGGCCAGGGTTTCTGCGCTTGCCCGGCTCGCGACGGTCGGAATCTCTTGCCCAAAAATCATGATTGCGGCCGAGGACGTGAGCCAGGGAAAACCGCATCCGCAACCCTATCAAACGCTGTTGCGCATGTTGCGTATCTCTCCCAAAAGATGCCTGGTTTTTGAGGACTCCCGAACCGGAATTGAAGCGGCAATCGCTGCAGGGTGCGCCTGCATCGGTGTCGGCCTCAATGCCAAAGGCCACCGCGACATCGACGGCTGGATAGAGGATTTTCGTAAGATTTCCTTTGTAAGCGGCTGCGCCGAACTTGCCGACCAGATAAAAATAAAGGCCACGCAATGAAAGTATCAACACAAGGCCGCACACCGCTATTTGATGAGGTGCTGGTAGAAGGCTCGGTACTTGAAAAGTACATCGCGAAGCCCGAGGACTACAAGGAGCTTCTCGCTGAGCTATTTTGTTCCTCCAGAGAAACTCGAGACAAGATCGGCAATCGTTGTATTTGGCATATAAACTCCACCGCATTCGGCGGCGGGGTGGCCGAAATGCTTCCGCACCACATATGCCTCCTTCGAGAACTTGGCTTTGATGCGCGCTGGCTCATCTTCAAACCAAAAGAAGAACATTTCTTTCAATTCACCAAGGGAATTCACAATTCCCTTCACAACGCCGCGGCGGTAGGCCTGAATGAATTGTTGCCGCACTACTTGGCGGAATCAAATCAAGGCGCCATGGAGCTGGAGAGAATCATCGAGCCTGATGATTTTCTGGTTACTCATGATCCTCAGCCTCTTTGTGCTGTATCACAGTTTCTGGATTCTCATCCGCACCCAGCCATCTGGCGATGCCATATCGGCTACCCTGAACAGACCTCTACGGTCGACAAAATATGGCAGCTTTTGGGGGAATATCTCCATCCATTTGAGCGCATTGTCTTAAGCAATAAGAGATATGCCTTTGAAACAAGCCGCCCTATAGACATTATCCAGCCATCGATCAGTCCGTTCTCAAGCAAGAACCGCAACCATACGGGGCCAGTTGGCCAGTCGCTGGAAAATTTGGTTTTGTTTAACAACTGCGATTCAGAGCCCGGCCCAACACTTCAGAACATTCTCGACTCGCGGTATTTTTTGCACGTATCCAGGTGGGATGGACTGAAAGGTATTGACCGGATCATTGCTGCCTTCGAGCGCTTCATGACGGCGGCGTTCGACGAGGTGTCCGATATGCGTCTGGTGATCGCTGGACCGGATCCCATGGCCGTTGCTGACGATCCGGAAGGGCGGGCGTATTTCGAGCAATGTGTGACCCTGTGCTCCCAATTACCCAAGCAGGTGCGGCTGCGCGTGTACCTGGCCTGTGTCTCGATGAAGGACAACGACGCGAATGCCGAAATTGTCGGTCGGCTACAACAGAGCGCGCATGGGGTATTCCAGCTCTCCCGCGAAGAGGGCTTCGGGCTGACAACAACGGAGGCCTTGTTCCGAGGAAAACCAGTTGTGGTGTCGTCCGCCTTTGGTCTGAAAACGCAAATCACAAATGGACTGAATGGCGTTGTCCTCGACGAGCCGGACATCGAGGTCAAAGCGGCAGAAATGATGCATCGCCTTGCGACCCGTTATGGTGACTTCGAATTGATGGCCAAAACCGGGCGCGCAAACTGTTTGCACTCGAGTACGCAGATCTCACAAATTCCAAAATGGTATAGAGCGATTCGGTCGGCTCTGACGAGTTTTGAGCGGCGTGATCCGGCTGGCGTGCGCTGACGCGCGCTGCCTATTGAATGGCCTGCAAGGCGCGTCTGCACCCGCTTGCAGCGTCCGCCCCAACCTGAAACAGCGAAAGGAATACCATGCTCCCCGATGCAATCCACACCGTACCGTTGTCCCGAGCGATTGGGCCAGATGACCGTGCAGCGCGGCTGAAGCAAAGCCCTGCATGCTTTTGGCTGACGGGGCTATCTGGTGCGGGCAAGAGCACCATTGCCAGCGCGCTGGAGTTGAGCCTCTGGCAAAACGGGAAACACGCCTATGTTGTCGATGCCGATGTCGCCCGACAAGGACTAAATGCCGATCTGAAATTCAGCCAAGCCGACCGCAGCGAAAACGTGCGCCGCCTCGGCTACCTGGCGCACAGCATCGTCGACGCCGGATTGATCGTGATTGTCACGGCCATTTCTCCATACTCGAAAGATCGAGGGCTGGTGCGTGCACTGTTCCAGCCACACCAATTCTTCGAAGTGCATGTAAGCAGCAGTCTGACGACCTGCATCGCGCGCGATCCCAAGGGACTGTACGCGCGCGCGCGTCAAGGTCAATTATGCCAACTAACAGGCTGGGATGCCCCCTACGAAATCCCGCAATCGCCCGACGTTAAAATCGACACGGCTGAAGTTACTGTTGAGGAGGCAGTGCAAAAAATTTTGCTGCTTTCGACCTGCTAAATCGAAAACCCGAGTTCTAGTCTTACTGTGTCACAAGAGTAGCTTTACGCCCGCCCTTCCGCAGCAGGGGCACTGCCCGAGACGAGCGATCAGTTGGTAGCTCAGTCGATGGCGCAGTGTCGTGATCGACGTCGCCACGTGGCGCTGCGCGCGCAGGACTTCCGCGGGGGACGTAATCCTCGGGAACGGCAGGCACCTGGCGTTCGATGAAGTTTTTTTACCGCCGACAGACTTGTCGGCGACGAGGCGTTCAGCCATCAGGAACCCGTAGGCCGCGATGCTCAAGGCGGCATGGTGGTGGAACCCTCGCCAACCTCGGCCCTCGTAATGGCCGAGACCGAAGTCCTGCTTCAGATCCTGGTAGTCGCGCTCGATGCGCCAGCGCTGATGGGCCACGTCGACCAACTCGTTGATCGGCGTGTCCTCTGGCAAGGTGGACAGGAAGTACTTGCTCGGTTCAGCGTCGCTTGCCGGCCACTCGATGAGCAGCCACTGCTCGGGACGCAGGCGTGCCTTGCCCGTATTGCCGCCGGCGTGGCGCACCCGCACGGCCGCAAAGCGGCCGTTCAGTGTGTCGTTGGTTCCCTCGCGCCAACTGATGTTCTGGAACGCTCGGCTTGGCAGGGACTGCGCCAATGCCTTGACGCTCATGCAGTGCCGCCGTGCGCCTGGGCATCACTGGCAGTCGGCCCATGCCGCTGTAAGGCTGGGGTGGCAGCGGCTGAACGCCAGGCGGCCAGACCACAACGGCAGATGTGACACCTACCGCATAGAGCAAGCCCATATCGCTGAGCGCCTGACGAAAAGCGTTGTCCACGCCGTAGCCAGCATCGGCCAGCACGCAATGGCGCGGCGCGCCTTCATCCAGCAGCGTACGCAATTGCTGCAGCGCGATCTGCGTCTTCGTGGCGAAGCGCACTTCATCGGGAACGCCGGCCTTGGCGCGACGTTCAGGATCTGACGCCCAATCCTCGGGCAGGTACAACTGCCAAGCCACGGGCAGGCTGCCCTGGTTGCTTGCAAGCGAGATGCTCACGGCCACCTGGCAGTTGTCCTGCTTGCCCAGCATCCCGCAGTACTGGCGCGTGACCCCGACCGAATGGCACCCCTTCTTCGGGAACTCGGTGTCGTCGATGATCCACCAGCCGCCCTGGCTGAAGTCCATCCTGGGCATCACCCATTGACACACGCGACGGAGCATCTGCGTGTCAGACCACTCGGCCTTGGCCACGAAGTGATGCAGTGCTCGGTGCCGCGCGCTGGCATGCGTCGGATCCACCCGCGCGGCCATGGGCTCCACGCTCTTGCGCGACAGGGGGAGCATCAGGCCCGTGCAGTAACCACGAAGGCCGGCGTGCCGGTCCATGTGACCCAAGCCTGCGCTCAAGTGCTCCAGGTAGCTATCGAAGCGCTCTGCTGCATTCATCAATCCTCCGGTGCGAAGACGAGAGGATCGCATTATTTCATTTATGACACAGTAAGATTAACAGTCTGCTGCTCAATTTCGGCTCCACGGTCGAGGTTCCCGAACTGCCTGCCGATAAGCGAAGCGACCAATATCGCAATGGGTAGTTCGCTTGAGAAAAAGATCTGGGTGGCAGAAGCGGCACTTGCCTTGACCAGCAAGAACGCCCGGATACTGAGACAGTATTGGTCGGCCGCCTCACCTGAGAAGAGAGGAAAGGAAACACCGGGCAATAGGCTCACTTCGAAGCGTACGAATGGTCAACCTTTGTAGCCGCTGCGGCGCATGATGGCTGCGATCTTCTGGTTCGCACCGTCAAGTGCCTGCTGCGATGAAACCTTGCCGTGCAGCGCATCGCCGATACTCGTGCCTAGCGCTTGCGTGTTGATCTCGTCCCACTCCGCGATGATCGGCCGCCAATCGGGCGAGGCATCCTGAATCTGCGAACGCATTGTCAGATACTCCGGGTACTGCCGCGTCAACGCCTCGTCCTGGAGCGTCGACAGCCGCGTGGGTGCGCCGCCCAAGCGGCACACCGCCTTGTCCTGCGCTTTTGAGGTCAGCCACTGCATCAGCAGGAAGCCAGCCTCGGCATTCCTTGCGGTGCGAGGAATCGCGAGGCCGAGGCCACCCGACTGCGAGGCATGGACATAGGCTTTCGGGTGCCGCGCATATGCGACTTTGCCGACGATCTTCGATTGCTGCGGGTCGCGCACGGCACCGAAGATCACGGTCGAATCGAGGTACATCGCGGCTTCGCCTTGCAGGAAAGCGTTCATCATGGCCGACTGATCGAATTCGACGGCGTCCTTCGGTCCGGTTTCGATCACCAACTTCAGCAACTCCAGCGCACGCAGACCCTTGGCATCGTTGGCGCGCGCCGACCAATCGAGGTTGAATACCTTGCCACCGATCGGATTGAGGTGTAGCAGCCATGCATGCACACACTGATGGCCCACCCGCCCACGCGAACTCAGTGCGCCGATGCCGGACTTGTCGCGCAGCAACGGCAGCAGGTGCTCGAGCTCGAAATACGTGGCAGGCACAACGAGCCCGTGCTTCGCGAAGATGTCGGTGCGGTAGGCGAGAATCGATGTCTCCGCGCCGTAGGGCAGTCCGTAGAGTTTCGCCGTCGGTCCCGCAAGGTAGCCGCGCCAGCCGCCAACCAGTCCCAAATTCTCCAAGTAGTTGGGCGCGATGTCCGCCATGTCGAAAGCCGGATCCGCGAGAGCTGGGTTCTTCAGAAACGTGTCGAGTTCGTGCACGAGGTTCTTGCGGACGTACTCGCTCTTCCACATGACCACGTAGCATGCCAGATCGAAAATGCTCTGCGGCTTGGCGAGCTCAGCGAGTTGTCTTTCCTTCATTTTCGGGATCGGTAACCGGTCAACCTCGACCTTGATGCCGCTCTCGCGTGTGAACACCGGTAGCAGTTCGAGCATCGCATCGTAGTGCGGATGCACCGGAATACTCATTCTCACGACCTGTCCGCGGTAACGTGAGAATCGGTCTTGTGCGCGGGTAGAGGCCAGCGGCAGGCTGGCGCCGAAAACGGCCAGCGTTGTGTGCGCCAGCATGTCGCGTCGTTTCATGGGGATCATCCTTTCACCGCACTCGCGGTCAGTCCTGTGGGAATTTGTCGAGCCGCCGCGAAGGTGAAGACCAGTGGCGGAATGGCGATGAGGCCGTCCGTTGCGATCACCTCGCCCCAGCCTACGCCCATACCTGTGATGAACAGAGATGCGGCCACCGGCAGCGCGCGCGTCTGCCGACACTGACGAGGCGCAGGTCCTGCATGGCCCAGGGGATCACCATATAGCGTGCAACCAGCGACGGCAGGATCAATTTGCCGGTCCCGATAGTTGTCGGCATACGCCCGGCTCTGCCTCGACAGGCTGCAGGGGTGCCCGTGATCAGCAGGCTGAGGAAGACCACCGTGCAGTGAAAGGCCATGGGACTAAAAATCGGGCGACGATGCCACCCCCGAACTGATCGCGCAGCACATCGTCGCGATAGTTGCGTGTGGTGATCGCCGCAGGAACGGCCACGATCACCATCGCGATCACGACGCCGATCAACGCAAAGCCAGCGATTCCTCGGCCGGTAATGGTGCTCGCACACTGCGCCTTCACTATCGCCAAAAGTCGGCATCTGCATTCGCTGCTGTCCTTGTCACAAAAATCGGCTCTACGGACAACACAGGCATGCGCATCATCAAGAAACTACGATGTGGGGATTATTTACAAAGAGGAATGCTCTCGACTAGTCAGTCGCAATGAAATGCAGCTGCTCATTTTTGGGGGCAATCCTCTGCTTGCCAGATCCGGCGTGCACGGTACGCGAGTCCTCCATACACCCGATGCAACCGCCAATCCTGCTGCCTCAATTTCTCTACAGCCACTGGGGTAGTAGTCGCTCGAGCCGTCGTGATCAGAGCAAAGGACAGCTCGACATGGCCATGGCTGGCAGCTCTGTTGCAGCGCCGACCGTACAGCGTGGCTGTCGCCGCGGTCGCGAACAAGTTGGCGCGAACGATCTGGGCGGTGCTGGCGCGCGGACAAGCCTGGCGGCCCGAGGCCTGGCAGGCATCGCACTGACAGGGAAGTCTTTGCACCCGATTTAAAGGAGAGCAAGCGACCACGCGTGTGATGGGCCAGACAGGTCGGACCGGGACGAGGACACTCCGATAGGGAACGAGAGCACCAAGCTCGATGTTCAGATGGGAACCTTGTCAGCGAAAACCATCAGGGCCAGCAGGCATATCCGCCTGCACAACAGGCCGGATATAAGACTGCAGCCCTGCCTCCTGCTTCTTCACATCCACGAGTTACTTGCGATCCGGGAGGCGCCCATATAAGACGTTCCCTAATCGCACAGCTTTTGAAGACCTCCAACGGTCGCATGATCAATTGAGCTCGGAGGCGCAACAATGGGACTACTTGATGGAATGGTTGGCAACGCATGCGCGCCAGCAGCGGTGCGAGCTCGGTTTTGGCAAAACGCTGTGCTTGCGCCGGGGTTTCTTGTTGGTCGGGGTCAGTTCAAATTGCGACGTCATGTTTTCTCAGTTTTGGCAACACGTTCAGCAGGAGCGGCGCGGCATCTTCACAGTGACGGAACGCCCCTCGCGATGAGCGGCGCGAACCGGACATCTTGTGAACCGATACAAACGCCGCAAAAACGGCAGAGCGCTGGTTGTTCATGCCCAGTATTCTGGAAGTCTCCCGTGCTGCTAGTCTTGCGGTATCTGATCGGATCATGAAAGTGGCCTCGCCCTCGCCGCGCCTCCAGCGGAGTCCATACAAATGGGACTGGTCACTGGTGCCAGGACACGAACTCTGGCGGAGCGAAAGCTGTGACCGCCGGTGGCGGAAGTGACCAAACTCGAAATCTACTGCGGCTCGTCGCCCATACGCGGTTGTGACTCTCTCGTCAGCGTCTTGGCCAGCAACCGCAAGGTACTCGCGGAGGCTGCAGTGGCCTCGGAAAGAACGGCCCCGCGCCGGTAGGCCAGCCCCAGGTCCATCGAGGGCACCGCGCTCGACATCACCGTCCTGCGGATGCGCCCGCCGTCGTGCGACCAAGGGCGAAACACCAGATCTGACAAGATAGTCACACCCACGTTCTGTGCAACGAGGCTGCGCACGGCCTCGATCGATTTGGTGCGGAACACCACCTTGGGCTTGAGTTTCATCGCACCCCAGTAGCGGCCAACGGTGTCCACGTGCTCGTCCATGTCCAGCAGCACGAAGGGCAACTGCGCGATCTCACGCAGCGACACCGACTTCTGCGCCACCAGCGGATGGTCGAACGACGTCCACAGGCGGCGCTGCGACTTCAGCAGGTTCTCGCGCCGGATGTCCGGCGCGCGAGAGAGGTTCGACACCAGTACCACGGCCAGGTCAAACTCGCCGCTGCGCAGGCCATCCTCGATCTCGAGCCGGTTGCGCTCCACGGGCTCGAACTCGACCAGCGGCAGTTGCCTGCGCATCGCGCCGATGATCTTCGGCAGCATGTATTCGGACACGGTGTCGGTGATGGCGATCTGCACCCGCCCCTCGACCGAGGACACCGAGTTACGCGTTTCCTCCACCGCCGCCTCGAGCGTGTGCAGCATGTGCTCCGCGTGCCGAAGAAAGCCCTCGCCCTGCACCGTGAGCCGCAGCCCGTCGGAGTGCCGCGTAAAGAGCTGCACCTTCAGCGTGGACTCCAGGTTCTTGAGCGAAGTGGTCAGCGACGGCTGACTCACATAGCAGCGCTGGGCCGCGCGGGACACCTGTCCCGTGTGCGCAGCAGCCACGAAGTGTTGCAGTTGCTTGATCGTTATCGACATAGATACACCCTATATCGCTCTATTGAAAATAGAGATTATGAATTGTCGATGGCAATTCATAACATCCGAGCAGCACGCCGTGTCAGGCGTGTGACGAGGACGCCCACAGTTCCAGCAGCAGCAGCAGCAGCAGGAGAAACCTATGCCATCGACATCACAGACTTCCGCCGGCTCCGGCGCCCACCCTCCTCTACCCCAAGACGCCCCGGCCGATGCTGGGCTGTTGAGCCGTCTGGGCCTGCGCTTCACAGCCTGGGCCGAGCGCTGGTTTCCCGACGCCTTCGTGTTCGCGGCCATCGCCGTGGTGGTGGTCGCGGGCGCCGCGCTGCTCAACGGATCGAGCCCGCAGGCGGTGGCCAAGTCCTTCGGCGATGGCTTCTGGAGCCTGATTGTTTTCACGATGCAGATGGCGCTGGTGGCCATCGGCGGCTACGTGGTGGCGACCTCGCCGCCGGCCGCGCGACTCATCCGCAAGCTGGCCGCATTGCCCGTGTCGGGGCGCCAGGCCATCGCGTACGTGGCGGCGATCAGCATGATCCTGTCGCTCTTTAACTGGGGCATTTCGCTGATCTTCAGCGCGCTCTATGTGCGCGCGCTGGCCGGCCGCCTCGACCTGCGCATGGACTACCGTGCCGGCGGCGCGGCCGCCTACCTCGGCATGGGCGCGACCTGGGCGTTGGGGCTCAGCTCGTCGGCGGCGCAGTTGCAGGCCAACGCCAGCAGTCTGCCCAAGAGCATTCTTGACATCACCGGCGTGATCCCGTTCAGCCAGACCATCTTTCTGTGGCAGTCGGTCGTCATGGCACTGGTGTTGATCGTCGTGTCGGTGGCCATCGCACTGTGGTCGGCGCCCGACGCGAAGCACGCGGTCACGGCGCAGGACCTGGGCGTAGATCTCGCGGAAGCGAAGCCGGCGCCCCCCGAGTCCGCCGGGCGCCGCCCCGGCGAGTGGTTCGAACGCAGCCCGTTGCTCACGCTGCTCCTGTGCGCGCTGGGCTTCGGCTGGCTGGCGCAGGAGTTCATGGTCAAAAGCCCGCTGATCGCGATCTCGGGCCTCAACACCTACAACCTGCTGTTCCTCATGATCGGGCTGCTGCTGCACTGGCGCCCGCGCAGCTTTCTCGACGCGGTGTCGCGTTCGGTGCCGTCGACGGCGGGCGTGATCATCCAGTTCCCGCTGTACGGTGCCATCGCGGCCATGCTGACCGCCGCCAAGGGCGACGGAGGCATCACGCTGTCGGACCGCATCGCGCACCTGTTCGTGAACATCTCCAACGTCGACAGTTTCGCCGTGGTGATGGGGGCGTATTCCGCCGTGCTGGGCTTCTTCATTCCCTCGGGTGGCGGCAAGTGGATCATCGAGGCGCCCTACGTCATGCAGGCGGCCAACGACCTAAAGGTACACCTGGGCTGGGCCGTGCAGGTCTACAACGCGGCCGAGGCGCTGCCCAACCTGATCAACCCGTTCTGGATGCTGCCGCTGCTGGGCGTGCTCTCGCTGAAGGCACGCGACATCGTGGGCTTTACTTTCCTGCAATTGCTGGTGCATGCGCCGCTGGTGCTCTTCATGCTCTGGTTCTTCGGTCGCACGCTGAGCTATGTCGCGCCGGTGATTCCTTGAGTCGCGCAGGTTCCGGATGCAAGTGACGACGACGGCGGCAACGCAAACCAAGCAGGGCTACTGCACGCTCTGCCGTTCGCGCTGCGGCACGCTCAACGAGGTGCGCGGCGACATGCTGGTGTCGGTGCGGCCCGACGCCTCGCACCCCACCGGCCAGGCGATGTGCATAAAGGGCAAGGCCGCGCCCGAGCTTGTGCACAGCCCGCACCGCCTGCGCTACCCGATGCGCCGCACCAGGCCCAAGACCGAAGCGGATCCGGGCTGGGTGCGCATCGGCTGGGACGAGGCGCTGGCCGAGACCGCGCAGCGCCTGGGCACCATCAAGGCCGAGAGCGGCGCCGAGTCGGTGGTGTTCGCCGTGACCACGCCCAGCGGCACACCACTGACGGACAGCATCGATTGGATCGAGCGCTTCGTGCGCCTCTTCGGCAGCCCCAACATCTGCTACGCAACCGAGGTCTGCAACTGGCACAAGGACTTCGCGCACGCCTTCACCTTCGGCTGCGGCATGCCCGCGGCCGACTACGCGCAGGCCGAACTGATCGTGCTGTGGGGTCACAACCCCGCGAACACCTGGCTGGCACAGGCCAATGCCATCGGCCGAGGCCGCGCGAACGGGGCGAAGATGGTGGTGATCGATCCGCGCCCCACGGCGCTCGCGCGGCAGGCCGACACTTGGTTGCCCGTGCGGCCCGGCACCGATGCGGCACTGGCGCTGGGGCTGATCCACCTGCTGATCGCGGACGCGCGCTTCGACGAAGACTTCGTGCGCGCTTGGACCAATGCCCCGTTGCTGGTGCGCGGCGACAACGGACACTTCCTGCGCGAGCAGGACCTGTGGCCCGATGCGGAGGGCAACCGCTTCGTGGCGTGGAACGACGCGCTCGCCTGCGCGGTGCCTTATGACACCGCGCAGGCGGCGCAAGACCAGGACGCAGCCCACTTTCGCCTGCGCGGCGCGGTCGAGATCGATGTGGGCGCACATCGCCTGTCGTGCGCTCCGGCTTTCGAGCTGCTGGCCCAAGGCTGCGCCGCTTATACGCCGCCGGATGTCGAACGCATCACCGGCGTTGCTGAAGCCTCGTTGCGCGCGGTCGCTGACCTTTTCGGCACTTGCCGCCGCGTGGCCTATCACGCCTGGACTGGCATCGGCCAGCACACCAACGCCACACAAGCCGAACGCGCGGTCGCCACGCTGTATGCGCTGTGCGGCAGCTTCGACCGCATCGGCGCGAACCGCGTTCGCGTCGGTCCGCGCGTCAACGCCGTCAACGCACTTTCACTGCTGCCTGACGCGCAGCGCGCAAAGGCGCTCGGTCTGGCGGAGCGCCCGATCGGCCCCCCCGCGCACGGCTGGGTGACGGCGCGCGACACCTACCGCGCGATTCTCGAAGGCGAGCCTTACAGGGTGCGCGCGATGATGGCCTTCGGCACCAACCTGCCCGTGTCGCAGGCCGACACCGCGCTCGCGTACCGGGCGCTGTCGCAGCTCGAATTCCACGTGCACTGCGACTTGTTCGAAACACCCGCCGCCCGGTACGCCGACATCCTGCTGCCGGTCAATACGCCATGGGAGCGCGAAGGCCTGCGCATCGGCTTCGAGATCGACGACCGCGCGGCCGGTTGGGTGCAGTTGCGCCAGCGCATGGTTGCGCCGCGCGGCGAATCGCGCGCCGACAACGATGTGCTGTTCGATCTGGCCACCCGCCTTGGCATGGGTGACGGCTTCTTCGGCGGCAGTCTCGATGCTGGCTGGAACCACATTCTCGAGCCGCTCGGCCTCACGGTCGACCAGTTGCGCGCCCGGCCTGAAGGCATTGCCTGCGCCATCGACGCAAGCGAGCAGAAATACGCCCGCGCCACGCCCACCGGCGTGCGCGGCTTCGACACCCCGACGCGCCGTGTCGAGCTCTACTCCGAAACCCTGCTGCGCCACGGCCAGCCGCCGGTCGCCACCTTCATCGAACCGGCCGACACGCCGCGCGATGCGAAGGCCACGCGTCAGGGCCGCTTTCCCTATGTGCTGAGTTCGGCCAAGAACGGCTTCTATTGCCACAGCCAGCACCGCAGTCTGCCTTCGCTGCGCAAGCGCGCGCCCGATCCGGTGGCCGAGTTGAGCCCCGCGCTGGCGGCCGCAAAGGGCATCGTGGACGGCGACTGGATGCGCATCCGCACGCGTGTGGGCGAGGCCCGCTTCGTCGCACGCGTCACGCCCCATCTGGCGGACGACGTCATCGTGGCCGAGTTCGGCTGGTGGCAGGGCTGCCCCGAGCTCGACCGCGACGGCCTGCCGGTCGAAGGCGCGCTGGGCAGCAACTTCAACGCGCTGATATCCGCCGACAGCCGCGACCCGGTGAGCGGCTCGGTGCCGCACCGCTCCTTTCTCTGCGACATCGAACGCGACCCGGCTACCGAGACTCGGCAGCGCAAGTGGCCCGGCTACCGTCCCTTCCGCATCAGCGAGCTGCGGCCCGAGGCCGATGGTGTGCAGGGCATCCACTTCGAGCCGGTCGACGACGGCAAGCTGCCCGACTACCGCCCCGGTCAGCACGTCGAGATGCAATTGCATCTCGACGACGGCACGCAAGTCACACGCGCCTACTCGCTCACGGGCGCGGCCGAGGTGCCGGGCCGGCGCAGCTACAGCGTGGCCGTGCGCCACCAGCGCGGCCACTCGGCCGACGGCACGCCGCACGAGGGGCGCGTGTCGAGCCATCTGCACCGCGCGCTGAGGGTTGGCGACACCCTCGCGCTACGTGCGCCGTCAGGCGGCTTCGTGCTGCCGCGCCACTCGCCGCAACCGCTGGTCTTCTTCGCGGGCGGCATCGGCATCACGCCCTTCATCAGCCTGCTCGAATCGCTGCCCGACGGTGCGCAGGGGCCAGCAATCTGGCTCTACTACGCCAACCAGAACGGCGTGACCCACGCTTTTCGCGAGCGCATTGCGCAGCACCGCGCGCGTCTGCCGCAGTTGCGGGTCGTTGACCACTACAACGCACCACGGCCGCAGGAGCGCCTGGGCATCGACTACCAGTCGAACCGCTACATCGACGCGAGCGTGGTGGACGATGCGCTGATCGCGCAGCGCGCCCGTTTCTACATGTGCGGACCACCCGCCATGATGGACGCCGTGACCGACGGGTTGATGGCGCGGGGCGTTCCGCGCTTCGACATCTTCAGCGAAGTGTTCCGCTCGCCCACCGCGCCGCCCACCGACGGCGACCAGCACTTCACCGTCAGCTTCGCGCGCTCGGGCCACGCCCCCGCGACGTGGACGCCCAGACAGGGCACGCTCCTGACTTTTGGCGAATCGCTCGGCCTGCAGATGGCCAGCGGCTGCCGCGTGGGCCAATGCGAGAGCTGCGCCGTGCGCCTGCTGGCCGGCAAGGTCCGCCACCTGCACGGCAGCGAGCCTGAAGACCTGGCCATGTGCCTGACCTGCCAAGCCGTACCCCTCGAAGACGTGGTGCTCGAGGCATGACTGCGGGCCCTTCCATCCACTTGATTCCATCCGCAACCTTATGAAAATCATCGATACGGAAAGCACTCGCCGTGCGCTGCCCTTCGACCGCCTGATCCCGGCACTTCGGGAGAAGTTCGTCGCTGGCTGCGAGGTGCCTTTACGGCACACGCATTCGCTCCAGGCCGGGGCGGACGACCCGCCCCGCACCGTGCTGGTCATGCCGGCGTGGCAGCACGACCGCTACCTGGGCATCAAGACCGTGACCATCTTCCCGGACAACGCGCAGCGCGGCCTGCCCGGACTGTTCTCGACCTATGTGCTGTACGACGCAAGCACGGGCGAGCCGCTGGCGCAGATCGACGGCAACGAGATCACTTCGCGGCGCACTGCTGCCGCATCGGCCCTGGCAGCCTCCTATCTCGCGCCTACCGATGCGCGCAGTCTGCTGGTCGTCGGCTGCGGGCGTGTCGGCAGTCTTATTCCCGAGGCCTACCGTGCCGTGCGTCCCATCGAACGCGTAGTGGTGTGGGACCGCGACGAATCTGCAGCGAAGGTACTCGCCGCACGGCTGTGCGCGCAGAACATCGAGGCGGCCGTCGCGCCGGACCTCGCCAAGGCGGTGAATGATGTCGACATCGTGAGCTGCGCCACGCTCGCCACGCAGCCGCTTGTGCAGGGCGCGTGGCTGCGGCCGCGCAGCCACCTCGACCTGATCGGCAGCTTCACGCCGCAGATGCGCGAGGCCGACGATGCCTGCTTTGCTGGCGCGCGTCTGTTTGTCGATACGCAAGAAGCGTTGCAGAAGAGCGGTGAACTGCTCGGGCCCATGTCGCGCGGCGTGTTCGCCGCCGCAGATGTGGCAGGGGAGTTGGCCGATTTGGCCGCGGGCAGGATTCCGGGACGAGCCGAGAGTGACGGGCGGACCGTCTTCAAGGCTGTGGGTACCGCGCTGGAGGACTTGGCCGCTGCGGTGGTGGTCTACGAGGCTTCCGATCCGAACTGAGGCGCAAGCGCACCAACACTCGATAAGTGGGCGTTTACGAGCACGCTCCCGTCATTGAATCGTTCGACAGGTCGCGCCAACAGCGGCAGGTCTTGGATGGTGCGGACCTTCGCCGAGCGAACATGGCGAATTCGGTGCGCCGTTGAGTAGGCCCCCTAAGTTGAGGAATCTCAGTGCAGGCCGTGCTCGTTATTTTCAGCGGTAGCAATACGCACCTTAGCCTCTCACCCATTTGTGGTATTCCAAGCTGATTCCCTGCTCATATCATGTATGCGTGCGGTGGACCTTTCAATTACCCACAAGTCTGGCGTCTCAGCGGTCCACGGAATGATCGAGATTCCCGTTATTCCTCGCGAGAGGACTCTGCCAACGGGAACGGATGACAAAGTTTGTGCGGATTGATGGAG
>NZ_JBPJZL010000024.1:0-60929 GCF_051216835.1 Variovorax multivorans
CCACCGTTCACTGCGATGGCCGCGCATGGCGCGTGGCGTTCGCTCTGCTTCAGAACGTCACCGACATCACGCCCTAAACCATCCAGCCGTCAACAACGGCCTCGAGCGGACTATTACGATGGACAGGGCCAGATCGACCGAATCAAAAGATCATTCACTCCTGTGATCGTGCTAGTCTAGGGCCCGTGATTGACCGCTGCTCGAATCTGAGGAAGAACCCCCTGCGGGGTCCCCTTGTCTGAGAATGCGTTGAACAGTATTTCACGGAGCCAGCGGATCGCGGGGTCGTTATGAACTCTCTTGCTCCAATGAAGGTGCGTCTCAAACACAGGTGATCTAAATGGCAAATCGAGCCGGATCAACTGCTTCTTCTCCGAAAACGATTCCGCCAATGCCTTCGGGACGGAGGCCAGCATATCGGTCTGCGAAATGAGTTCAGCGATGCACATGAAGTGGGGGGTGGTAAAAACAATGTGCCGCTCAATTCCTCGCTGCTGCATGTAGCGCTCCAAAAGCCCCTGTGTTCGCCCTGGCGCCTCGACCACAACATGTCGAGCCGCGCAGTACGTCTTGAGGTTGAACGCGTTTATTAGACGCTTGTTGTCTGCACTGCAAATGCAGACAAAAGAATGTTGTCCAACTTTGCGACGAACAAATTCACTGGCGACCAGATCTGGCAGATAGCCGAGAGCCAGATCGACTTGGCCTTCAGACAAGGCTCGTTGAAGCTGAAGTTGGGGGAGTTCCACGGATCGCAGCCGAACGTGCGGGGCAGCAAGGTTCACAGCGTTCAACACGCGCGGCATATAGATCGCTTCAGCCACATCAGACAGTGCGATTGTGAATTCACGTGTGGCAGTCCATGGATCGAAATCGGACCTACCAAGAATTCGTCGATCAATGCATACGATCATTTCGCGTACGGGGTCGATCAGCTCCCGTGCACGGGCCGTCGGTTGCATACCCGTGCTGGTGCTAATGAAAAGTTGGTCGTCCAGTATCACCCGCAGTTTGGCGAGGGTTGTGCTGACACCCGATTGACTCATGCGCAGAGTGCGTGCTGCCAGAACGACACTCCCTAGGTCGTACACCGCTGCAAAAATTTTCATCATCACGAGGCTGAAATTGGCTGGCATATGCGATCCCACACGATGGCTTGAGTGTTGACCGAGCGGTGATCAGAGCTGCCTAGGGTTACCTCTTAGAAATCAGAAATTGAGATTTTGCTTATCGTGTTTTACGAGACAAGGCGACCTTAGAGTCATGGCAACGAAGATGAAAACCGTCGAATGCCAAGGGGTGGTAGTCCGAAAGCAGACCCCTGCTATGGCCCCGCTAGCACGCCAATCAGCGCTACGGCGCGGTCGGCAGGTCGCGCGGACTACTCGGTGAGTAGAACCCCGTCTGCTCTCGGACGTCGGGGAGCGAGGTAGAGCAAACCGCTTGTATCGAGAAAGTCTGTCTCGTGAGGCTTTGCGAACCGGCTGAAAGACAGAGGATGTAGCGAGATTCCACCTCAGAGGTTTGACCTCATTTCTGCACAGGAGACGCAGTGGATACCAGAACCAAGAATGCTTCGCAGGACATGGATGCCAACGAGTACAAGCTCATCAAGGTCGAACCCCTGACCGGCGTTATGGGCGCTCAGATCGGGGGCGTTGATCTCCGGTCACCGATCGAACCCAAGGTGTGGAGAGAGATCAGGCAGGCATTCGGGACGTATCAGGTCATCTTTTTCCGCGACCAGAAGATCTCGGACGAGGAACATCTCGCCTTCAGCAGGAATTTCGGCTCTATCCTGCGCGTGCCGCAGTTGCACGGTGTTGAAGGGCAGCCTGATGTTCAGATCATTCGTCGCCTGGCCAGCGACACCGGCCGAGTGGTCGGCGAGAACTGGCACGCGGACAGTACCTATCTCGAGGAACCACCAGCGGCTGTCGTGATGCGCGCAGTCGATGTTCCGGCTTTCGGGGGCGACACCGGATTTCTGAGCATGTATGCGGCATATGAGGCACTGTCGCCTGGCCTGAAGGAAATGATCGACCAGATGCAAACGGTCCACAGCGCGACGCGCATCTTTGGCTCGGCATACCTTGCTCAGGGAAGAAAGTTCAGTTCCGTCAGCGCGAAAACCGATCTGGGAGTCGAATTGGGTGATCGTGAGCAACTACATCCATTGGTCTGCACCCACGAATTCACCGGGCGCAAGTTCCTGTATGTGAACAAGACTTATGTCCAGAGGATCCATGGACTTACAACAGAGGAAAGTTCCCCAATCCTCGCTTATCTATACGACCACTGTGCACGGTTTGATTTCACCAGTCGCGTCCGATGGGAGAACGATCAAGTCCTTGTTTGGGACAACCGGTCCACCATGCATCGTGCCATACCTGACTACGCAGGCAAGGACCGGTATCTCACGCGTGTGACCATCGCGGGCAACCGGCCCGTTCGCTGAGTGAAGGAGAAAACAATGAAGCGACGAAGCTTGTTGAAGGTGCTCTCGCTAGGTGGCTTACTCGGTCAAACGGTGGCCCGTGCACAGGAATTCCCCAGGACGGGGAGACCGATCAAGGTGTTGGTCGGCTTCGCCGCTGGCGGGCCGACTGATCTCCAGGCACGATCCATTGTTCTGGAGTTGGCGAAGGTTTTGGACACCGTCGTGATCGTGGCGAACAAGCCGGGAGCCAGCGGCGCGCTCGCAGCCGCGGAGGTTGCTCGAGCTGAAGCCGATGGCCACACGCTGCTCTATACGGTGGATGGGCCACTAACGCAAACGCCTCATTTGCTCAAGCAGTTGCCCTATGACGCCTTAAGGGACTACAAGCCAGTTATCCGTTCCGCTGTTGGAGGCGTGGTTCTCGTCGTGCATCCGTCGATTGGCGTGAACAACGTCAAGGATCTGATCGCATACGGCCGTGCCAATCCCGGCAGGCTGAGCTATGGCTCATTTGGGGCCGGCACGGTGTCGCACATTTACGGCGCAGTGCTTGCGCAGAAGACCGGCATCGACCTGGTGCACATTCCCTACAAGGGCTCGTCGGATGCAATGCGCGACCTGATCGCCGGCCGTGTTCAGATCATGTTCGATGCGCCATCGGTCGTGTCTCAATATGCAAGCGATGGCAGGCTGAAGCTGCGTGGAGCGACAGGTGCGACGCGCCGCTCGACCATGCCCGAGGTGCCCACGCTGCTCGAACAAGGATTGGTGGGTTTCGAGTTGCGCAGCTGGAACGGATTTTTCGCGCCTGCCGCCATCCGCCCGGACACACTGCAAAGGCTTCACGATGCCATTCGCACGGCGCAGCGGACAAGCTCTGTTGCGGACGTCTACCGAAATCTCGGCTTCGAAGTGCCGGAAGAATCGCAGAAGCAGTTCGCCGACCTCGTGCGCCGCGATTACGAGGCTTGGGGAAAATATGTCGATGCCCTAGCCATCAAGATCGAATGAGCATCCATACGAGGATCAACAAAATGCGAGAGTTCAAGCTTCTGATCGATGGTGTCCTGGTTCCCGGTACCTCGGTGATGGCAGTATTGAATCCTGCAACGGGAGCGGTCATCGCTGAGTCGCCGGTTGCTGACGAGGCGCAGCTAGACGGCGCCGTGTCAGCGGCTGGGCGGGCTTTCAGGACCTGGGCTGCGACCTCGTGGGCGCATCGTCAGCGGTTGCTCGGATCGCTCGCGGATGCACTCGATGGACGGGCCTTGGAGTTCGCGGAACTGCTCACCTCCGAGCAGGGCAAGCCGCTCCGGAATGCCAAGGCTGAAGTAGCGGGAAGTGCGAAGCGCATTCGCGAACTTGCAGGCCTCGAGATTCTTGAGCAAGTACGTGAAGCCACGTCGGCATCGCGCATCATGGACCAGGTTCTTCCGCTCGGTGTGGTTGCGGTCATCACACCGTGGAATTTCCCTCTCGCTCTGCTCGTCAACAAGCTGGCGCCGGCCCTGGTCGCAGGTAACTGCGTGGTGATAAAGCCAGCCCCAACGACGCCGCTCACAACGCTGCTGTTGGGGGAACTCTGCAGCGCGATTTTTCCTGCTGGCGTGGTGAACGTTATTGCGGACCGAAACGACCTAGGCCAGCGGATGACGGAGCATCCCGACATTGCCAAGGTGAGCTTCACTGGCTCGACGGCGACCGGCCGTCGCGTCATGGCAGGTGCTGCGGGGTCGATCAAGCGCATCACGCTGGAACTCGGCGGCAACGACGCCGCGCTGGTGCTGGAGGATGCGGATGCCAAGGATGCGGCGGGCAAGGTGTTCGCCGGTGCCATGGTGAATTCCGGTCAGGTCTGTGTGGCGATAAAGCGCGTCTATGTTCCTGACAGCCTCTATGAGGAGTTCAACCTAGAGCTCACGCGGTTGGCCGATGCGACGGTGGTCGGCGACGGGATGGATCCGGCGTCGCAGTTGGGCCCGGTTCAGAATCGAGCCCAGTTCGAGCGCGTGAATGCCATGATCATTGCAGCTTCGAAGCATGGCCGAGTCCTCGCCGGTGGCGCGCCGCTGGATCGACCGGGCTACTTTATCCCGCCGACGATCGTTGCCGAACTGGATGACAGCTCTTCTCTTGTCTCCGAGGAGCAATTCGGCCCAGTCCTTCCCGTGCTTCGCTACGGCAAACTGGACGATGCGATTGACAGGATCAACAGCAGTCCTTACGCGCTGGGCGCCACCATCTGGACGACCGACCCTGCGTGGGGCGCAGAGGTCGCTTCCCGCGTGCACGCCGGCACCGTGTGGGTCAACCACCACATGGCGATGCGGCATGACGTGCCTTTCCGCGGGTTGAAGCAATCCGGCTTCGGCGCCGAGTTGGGTATGGAAGGGTTGGAGGAGTTCGTGCAGCACCGCATCGTGAACGTGCGGTTGTAGTGAATGCGGTCTACCGCAGCCGGACATCAGAAGCACACAACGGAGACTCTATGAAAAACAAGATCTATCTATTCGCCATCTGGATCTGCGCTGCGCTTGGTTCGTTTGCGGCGCATGCGCAGGACTTCCCTCTGCCGACAAAGCCGATCAAGATCATCGTCCCCTATCCGTCAGGCGGGCCTACTGACGCCCAGGCACGCGTGCTGGCCAAGGAACTGAGCTCGGCGATGAGTGCCGTCGTGATTGTGGACAACCGTCCGGGTGCTGGTGGCGCGATCGGCGCGGCGGAGGTCTCGCGAGCGCCAGCGGACGGCTATACGCTGCTGTACACGGTAGACGGCTTGGTCACGCAGACGCCGCATGTCATGAAGAGCTTCCCGATCGATGCCCTGAAAGGGCTCACGCCGATTGCGCGCGCGGCGAAAGGCTCGTTCGCATTGCTGGCGCGACCGGGTTTACCAGCCCAAAGCATGAGCGCATTCGCGACTTACGCCAAAGCCAATCCGCGCAAGCTGACCTATGCTTCAGCCGGCATCGGTACGGGGTCCCACATCTACGGTGAGGTGTTGAATCAGGTGGCTGGAATCGACCTGGTTCATGTCCCATACAAAGGCAGCGCGGCCGCCCTCTTGGATCTTCTCGGAGGACGCGTCGATATCATGTTCGATTCGCCAATGACGGCCATGAACTACGCCCGTGACGGGCGCCTGATGCTGCTGGCGGCCGCGGCACCCCAGCGTTTCTCTCAGTTTCCTGATGTGCCGACCCTGGGAGAAGTCGGCCTGAAGGGGCTCGACCAGGGCAGTTGGCTCGGCCTGTTTGGCCCGGAAAACCTCGATCCCAAGGCGCATGCCAAGTTACAACAGGGCGTAGGCAAAGTCACCCGAAGCACGGTCTGGAAAGAGACCGTTCAGGCGATGGCGCTCGAGGCCATTCCCGAGGAGCCGGCCAATGCGTTCGCAGCCGCGGTGAAGAGCGAGAACGAGCGCTGGCAAAGGTACATCATCAAGGCGAACATTCAGACGGACTAAGCCTGCCCAGAGGGCCAGCAACATTGGGCTCCTCGTAAGGGCCTCGCATCACAAATGAAGAAGAACGATGATCGAAACTACGCACCCTATGCTGATCGGCAACTATGGACCGATTCAGGAAGAGCTGAATGTGCCGGACCTGCGGGTTGTGGCTGGCGTGATCCCTAAGGGCCTCTCAGGCGCGCTCTATCGAAACGGGCCCAATCTGCTGTTTCCTCCCTTGGCCGACAAGCATCATTGGTTCATGGGGGAGGGCATGATTCATGCCATCCATATCGGCCGCGGCCGCGCGTCCTACACAAACCGCTGGGTGAGGACAGAGCAGTTCAAGGCACAAAAGGTCGCAGGGCGCCGTTTGGTGCCAACGTCCTACGAGGAAGTGTTCGATGCGGCAGTGGCGACGGTGATGCTGCAGGACAGGGGAAAGCCTGCCACCGAGAAGCCGCAGAAGCTGCCCATGCAGTGGGCCGGAACGAATGCCGTGTGGCACGGCGGCCGGCTCTATGCCTTGGGCGAGACCAACTTCCCGGTGCTGCTCGATGGTGATTCGCTCGAGACGCTCGGTACGACCGACTTCGACGGTCGCTACACGGGCCCCATGACAGCGCATCCCAAGATTGATCCCGAGAGCGGCGAGATGCTCGCGTTCGGGTACCAGGCGGCAGGACCGGGAACGCGAGAAATTTCCTACTCGGTCATCGATCGTGACGGGAACTTCGTTCGCCAGGAGAGATTCGAGGCTCCCTATTGCAGCGCAGTTCATGACTTCCTCGCGACCCGCGAGCACATCGTTTTTCCGGTCTTTCCCGCGACCATCGATCTGGAGCGCGCGGCTGGAGGTGGTCCCATTTGTGCTTGGGACCCACGTTTGCCTACTCGGATCGGCATCATGCGGCGCGATGCCGGCGTCGGGTCGATGCGATGGTTTAGCGGTCCCCCGTGCTTCGTCTTTCACCCGATGAATGCATACACGGCGAAACGCGACGGCCGCACCTTCGTAGTCGCCGACGTGATGAAATTCGAGAAGCTGCCACTCTTTCCGGATGTCTCCGGTGGCAACGTGCCACCTTGGATCAAGGACGGCATGGCCAAGCTCGTGCGCTGGACGTTCGATATGGATGCCGAAAGCGAAGGGTACGTCGAAAAATCTCTCTGCGGCGTCGAGGGAGAGTTTCCTCGAATCGACGAGCGATTCTCGGGCCTGGCTTACCGGCACGCCTTCTACGTCGCGCGGATCGGTGCCTACACCCCAGGCTGTTCGTTCGATACGCTGGTGCATGCGAATGTCGAGACCGGCGAGATTCGCACATGCACGCCGCCTGGCGATCTCGGCCTGCTCGAGCCGGTCTTTGTGCCGCGAACGCCTTCCAGTCCCGAAGGCGAGGGCTGGATTCTCACGATTGCGTTCGATCCCTCACGAAACGTCAGCGATCTGTTGATCTTCAATGCTCTCGATATCGAGAAAGGGCCTATAACGCGTGTTGAGTTGCCAACGCGGGTGCCTTACGGTTTTCACGGAGGATGGCGTTCGCATGCGCAATGATAAGAGGGGGCGGCGGTGCACGAAGGAGCATGAGCCGATTCTGGAAATGAACTGCTGACCAAGGCGCCGGCAAATTCATGGAGCCTCGATCTCGTGGTCGGAGGCCGGGTTTTGCGACAGAGGTCTCTCGCTGGACAAGATGGGCTGTTCGTCGCCTTTGTGCCGCGCTTGGCGATCTGCATCGTGATGTGTTCGCCCAGTGCAGCGGCGCGTAGAACACCTCATACAGGTTCACCGTCGTCGGCTTGTTGCGTCCGCCCACATCGCGCAGTGTTGGCTCGATCTCAGCAAGCATCTCTCGATGGATGTCACTGGCATATTCGTTCTCGTCATTTGGGCATTGCCTGTCCTCGAGAGATCGCATAGCCCCTTCAGCGTTTGGCGGCGCAGTGGATGCTCGTTATCGCCTGCATCGTTTTGCCAGTGACGGCGCGGGTGTTTCGGGCAGCACTGCCTCGTCAAGTAGCCAAGAGCGAAACGCCTGAACGATGGGCCGCTCTAGAGCCGGGAGTGTGCAGACGATGTGGTATTTGAAAGGGCATGGCATTGCGTGGTCCCAGGCAACCACAAGCTTTCCAGCATCGAGCGCCGTCTGTACTATCTGTTTACTGGCAAGCAAGACCCCCTGGCCGGTCATTGCAGCTTCGAGCGCGAGCAGTCCGTTTCCGAACCGTTGCTCACGCAATCCTTCAGGTATGGGAAGTCTTGCCTGGCGGAACCATTCGGTCCAACCGAACCGTTCCGGTGAGCGATATATCGTGCTGTCGCTCAACAGCGGTTGATTTAGCAAGGCCGAGGGCGCTCTGTCTGAAAGGGACTCGCACAGGCTCGGCGCGCACACAGGGACGAACGTCACCTCCAGGAGCTTTCGGCTGTCCAAGCCAACGTACTCTCCGTAGCCAAAACGCACCGCCAAATCGATGCCGGCGCGTCGAAACGTTGCGGCGCTTGCCGGGCCGCCTCTGACCGTGTCCACAGAATTGAGGCTGGCTTGCAGCCGAACCTCGGCGTCGGGGCAACCGGCATAGAACCGATGCAGGCGGGGAACTAGCCACTTGGTCGCGAACATCGGCTCTGCACAGACGGTGATGACCCACTTGGATTCGCTGTGCGAACGCAACTGTTCAACTGCATCGGCGAGTGCGGAGAATCCGTCCTGCAGTGTCGGCAGAACCATTTGCGCCGCCGGCGTCAGATTGACCTTGCGATGTTGGCGCACGAACAACTCCACCCCAAGAAGCTCTTCCAGTGATTTGATCTGATGGCTGACAGCTGCTGGAGTCACATGAAGTTCTTTGGCGGCAGCCACAAAGCTCTTGGTTCTGGCCGCGACTTCGAAATAGGAGAGCGCAATCAGCGATGGCAGGCGTCGTGCACCATCCGTCATGAGACGGGATCGCGCCGACGTTTCCGCGCAATGATCCATTCCGTCAATGGCAGATGGCGTGTTGCATGACGGCGGCGCTACCTGCTGTTCGACGGGCGGTGAAGGTAAGAGGGGTTGCTTGGCCATGTAAAGGCCTGCTAGTGTGCGTGGGCGACGGCGTGAACTTGCAGCATGCGGGCATAGCTTCGGAGCACTGGCTTTTCGATCAGCTTTCCCTCGAAGACCAGCAGCCCACCATCGCTCTTCGCAAAGGCGTCCAGCACTCGCCTCGCGTGCTCGACGCTGGCGTCATCTGGCGCGAAGCATGCGTTTATGTCAGGAATCTGTTTGGGGTGGATTGCGCCTTTGCCGGTGAAACCCAGTTCGGCGGACAGCGCGGCTTCGCGCAACATGCCTTCGCGATCGTTCAGGTCCAGGTACGGCACGTCGATCACATCCAACCCGGTGGCGGCTGCAGCGTGGACGATGCGTGATCGCGCGTACTGCAGGGCCATCCAGGTTGATTTGCAGCGTAGATCAGCGGCCATGTCGACACCTCCAAAGAACAGGGCCTCGATGCGCTCACTGGAGCGCGCAATCTCATGGGTCGCCTCCAGGGCTTCATTGGTTTCGATGATGACGTGCAGCCGAGTCGAAAGCTTGTATTCCGTGAGAAGGTCGCTGAGATTGCGGATCTCTTCCGGCCCCTTGACCTTCGGCAGCATGATTGCGGGGATGGGCTCTGCGGACGTGAGCAAGGCTTGTACATCTTTCATGCCGTCCACCGTGCGAAGGCAGTTGATCCGGATAATGCGTTCGACGCGGTCTGGACCCTCTGCTACGGGAAGTTGCGCGAACGCATGCTGTCGGGCCTGTTGCTTTTCCTGGGGCGCCACGGCGTCTTCCAGATCGACACAGACGATGTCGGTACCGCAGCACAGTGCCTTCGGGAACATGTCTGGACGCGTGCCGGGTGCAAAGATGAAGCTGCGCCGGGCGCGGATTTTTCGTTCAATCATGCTCAAGGGATTACCTCTAAAAAAACTATACAAAAGCCACATCTTGAGGAGTTCCTCCGGCCGCTGGCAGTTTTAGCTACCGCCACCTGTTGCGATCGGGAATTCTCATCGGTTCATGTCAAGTGGCGTGCAGTGGGTGAACACAAGCTGCCAGTCTCCGTCTTGCTAGTGCGACGTCGACTGGGCGGCTCCCAGGCCGGTTTGGGCGCGCACCCATTGGGCATCGAATGCCGCTCGTTCGCTTCGGGCCCGTGCACTTTCGTCGGACTTCGAGAATAGCCATGCGCAGATGAAAGCCAGGGGCATCGAGAACAGCGCCGGATGTTCGTAAGGAAAGATTGCCTGTGCGTGATGCAGGACATCAACCCACACGGCTTTCGAAAGTACAACCAGGAGCAGTGCCGACCCAAGGCCGGCTATGCCTCCCGCCAGAGCGCCGTGTGTTGTCAAGCCTCTCCAGTAGATCGCCAGCACCAACACGGGAAAATTGGAAGATGCCGCGATGCCGAAGGTCAGGCTGACCAAGAAGGCTACGTTCTGGTTCTCGAACAGAATCCCCAGCCCGACAGCGACGACACCTAGTGCGAGGGTCGCCCAGCGAGAGACTTTCATCTCTCTCTTCTCGTCGGCATTGCCGCCGCAGAGAATGTTGCCGTAGATGTCGTGCGCGATGGCGGATGCACCGGCCAGGGCCAATCCGGCCACGACGGCCAGGATTGTTGCGAAGGCCACTGCCGACAGGAAGCCGAGGAACAGACTTCCGCCCACCGCAGAGGCCAGATGCATCACCGGCATATTGCCTCCACCGAGCAGCTTCCCGCCGATGATCCCGTTTTCATAGAACCGGGCGTCGTTTCCCACAATCACGATGGCACAGAGTCCTAGCAGACACACGATCAGAAAGAAGAAGCCGATGAGCCCGCTGGCCACGAAGACACTCTTGCGGGCCTCTTTGGCGTCGGACACCGTGAAGAAGCGCATCAGAATGTGCGGCAGTGCCGCCGGGCCAAACAGAAGGCCTAAGGACATGGAGACGGCTGAAACGGGATCGGCCATCAGGCTGCCCGGCCCCATGATCGCGAGGCCATCGCGGTGAACGGCCACAGCCTGCCGGGCAAGTTCCTCAAAGTTGAAGCTGAACCTCGACATGGCCAGCAGCATGAGGGTGACTCCACCGGTCAGCAGGAGCGCCGCCTTGATGATCTGCACCCATGTGGTGGCGATCATCCCGCCGAACGTGACGTACACCACCATCAACACCCCGACGACCAGCACCGCATATTGGTAGTCCAGTCCGAACAGAAGCTTGATCAACTGGCCGGCGCCTACCATTTGAACTACCAGGTAGAAGCACACGGTAGTGAGCGAACCCAACGAGGCGAACAGACGTACCTGAGTCTTGTCGAGCCTCGACGAGACAATGTCGGCAAAGGTGTACCGTCCCAAGTTACGAACTGGTTCGGCGAGCAGGAATAGGATGATGGGCCAACCGACAAAGAAGCCGATCGTGTAGACGAATCCGTCAAAGCCCTTGGCAAAGACGAGGCTCGACAATCCGAGCAAGGTGGCGGCCGACATGTAGTCGCCCGCGATGGCCATGCCGTTCTGGCCTCCGGTGATGCCGCCGCCAGCGGTGTAGAAGTCCGACGTCGAGTGGGTGCGCTTTGCGGCCCACCATGTGATCCCCAGCGTCCCAGCGACGAACAGAAGGAACATGAAGATGGCGGGAAGATTGATGGGCTGGCGTTCCACCAAGCCGACAGTCGGGGCGGCGGTGGCGATCCCGGTGCCTGCCGTGGTGGCGAAAACCACGGCGGTCTTGAAGGTGTCGGCGTACTTCATGGCTTCACCTCGGCGAGCAGCCTGACGGTGATGCCATCGAAGTCCCGATTGGCGCGGTAGACGTAGAGCCCTGTCAACAGCCACGACAGCACGATCACGGATACTCCGATGGGCCACGCGATGGTGCTCACCCGACCGGCGTCGAGTGGGATGCGCAGCAGTCCGGGCAGCAATGCCACCGCCATCATGAATCCATAGTAGGTAACCAAAACAGTGCCGGAAAGCAGTAGCGCGAAGCGTGTTCGCCGTTTCACCAAGTCGCGGAACAGGGGGTGTGAAGCGATGCGGATGTGATGAGGGATCGTCATGTTGTCTCCAATTTTTGTGTTGTTCACGGCTCTTGGCGCGGCCGAGTCCGTGCGATCAATGGCCTGAGGCAGGGACTTTCTCCTTCAGTTGTCTGCGAAGGGCAAACTTCTGGACCTTTCCGGTCGAAGTCCGCGCCAAGGGGCCGAAGACGAATTTCTTGGGCACCTTGAAGCGCGCCAGGAGATCCTTGCAATAGGTGGCAAGGTCCGCTTCGCATAGAACCGCGTTGCCACGGAGTTCGACGAATGCAGCCGGAACCTCTCCCCACTTCTCGTCGGCCATGGCGACGACGGCGGCCGACTGGATTGCCGGATGACGCTGCAGAACTTCCTCTACCTCCAGCGACGAAATGTTCTCGCCCCCAGAGATGATCACGTCCTTTGATCGGTCCTTGATCTTCAGGTAGCCGTCCGGCTGCACCACAGCCAAGTCGCCAGAGTGAAACCAACCACCGGCAAAGGCTTCTTCCGTGGCTGCCGGGTTCTTCAGATAGCCCTTCATCACGATGTTCCCGCGGAACATCACTTCGCCGATGGTCTGGCCGTCGAACGGAGTGGGCTCCATCGTCAGGGGATCGAGTACTGCAACGGCTTCCTGCAGGTGATACCGTACCCCTTGGCGGCTGTTGCGCTCCACGCGGTTGCTCAGCGGCAGGTCGGCCCATTCAGGCTGCTTGGCGCACACGGTTGCTGGGCCATAAGTCTCTGTCAGACCATAAACATGGGTGAGATTGAAGCCGATGTGTTCCATGCGTTCAAATACGGCAGCAGGCGGAGCGGCACCGGCGATCAAACCGTTGACCTTGTGGGTGATCCCAGCTCGGCTCTCCTCGGGTGCGTCGGCCAGCATGGCGTGCACAATCGGAGCCCCGCAGTAGTGGGTCACGCGGTGCGTCCTGATCTGGTCGAAGATGAGTGCCGTGTCAATGCGCCGCAGACAGACGCTGGTTCCAGCGACCGCTGCCAGCGTCCAAGGGAAACACCAGCCGTTGCAGTGAAACATTGGTAGGGTCCACAGGTAGACGCAGTGCGACGGCATCCCCCAGGACAGCACATTGCTGACGGCGTTGAGATAGGCGCCCCGATGGTGGCTGACAACACCCTTGGGGTTGCCCGTGGTGCCTGAGGTGTAGCCCAGCGCAATCGCATCCCATTCATCCTCTGGCAACTGCCAGAGAAATTCGGGATCGCTCTCTACAAGAAGTTGCTCGTACTCCACTCCTTCAAGTGACTTTCGACCGGGGATGGTTGCGGCCGACACGAGGATGACGAAAGGCTTCGGCCCCTTCATGGCAGACAGCGCATGTGAGACCACATCGGCGAACTCGGGATCGGTCAGCAGTACCATCGTCTCGCTGTGATCGAGCATGAAGGCGATGGCTTCGGCATTCAATCGGACATTCATCGCGTTGAGAACGGCGCCAGTCATCGGCACACCAAAATGAGCCTCGTACATGGCGGGCACGTTGGGCAGCATGGTCGATACAGTGTCGCCTCTCCCCACGCCGACGCGGCGCAAGGCGGAGGCCAGGCGGCGGCATCGTTCGTACGTTTGTGTCCAGTTCCACTGGCGGTCGCCGTCAATGAGTGCGAGCTGGTTTGGATAAACTTCGGCGGCACGCTGCAGGAAGCTCAGCGGGGACAGCGCAGCGTGATTTGCTGCAGTCTTGCCGAGGCCCTGTCGGTAGGGGTTGGTTTCTTTCATTGTTTGGTCTCCTCTGTACGTATAGTGGGAACTACCAAGCACTCAGGCGTGCGTCAACGTCAGGAGCGCCATGTAGGCTGGCGCTTTTCCAGGAACGCGTCGATGCCCTCGCCAGCGTCCTCTTCCATCATGTTGCGGGCCATAGCGTCGCTGGCGTATTCGTACGCGTCAGCCAAGGCCATTTGACGTTGCCGATAGAACATCGACTTGCCATAGCGCACCGCAGTCGGACTCTTGGAAAGGATCTGGGAGACCTTCTGCGCGATGGCGGCATCAAGTTGGTCTTCGGGCACTGCCGAGTTGATCAATCCCCAATCCACGGCGGTGGCGGCGTCGATGAAGCGCGCTGTGACCAGCATGTCGAAGCTTCTTTTAGGCGAGACGTTTCGGGACAGCGCTACCGACGGTGTCGCGCAAAATAAGCCAACGTTGATGCCGGAGACCGCAAACTTTGCTGTTTCCGCACCGATGGCTAGGTCGCAGCTGGCGACCAATTGACAGCCTGCCGCCGTGGCGATACCTTGCACACGCGCAATGACTGGCACAGGCAAAGCCTGTAGACCTTGCATCACGCGGCTACATCGGGCGAACAGGGCCCTGTAGTACGCCAGACTTGGCTGCGCACGCATTTCTCGCAAGTCGTGGCCGGCACAGAAGGCCTTGCCGGCGCCGGCCAGAACGACACAGCGCACGGACGGATCCGCTGCGATGGCATCGAACTCGTGTTGCAGCGCATCCAGCATGGCTTCGGAAAGCGCATTGAATTGCAGCGGACGGTTCATGCGCAGGGTGGTCACGCCGTGGCTGTCTTCGCGCACTAGCAATGCCTCTTGGATGGAAGGTGGCGGCATCCCCCCAGCCTCGTCAATCGATGCGTGCATTGACATGGTTCACGCCGTGACCTCATCGGTCACCACGCTCACCTTGGCGGTGATCGAGTTGCCAATGAAGCAGTTCTTGTGCGCGCCGGCATGCAGCCGAGCCAGCGCAACTGCATCGGGGGTTTTGTCACCGCTGAACGTAATCTTGGGCGACAGATCGATGTGGGTGATGGCCATGCCGACGCCCTCGACTTTTTCAAGGTAGCCCACGGCATGGTCTTGATAGGTTTCCACCCGGTACTTCTGAAATTCCGCGATGGCCAGGAAAGTCAGCATGTGGCAGCTCGCCACTGCGCTGACCAGCATCTGCTCGGGATCCGCGCAGACCGGATCGCCTTTGAACTCCACGGAGGCTGAAACGTTGACGGATTGCTCACCTGCGAGCGATGCCACGTGGTTGCGCGAGTAGGTGCGTTCGTCTTGCGGGTGGGGCGACCGCTGCCATTGGATAGCGGCTGAGTGTTGGGACATGAAGGCTCCTCTTTGGTGTCAAGAAAATCGATACTTGCCGGACGCAAAGAACTCACGTCTCAGTCCGGCAAATCGTAGAAGGAGGCGCTCCCTACGTAAAACGATGTTTTTTGAGCCCATGGCTTAGCCGAAGTAAGCCAAAGATCTTGGGTGACTCGGCTTCTACCGGAGTGCTTCTTACTGGCGAGCTCAGTTATGTTTGGCCACTTGTCCCAAACGGCTTTCATTTCGCAGCGAGCGCCTGCATTTCCGAAGCGCCATGGCTAGACGGTCTCGCCGCGCCGGTTGCTCCGCAACGGTGCCATGCATCACGCAGATGCGGCCCTGAAGCGCGCAATGCCCTTTTGCAGGTCGGCGATCAGGTCGACCGGATCCTCCAGGCCGATGTGCAGGCGGATCAGGTGGCCTGGCTCGTTCCAGACGGTGGCTGTGCGGATCTTGCGGGGATCCACCGTCAACGCGAGGCTTTCGAATCCACCCCAGGAGTATCCCAGCGAGAAGAAGGAGAGGCCATCGAGCATGGCCTGCACGGCCTTGAATGGGGCCGCCCTGGTCACGAAGGAGAACAGGCCGCTCGCCCCGGAAAAATCACGTTTCCACAAATTGTGACTGGGGTGCGAGGGCAGGGCTGGATGAAGCACGCGCGCGACTTCTTCTCGACTCTCAAGCCAACGCGCGATTTCAAGTGCGCTCTGCTGGTGCCGCGTCAGACGAACCTCCAGCGTGCGCAGGCCTCGCAGCGCGAGATTAACATCGTCCGGCCCTACGAACATGCCGAACTGGAAGTGAAATGCCTTGAGCTTTTCCCAGGCGCGGGGTCCGGCCGCGACCGTGCCGAGCATGGCGTCGGAATGACCCACGATGTACTTCGTGGCAGCCATCAGAGAAAGATCGACACCGGACGGTATGGCTTTGAAGAACAGGGGGGTAGCCCACGTGTTGTCCATGATGACGAGCGCCGCGTGTCGACGCGCCACTTCGGCGATCGCGGGAATGTCCTGGATCTCGAACGTGTGAGATCCCGGCGACTCGGTGAACACCGCTTTGGTGTTGGAGCGAAACAGGACTTCGATGCCTGCGCCAATCGACGGGTCGTAGTAGGTCGTTTCGATTCCGAATCGCTTGCCAGCGGTCTCACAGAAATGACGCGTGGGCGCGTAGACACTGTCAGGGACCAGGAGGTGGTCCCCGGCACCGGCGACGGCCAGGATCGCAGTGGTGCACGCCCCCAGACCTGAGGGGCAAAGCACCGTGCCCTCGGCGCCTTCCAGCGTCGTGATGGCTTCGGCCAGTGCGGCAGTCGTTGGATTGCCCCACCGACCGTAGCCAAAGCGCTGGGTGCCGCTCTGCATGGTAGCCACGTCAGGAAATACTACCGTCGATCCGCGGTAGCTCGGAGGATTTACGAAGCCGTGATGGTCTTCAGGGTGGATTCCGGCATGCGCGAGTACCGTGCCGGCACCTAGGCCGGAGTCGTCCAAGGTCATTTCAAATCTTTCAGAGGTTGGTTGTGAAATGCGTCGATCAGTTCAGCAAGGACCGACGTCGCGCATAGCTGAAATAGACCGCAAGACCGATGACCAGCCAGACTACAAATGCCACCCACGTCATGGCCTCCAGATATGTCATCAGGGTCACGCAGAAGGCGATTGCCAGCAAGGGCACGGCAGGTACCCAGGGACAGCGAAACCCGCGCTTCAGATCGGGACGCGTGCGGCGCAGGATCATCACGGCGATCGAGACGAGGGTGAACGCGGCCAGGGTGCCGATGTTGATCAACTCGGTCAGCACGCTCAGCGGGACCAGTGCCGCAATCAATCCGATCGTCAGGCCTACCGCCCAGGTGGTGAAAAAAGGAGTCCGATGCTTGACGTGGATCGAGGACAGCTTCAATGGCAGGAGACCATCCCGCGACATGGCGAACACGATGCGGGTCTGTCCATAGAGCATCACAAGGATCACTGTGGTCATTCCCAGAATGGCGCCCAGATCCACGAACCCAGCGACCCAGTTCTCGCCGGCGTGTTGCAAGGCCAAAGAAATGGGATGGTCCACGCCCAGGAACTTCTGATACGGAACGATGCCGGTCATAACCGCCGATACAACGACGTAAAGGACTGCGCATACGAACAGCGATCCGATGATGCCGACGGGCAGATCCCTCTCGGGACGTTTGACTTCCTCCGCCGCAGACGTGACCGCATCGAAGCCGATGAAAGCGAAGAAGACCAGCGCTGCAGCGCTGAGAACTCCCTGATGGCCGAACGGCATGAACGGCTGCCAGTTCTCGGGTCGCACATGACGCGCGCCAACCGCGATAAAGAGCAATACCACGCCGACCTTGATAGCAACCATCACGTTATTGATGCGGGCAGACTCCCGCATGCCGAGCGAGAGCATGGTTGTGAGCACCAGCACGATGAGCAGCGCGGGGAGGTTGAACCAAGTCTTCACGCCAGGCAAGGCGCCTGGGGCGGCTGTCAGTACGGTGGGCAGACTCGAGTCAAAGCCGGAGATCAATGACTGGAAGTATCCCGCCCAACCGACTGCGACGGCGGCAGCGGCCAGGCCGTATTCGAGCATCAGGTCCCAGCCGATCATCCAGGCCACCAGTTCTCCCAGCGTGGCATAACTGTATGTGTAGATCGATCCCGCGATCGGAACGGTCGAGGCAAACTCGGCGTAGCAAAGTGCGGCGAAACAGCAGGCCAGTGCCGCTATCACGAAAGAGATCGTGAGTGCAGGGCCGGCGGTGAGCGCACCCGTGCCGGTCAGAACGAAGATGCCGGTACCGACAATGGCTCCGATGCCCATCAAGACCAGATCGAAAGGGCCCAGGACCTTCTCGAGGCCCCCTGGAGCACGACTGGCTGCAACCATTGCATCCAGGTTTTTTGTTCTAAACATGCTCATGCGCGTCTCCGTTTTCTTATGAGAGTTGAGTGGCCGGTGCGAACCGTAAGGACCTCTTTGGCCGAACTTTGCTGATGGCTGGCGTTGGCGCGAAGATGCAAATCGCTGACCTCGGTAGTCGATAAGTATCATTGCCGGCGCGAAAAATAGGATTAACGTAGTTAGCCAATATCAGGGAGTCAAGGAAATATAATTAGTCAATTGGCCTTGTTTTTGTTGATCTGGAGAGCTTCTATGGAGCTAGACGAAATCGATCGCGCCATCCTGCAGATCCTGCAGACGGATGGCAGGTTGGCCAACGCGGAGATCGCGGGTCGGGTTTCGCTATCGCCACCTGCATGCTGGAAACGGCTGAAGCGATTGGAGGAGCACGTCATCCTTGGCTACCATGCCGCGCTCAATCCGCAGGCGCTGGGGTTGGGGTTGTTTGCATTCATCAGCATCTCGCTCGACAGCCACTCGGAGAAGGCGATGCGAACCTTTGAGGCGGGAGTGATGGCCTTGCCCAGCGTCGTTGCCTGCCACAACGTGTCCGGCAAATACGACTACCTTCTGCAGGTTGTTGTCAGGGACATGGAGGCGTTCCATGAGCTGGCGATGCACCGCATTCGCACGCTCGGCAACATCAAGGAGATGTACACCGGGTTTTCGCTCAGGGAAATTAAACGCTCAGCAAGTCTGCCCGTGTAGTGCGAACCCGCTTTCTGCGGTGAAGGGAGATGTTGAACACCAGGTGCCAGTTGACCCCCTTTGAGCATTGTTTCGCCATCGCGCCAACCAGCGCCGCTTCCCGCGTCGAGATCTGAGGTCCCGTCGCCGGTGCCTACGACCACGTGTCAGAGATCGCGTTCGGGATCCTGAGCTGGGTGAGTAGCTGGACCGTTCTTGACTTGCGGAATTCAGAGATGGTTAAGGCTCTTCGAGTAACTTTGCTAGCTTTGCTTGGCGAGAATGACGAAAGTGCTCGCGGGGGCGGCAGTGAGTGCAGCTGTCTTCCTGGTGCTCTCAGTATGGAAGGCTCGCCTCCGGCGATGGATCGCGATCATTGTCCTATTGCTTGTTCTGGCCTGGGCTGCAATGGCCAAGGGAGTCCAGCTCTCTACGACATGCCGTGTCAGTAGGCGACATTTGATGGTCGGCCTTCTAGTTTAACTAAGCTAGGTTCATTTGATCGACCAGTATGGATGGCGATCTCACGTTGGCGCGGCCGACGTGGAGGGCCGCGGTTCCATTGGGGCCCCGGCGTCTCAGGGCGCCGGGCGGGCGGCCGCGCTCAGGCGCGGCGCAGTTTCATGCTGAAGCGGAACTTGTCTGCCGGATAGAGGTTGACCGACAACTCCGCGATCTTGCCTGCTGTCGTCAGGTAAGTTCGCGTCACCTCGACGACGCTCGAATCCGGTTCGACCTTCAAGCCTTCGGCGAGCGCTGCTGGCACCACGCGCACGCGCAGCGTCTGCTCCACTTCGACCAATCGCTCGCCGTACATGTCTTCGATGAGCCGCCAGATGGGCCCGCGCTGACGGTTCATCATGCGTTCGACGCCAGCGAATTCGGCAGCGACGAAGACCTCGGTCCAACAGATAGGGGGCGTGGCAGGTTCGTCGCCCAGGCGAAAGCCCTCCAGTCGCAGCCAGCGCTGCTTCGGCGGCAGCTCGAGCGCCTCGGCGGCCACGTCCTCGCTGGTGACGACATTGGTGCGCTCGACCACGTAGCGGCTCGCGGCGGCGTAGGCAATCAACTCGTCGATGGAGGCGACGCGGTGCACGTTGAAGGGCGTGCTCGGCTGCGGCGGCATCACCGTCGTGCCGGAGCCCTGGCGTGAAGCGACCAGGCCATCGGTGCGCAGTTGGCGCAAGGCCTCGCGCACCGTGTGCCGGCTGACTGAGAAGCGCTCTGACAGCTCGCCCTCGGTTGGCAACTGCGAACCCACCGGGAAAAGGCCGCGCATGATGTCCGCCCGCAGCGACTGCACGACTTGTCGGTACAAGGGCTCGCCGGCAGCCGGAGAGAGCGCCGGCAGGACGCGCGCACGTGCGCGCTTGCGTGCGGGCATCGCTTTCGATGCGGGGGCTTGGACCTTCTTTGCAGTTCTGGGCATGCGAACGATTCTGCATCACGTGCAGTTGTCCGTACCCGCAGCCCGCGCCAGGCCCTCGGGCTTTTGAAAAGCGACTCAGTCCTCGATGCCGTGGCCACGCTTGGGCACCAGCACGGTCCGCTCGAAGCTGATGACCTCGGTGCCGTCTGCCTTTATTCCGATGGTCTTGACGGTCACGATCCCCTGCGTAGGCCGGCTGGCCGACTCGCGCTTGTTGAGCACGCGCGACTCCGCATACAGCGTGTCGCCGCAAAACACCGGGCTCACCAGCTTGATGTCGTTCCAGCCCAGGTTGCCGATCGCCTTCTGGCTCACGTCGCTCACACTCATGCCGACCACGATGGACAGGGTCAGGCAGCTGTTCACCAGCGCCTGGCCGAACTCCGACTTGGCGGCATAGGCGTTGTCGAAGTGCAGCGGGTGCGTATTCATCGTCATCAGCGTAAACGCGATGTTGTCGTTCTCGGTGACGGTGCGGCCGGGGCGATGCTCGTAGACGTGGCCGATCTCGAAATCCTCGAAGTAGCGCCCGAAGCTCTCCCGGAAGCGGCCAGGGGAGATTTCGACGACGGTGCGGGTCATGGCGTGGGTTCTTTCACAAGTGCGTGGTGTTCGTCGAGCCGCGGCGACGCCAGACAGGGCGTGGACGGCTCGTGGAGAAAGCGGATCGGACTGGCGATGTGCCGACGGCCTTCCGCGTCTAGCAGCACCATGCCCCGGGCGACAACCTGCGGGTCCTGGAAGGCCTCGGGCAGGCTGTTGATGGCGCCGAAGCACACGTCGAGCTTGCCGAGCCGCTCCTCCCACTCCGCGCGCGTGGCCTGCAGAAAAGTGTGCGCCAGGAAGTCGACCACGGGCCGCTGATGCAGGCCCGGCCCACGCAGGCACAACGGGGCCAGATCGGGCCGGTCGAGCGCGCCGAGCAGCGCATGGATGAACTTCGGCTCCTGGCCGGCCAGCGCGATACGCCCGCCATCGCGCGTGCGATAGATCCGGTAGAAGGCGCTGCCGCCGGTGGTGCGCTCATGCTTCGGATTGGGCTGGCGGCCCTCGGCAAAGGTCGGTCCGGTCACGTTTCGAAGCGCGCCGACCATGCAGTCCAGCATCGAGATGTCGATGCAGTCGCCCCGCTTCGTCGTCTGGCGGCGCAGCAGGGCCATCAGCACGCCGTTGAGGCCCTGCAGACCGCTCAACAGGTCGGCCACCGGGATGCCGGGTATGGCAGGACTGTCATCGTCGCCGAGCGTGAGGCTCAACGTGCCGCTGAGGGCTTCCACGGCGAGGTCGTGCGCCGGCCGGTCGCGGTAGGGGCCGGCCTGGCCGAACGCGCTGATCGAGCAGTACACGATGCCCGGGTTGCGCGCTGACACGGCTGCGTAGTCCACCCCGAGGCGCTTGGCCACGTCGGGACGAAACGACTCGACGAAAACATCGGCCGTGGTGGCCAGGTCGAGCAGGGCCGCCCTGTCCGCGTCGTTCTTCAGGTCGAGCATGACGCTCTTCTTGCCGCGGTTGAGGTTGCGGAAGAACACCGTGTGCGGCCCGTCGGCAACGCCGATGTGGCGTCCGGGATCGCCTTGGCCGGGTTGCTCAATCTTGACGACCTCGGCGCCATGATCGGCCATCGCGAGGGTGAGGTAGGGGCCCGGCAGGAAGTTGGACAGATCGAGGACGCGGATTCCCGTGAGCTTCATGGCGCGCTTCCCTCGATTGTCATGGCCGAAAGGATTTCCTCCGTATCGGCGCCCAGCGCGGAGCAGGCCCGCAAGGAGGGGCGCTGCCCGTTGAACTTGAGCGGGTTCGCGAGCACCCGGAGCTGGGGTTTGGCCGGATGCTCCACTTGTGCCAGCATGCCGCTTTCGCGGACGAAGTCGCTCTCCAGCGCCTCGGCCAGACCGCGCACGGGGGCGACCGGAAGCACGCCCTCGAGCCTGGACAGCCAGTAGCGGGTCGGCTGGCCGGCGAACTCCGCGTCCAGCAGGGCGCTCAGTTGCGCGCGGTTCCTGTGACGTGCGTCGGTGGTCTCGAATTCCCGCAGCGCGCGCAGGTCCTCGCGCCCGATCGCCCTCAGCAGCGCCTCCCAGAACTTCTGGGTCATGCACATGATGAAGATCCAGCCGTCGGCCGTGGGAAAGGTCTGCACCGGCGAGACGGATTGGTGCCCACTGCGCTCCTGGCGTTGCGACACGTGCCCTTCGTTGAGGTACCACGTGGCCGCATAGCCCAGCTGGTGCAGGGTGACGTCGAACAGGCAGGTGTCGACGTCGCAGCCTTCGCCGGTTTCGCGTGCGCGCAGCAAGGCGGCCAGCAAACCGATGATCGACGTGATCCCCGTCATGTGGTCGACGATGGAGGGCGCGCCGATGCGCGCGGGCGGCGTGTCCGGCTCGCCCGTCAGGTGCATGAGCCCGCTCTCGGCCTGCATGAGGTAGTCGTAGCCCGGCCACGACGCGCGACTCGTGGCGCGGCCGTAGGCCGAGATGTGCACGCAGACCAGCGCCGGATTCAGATCCGAGAGCGCGGCGTGGTCCAGTCGCAGTTTCGCGGGCTGGTCGCCGCGCAGGTTGTTCAGCACGACGTCGGCGTCGCGCGCCAAAGCTTCGAATGCCGCGCGGCCCTCGGTCGACTTGAGGTCCAGCGTGACGCTGCGCTTGTTGAGGTTCCAGCCCTGGAAGTACTGGCTGTCGTCCGGGCCGAGCAGATGGGGTCCGGTGCGCCGCGAGGGGTCGCCCTGGCTCGCGGGGTTCTCGACCTTGATGACGTCGGCGCCAAGGTTTGCGAGGAACATGGTGCCGTAGGGGCCGGCGCCGAACTGTTCGACCGCCAGGACCCGCACCCCCTGCAGCGGAAGGTGTGCTGGCCGCGGTGCGCCGCGGGCCCGCATCGCGTCGTGCGGCGCGCTCATTCGGCCGGGTTCCGCTTGATCCACTGTTTCGCGATGATGATGCGTTGCATCTCGTTGGTGCCCTCGCCGATGCAGGTGAGGGGTGCGTCACGGTAGAGCCGTTCGATGTCGTATTCCTTCGAATAGCCGTAGGCGCCATGGATGCGCATCGACTCGGTGCTGTTTTCCAGCGCGGCTTCCGAGGCGAAGTACTTCGCCATCCCGGCCTCCATGTCGCAGCGCTCGCCGCGGTCGAAGATGGCCGCCGCATCCAGCGTCAGCAGGCGCGCGGCGCGTGCGCGGGTCGCCATCTCGCCGAGCTTCAGCGCAATGGCCTGGTGTTCGGCGATCGGCTTGCCGAAGGTGTGGCGTATCTGCGCGTATTGCGTCGCGAGGCGCAGCGCGCCTTCTGCGAGGCCCACGCCGCGCGAGGCGACGTTGATGCGCCCGAGCTCGAGGCCGCCGGTGGCCTGGTAGAAGCCCTGGCCTTCCTCACCGCCTATCAGGTGGTCGGCGCCGAGCACGTAGTTGTCGGCGATCAGCTCGCCGGAATCGATCGCCTTGTAGCCCAGCTTCTCCAGCCTGCGACCACTTGTGAAGCCCTTGCCCTTGGGGGCGATGAAAAGACTCATGCCTTTGTGGCGGGGTTGTGCCCCGGGGTCAGTCTTCACAAGCAACGCGAAACAGCTGCCTTCCACCGCGTTGGTGATCCAGGTCTTGGCACCGTTGATGACGTAGCGGCCGCCCTCGCGGCGGGCTGTCATGCGAATGCCCTGCAGATCGGTGCCCGCGTCGGGCTCGGTCAGCGCGAGGCCCCCTCGCACCTCGCCCGAGGCGAGCTTCGGCAGCCACTCGTCTTTCTGAGCCGCTGTTCCAAACTTCTCGATCGCCAGCGCGAGCATGAGGTGCGAATTGAAGATGCCGGTGATCGACATCCAGACCGAAGAGATGCGCATCACGATCTTGGCGTACGTGCTCGCCGGCAGGCCCAGCCCGCCGTATGCGGTGCTGACGGTCGCGCCGAACAGGCCCAGTTCCTTCATCTCTTCAACGATCTGGGCCGGATAGCGGTCAGCATGGTCGAACTCGCGGACCACTTCCGGCTTGAGCGAACGCTCGATCCAGCGGTCGATGGCGGTGATGAAGGCTGCTTCGTCTTCGGCCGAGATGGTGCGTTGGTGTTGCGTGATTGTCATTCGAGGCCTCTTAGATGTACGTACAACTATAAAGAATGAAGAATGAGCTTGTCAACACACAATGTTGTTCTGTCTCGCGCTCGCCAAAGTCGGATTGCCAACGAAGAAGCGATGCGAGATTTAGGTGTTAACCCGGGCCTTTTGCACGTGCTGATCTGTTAGATTATGTTGTCCGTACAAATAGTGCGATGCAGCATGAGAAGCTTCGTGCCAGTCGAAAGGAGTTCGTTCGTGACAACACTTGCAGATGCGCCTTCCAAGGCGTCGGAACTTGTCTTCTCGATGCGCAACCTGCCCCTGCTCGAGGGCGGCGCGACCATGGAGCTGCTCGGCCTGGCGCCGATGCTCTGGGCGCACTCGAAGGTCTATTCGAGCGGCGGCGAGAACGCGCTTCATAGCCATGACATCGAGGACCACGTCTTCCTGGTGCTTCAGGGCGAGGCAAGCTTCTCCTTCGGAGATGGCAGCACGTCCTCGGTGCGGGCCTTCGAAGGCGTAATGGTGCCGCGCGGCACCCAGTACCGCTTCCACGCGAACGAGGCGGGCGGCAACCTTGTGATGTTCAGGGTCGGCGCGGGGCCGGTAAAAGATTCCACCGATCTCGATCCGAGGTTCTCGATCCCGCGCGAGGCGTTGAAGAGCCGCAAGGACCCTGGCGGTCAGTACGCGGCAGGCGACGCCAAGGCGAACGGCGTCGCTGCACAACCGACGGTGTTCAAGGCGGGCGCGTTCTTCGCTCCCGACTGAGACCTGCACACAACTGGAGACAAGACAATGGACCGTCGCACCTTCTTGCAGGCAACGGGGCTCGCCCTCGTCGCACCTTCGGCCGGGCTGAGCTTCGCGCAGGCCTTTCCTTCGCGCCCGATCACGCTCGTCGTCCCGTATGCCGCCGGTGGCAACGCCGATCTCACGGCGCGCCTCTTCGCGGATGCGCTGTCCAGGACGATCGGGCAGTCGGTCGTGGTGGACAACAAGGGCGGCGGCGGCGGCGCCGTCGGGGCGACGCACGTGGTCGGCTCGCGCGCGGATGGTCACACGCTGCTGTTTTCTGCGCCCAGCGTCTTCTCTGTCACGCCGCACCTGGTGAAGGTGGGCTATACCTTGTCCAACGTCAGGCCCGTGTGCCTCGTGAGCAAGACGCCGCTCGTGCTGGTAGTGAAGAAGGGCAGCCGGTTCAAGTCACTCGCCGATGTGGTTCAACTCGCCAAGGGGAGTCCGGGCGCGGTGTCGATGGGCTACAGCGGTCTCGGAACGCCGAACCACCTGGCCATGCTGGACCTCGAAATGGTTGCCGGCCTGAGCTTTAACGGCATCGCCTACAAGGGCTCCGGCCCGATGCTCCAGGACATGCTCGCCGGTCAGATCGAAGTCGCCGCGGACCAGGTCTCGACCTCCAAGCCGTACATCGAATCCGGTGATCTGATCCCGCTGGCGGTGTTCGGCGCACCGCTCGAACAACTTCCGGGCGTGCCATCCATCTCCACCCTGGGCAAGGAGCCGTTCGACGTCACCACCTACCTCGGCATCGCGGCGCCCAGCGGCACGTCCGACGCGGTGGTGGCGACGCTCCAGAGCGCGGCCAGTGCGGCCGTCGAAGACGCACGCTTTAAGGCGGGAATGCTCAAGGTCGGTTCGTCCGTTTTCTGGGGGACGGCGCAGGTCTACGAACGCACGATGCGCGCAGAGAACGACTTCATGCAGAAGATGGTGGCGGACGGGCGCATCAAGGCAGGCTAGTTGGAGGAGGGCGCGTTTCGCATGGCTTCATCGCATGGGCAGGAGCGGTTCCAGGTCGATCCCGCGGCGGATGCCTTTCCGCACCCGCCGCGCCGCTACCGCCTCCCCGAAGGCGCCGTCGACACGCATGCGCATGTGATCGGCAGCGCATACATCGACGAGCGCAGCTATACGCCGCGGCCTGCACCTGAAAGTGCCTACCTGCGGATGCTCGAGGCGACCGGGCTGGCCCGAGGCGTTCTCGTGCAGGTCAGCGTGCATGGCACCGACAACAGCCTGATGCTGCGAACGTTGCAGGCGCATCGCGAGCGCTTGCGCGGTATCGCCGTCATCCGCCCGGACCTGCCGGACGCCGAACTGCACCGCCTTCAGGAGGCCGGCGTCGCCGGGCTGCGGCTGAACACGACCACAGGCGGCGGCGTGGGCATTGCCGATCTCGGGCGCTACGAGGCCCTGTGCGCCGAGCTCGGCTGGCACCTGCAGTTCCTCGTCGAGCCCGGCCAATTGATGTCCCTCGCCGCGAAGATGGCCAGGCTGCGTGTGCCGGCCGTCTTCGACCACATGGGTTATGTGAATGCGGGTCCGGGCATGGAGGAGGGCGCCCGCGCCTTGCTGCAAATGGTGCGCGACGGTGCATGGGTCAAGCTCTCTGGAGGCTTCAGGTTGTCGCGCGCGGGGCCGCCCTACGCGGACACGGTCCCCCTCGCTCAGGCGCTGGCCGAAGCCGCGCCTGAGCGCTGCGTCTGGGGCTCGGATTGGCCGCACGTCAGCTTCCGCGGGACGATGCCGAACACGGGCGATCTGCTCGATCTGTTGGCCGACTGGGTGCCCGACCCGCGCGCGCGCGAGGCGGTGTTGGTGCACAACCCGCAGCGTCTCTACGGGTTCAAGGATTGAGGGCGCGGCGCCGAGCGCGCCAGCTCCAATTACGCGCCCGCGCGGGCAAGCACGGCGCGCGCGCGGTCCATCACGGGCTTGTCGATCAACCTGCCTTCGTAGGTCAGCGCACCGGCCGAGGTCGCGGCCGCCGCAGCCAGGACGCCCCGTGCCCACGCGATCGTCTGCGAATCGGGTTCGAAGGCTTGCCGGATCGGCGCGACCTGCGAGGGGTGAATGCAGAGCTTGGCGCCAAAGCCGAGACGCCGCGCGCGCGTTGCGTCCTGACTGGCCTGCGCCGCATCCTTGACCGCGAGCGTGACGCCGTCGACCGGCGCACCGATCTGAGCGAGGCGCGAGGCAAGCACCAGCTGCGAGCGTGCGAAGAGCAGCTCGTCGCCGTCGCCCTCGATCCCGAGATCCTGCTGGAAATCGATCGATCCGAATGCGAGCCTGAGCACGCTGCGGCATTCGGCGAGGCGCGAGGCATTGGCCAGCCCGCGCGCGGTCTCGATCAGGGGAATGAGATGCACGGTGCCCTTTGCTGCAGCGGCGGCCGCAGCCAGCGCCTCGGGGCCTTCGGCCTTCGGAAGCATCACGCATGCGACGCCCGGGAGCGAGAGGAGGCGAAGGTCTTCCTGGAACCACGGTGTGTCGATGCCGTTGATGCGGACGCAGGCCCTGCGCGCAGAGTCGCCAAGCGTCTCGGCCACGCAAGAACGTGCGACAGCCTTATGGTCCGCTGCAATCGCATCTTCGAGGTCGAGCACCACGGTGTCCGCGCCGCTCGCCCACGCTTTGTCGAAGCGCTCCGGCCTGTCGCCGGGAACGAAGAGATAGGTGGTTGAAAGTCTTTCTGCCAGCACGAATTGCCTTCGACAAGTTGTACGTATAAAAAAAGAAAGCCACGGGTTCACACTATGGTTTGCCCTATGAATTTGCAAACGGTGCTTGACCAGTGCACGCCATGAAGTTTAACATAGTTGTGCGTACAACTTCTGGGTAGACACGGAGCCAAAGACCCCATGTGCAAGCTTTTCCGCGCCTTCCTTCTGGGCTTTCTTGTGATCGCCGCGTGGCCGGTGCAGGCCGACACCTACCCCTCGAAGCCCGTGAAGATCATCGTGGCCTTCGGTCCGGGCAGCGGCGGCGACATCCTCGCGCGGCTGATCGGCCAGTACCTTCAGCCCGAACTCAACACGCCGGTTGTCATCGAGAACAAGGTCGGCGCGCTGGGCCAGATCGCCACGATGGCGCTCGCAAAGGCGCCCCCCGACGGCTATACGCTGGGCATGGGGAGCTCTTCCACGCACTCGACGAGCTTCTTCCTCACCAAGAACCTGCCTTACGACCCGATCAAGGACTTCACCGCCGTCGGCGGCCTCAACACGTACACCTTCGTGCTGCTGGTGAATGCGAACTCGCCGGCGAAGACGCCTGCAGAACTGGTCGCGCACGTGCGCAGGAAAGGCTCGGCGTTCTACGGCTATGGGAACGCGTCTGGGCGGGTAGGTGCCGCGCATTTCAAGCGCCTGGCCCAGCTCGATGCCACGGAAGTTTCGTACAAGAGCTCTCCCGATGCGGTGACCGACCTGGCGGCCGGGCGGGTCGACTTCATGTTCACCGACTGGGGCTCCGCGCGCTCCTTCGTGGAAGGTGGGCGAGTGCGTGCCATTGGGGTGATGGCGGACGAGCGTTCGCCGGTGCTGCCTGAACTCGCTGCCGTGGGCGAGGCATTCCCTGGCTTCAACTTTTCCAACTGGGGCGGCCTGCTCGCCCCGGCCGGTACACCGACCGATGTCGTGAACAAGCTCAACGCCGCATTGACCAGGGTCCTTGCCAATACGGAAGTCGGCCAACGCATGGCTGCGATGGGCCTGGAGGTTCGGCCCAGCAGCCCGAAGGAACTGTCCGAGCTCGTCGCCGCGCAACAGCGCGCGTGGGGCGCCGCCGTGCAAGGCGCGGGCATCAAGCCGGAGTGATTCGTGAGCGAGCGATTCGCGCCGGTCGGGCGCGCCTTCGCCCCGAAGCAACAACTTGCAGGAGAGATAGAGACATGTCCATGACCACAGATGCCGACCACGCATTCGACAACCACATCGGCGGCCGCGCCGTGCCGGCCCGCAGCGGCCGGCGCTTCGCGAGCATCAACCCGACGACCGGCGCCGAATGGGGAAGCTTTGCCGACTCCAACGGTAGCGATGTGGACGCGGCGGTGCAGGCCGCGCACGAGGCGCTGTCCGGTCCCTGGGGCAAGCTGTCCGCCACGCGCCGCGGCCGGCTGCTGATGGCCTGGGGCGAGAAGATCGCAGGCCGGGCCGAGGTGATTGCCCAGCTCGAGACGAGCCAGAACGGCAAGCTGCTCGCCGAGATGCGGACCCAGGCCAATATCGCCAAGGAGTGGCTCTACTACTTCGGGGGCTTGGCCGACAAGATCGAAGGCCGCGTCGTGCCACTGGAACGGCAGAGCGTCCTCAACTACACGCTGCGCGAGCCGCTGGGCGTGGTTGGCGTGATCGTGCCCTGGAACTCGCCGACCTTCCTCACCATCATGAGCTGTGCGCCAGCGCTGGCGGCCGGCAACACGCTGGTGCTGAAGCCGTCCGAGGTGACCTCGGCCTCGGCCTTCGAGCTGGTTCGTCTGGCCGAGGAGGCCGGCATTCCGTCGGGCGTGCTGAACGTGGTGACCGGTGCACGAAGTGCCGGCGAAGCACTGGTCGACCATCCCATGGTTGCCAAGATCTGCTTCACTGGCAGCGATGGCGCGGGCCGCGTGATTGCGTCTCGCGCCGGTGCGCGCCTGGCGAGCTGCACGCTGGAACTCGGCGGCAAGAGCCCCAACATCGTGTTCGCGGATGCCGCGCTCGACAACGCCGTGGTCGGCCTGTTGTCGGGAATCTTTGCCGCGGCCGGTCAGACCTGCATCGCAGGGTCGCGCGCCTACGTGCACGAGAGCATCTACGACCAGGTCGTGGAGCGCGTCGCGCAGCGCGCCAGGGCCATCAAGCTGGGTGACCCGTTGCTGGGCGACACGCAGATGGGTCCGGCGGCTACGTCGGTACAGCTGCAGAAGAACGAGGCCATGGTGGCGAAGGCGGTGAATGCCGGTGCCGAGGTGCTCTACGGCGGGCGTCGCGCCAGCGTGCCCGGCCTGGAGCAGGGCTTCTTCTTCGAACCCACCATCCTCCACCGGTTGAAAGCCGACAACCCGCTCATGCACGAAGAGGTGTTCGGTCCGGTGCTCGCAGTGACGCCCTTCCTCGACGACGACGAGGTGGTGGCGCTGGCCAACGGCACCAAGTTCGGCCTGGCCGCGGGCGTGTGGACGCGCGATCTGCGCCGCGCACACACCATGGCCAAGCGACTGCAGGCCGGCACGGTCTGGGTCAATACCTACCGCGCGATGGCCTTCAACTCGCCCTTCGGCGGCTACAAGGACAGCGGCATCGGCCGGGTCAACGGCATGGAATCGGTCGACCAGTTCCTGCAGACGAAGAGCGTCTGGTGCGAGCTGTGCGACGAGATCCAGGACCCCTTCGTGCTGAAGGTCTGAACAGCATGGCGACGTCGCACATCACCGTGGCCTCGGTCGTAGCGCAGGTCTGCGCGTGGCACGGCGTGAAGAATGCTTTCGGCGTGCCCGGGGGCGGCAGTTCGCTCGACCTGATTGAGGCCTTGGCCTGCCAGGGCATCGCGTTCCGGCTGTGCCGGACCGAGACCGCCGCGGTGCTGATGGCCGCGGCCGATGCCGAGATCCGCAACGGCTTCGGCGTGGCGATCACGACGCAGGGGCCCGGTACCGCGAGCGGGATGAATGGCGTGGCCCATGCCTCGCTGGACCGCGCGCCGGTGCTGTTCGTCAGCGATGGCTGGACGACCCGCCAGCAGGCCTTCGACACGCACCAGGTATTCGACCAGCGCGCCATGTCGGCACCGGTGGTGAAGGCGAGTTCCCGTCTCGAATCCGACGACCCCGCAACCGAGCTCGAAGCGCTGGTGACTACGATGCTTTCGGCGCCGTGGGGTCCGGTGCACATCGAGCTGACCGGCGAGAACGCCCGCCGCCCGGTCGCCACGGCCGAGGTCCGCAACCGGTTCATCGACGAAGCAGCCTCTTTCGCATTGAAAACCACGGTCGTCGGCGACGCACCCGCATTGCTGCGCGCCGCAAAGCGGCCGGTGCTGCTCGTGGGCCTCGAGGCGCGCGACGAAGGCGCACCGGCGCAGGTCCTCGCGCTGGCGCAGCGCCTGCGCTGCCCGGTGCTCACCACCTACAAGGCCAAGGGAATCGTCAGCGACGAGGCCGAATGGGTGGTCGGCCATTTCACCGGCGGCGCGGCCGAGGGCGAGTGCATTGCAGCCGCAGACCTGATCGTGCTGTGCGGGCTCGATCCGGTGGAGCTCATCGGACGCCCTTGGCCGTACACCGCGCCGGTGATCGACATCGCGCTGGTGCGGCACCCGGTCCATTACGTCGAAGCGGCAGCCGGACTCTACGGACGCCTTGCTTCCGGCGTCGAGTCGCTGCTCCCGACCTGTGGCGCGTCGGATTGGCGTCACGAGGAGATCGCGTCGTTCAAGCATGACATGAGCGCACGCCTGGCCTACCCCGGCGGAGGCCCCGGGCTGACCCCGCCCCAGGTCGTGGAAATGGCGCTCGCGGCCGCAGGGGCCGCGGGCGCTTGCATCACCGTGGATGCCGGCGCGCACATGTTCTCGGCCATGGCGTTCTGGCGCGCGCGTTCGCCCGGCAGTGCGCTGATCTCGAACGGGCTCGCCACCATGGCTTTCGCGCTGCCTGCCGGCATCGCGCGTGCGCTGAACACGCCGGAGGTGCCGACCATCGCCTTCACCGGCGACGGCGGTCTGATGATGTGTGCGGGCGAACTCGCGACGGCCGCGCAGTGCGGCGCGAGGCTTTGCGTGATCGTCTTCAACGACAGCGCGCTGTCGCTCATCGCCTTGAAGCAGCGCAACCGCAACATGGCCGAAGCCGGTTTCGTCTGGCCGAGTGCGGACTTCGCCAGCGTCGCGCGCGGCTTCGGCATGACCGCATTCACCGCGCGCACGGCCGAAGCGTACGAACAGGCCCTCGCATCCGCACTTCAGACCGATGGGCCATGTCTCATCGACGTGCAGGTCGACCCCTCGGGCTACCGCGCCCAGGCCGAGGCGCTCCGGGGATAGGCCCCGCGGTTCGCGTCGAACAAAACAACCCACCAAGGAGACACCATGAAGACGAGATTCCGCATCTGGCTGGCGGCGCTGATCGGCGCCACCATGCTGTCCGCGCAGGCCCAGCCGGCGCAGTGGCCCAATCGTCCGGTCCGCTGGATCGTGCCCTTCGCGGCCGGCGGCACAGCCGACGCGACCGCACGCAACATCGCGCAGAAGCTGAGCGACCGCTGGGGCCAGCAGGTCGTGGTCGACAACAAGCCTGGCGCGAATACCGCCATCGCTGCGGTCGAAGCAGCGCGCGCAGCACCCGATGGATACACGCTGTTCCAGGCCATCAATTCCACGCTGACGCTCAATCAGTTCACGTTCTCGAAGCTTCCGTACGACGTGTCGCGGGACTTCACGCCCATCAGCGTGATCGCCTCCGTACCACTCATCTTCGTGGCCAACGAATCGCTGCCCGCGAAGACCATGGCGGAACTCATCGCTTATGCGAAGGCGCACCCCGGCGTGGTGACGATCGGCAGCGGCAATGTGGGCATTCAGCTGGGCGTCGAGCGCTTCATTCGGGACGCTGAATTGAAGGTCACCTATGTGCCGTACAAGAGTGGGGCGGACGTCACCAAGGGGCTGCTGTCCAGCGAGATTCAGGTGGGACTCGATGGTGTGCCGGCTTATCCCTCATTCCTGAAGTCCGGAAAGCTGCGTGCGCTGGCGACCAACAGCGCCAAGCGGATCTCCCTGCTTCCCGATGTACCCACCTTGGCCGAAATCGGACTCAAGAATTCGGAGACCCCCGTGTGGCACGGCGTTCTCGCCCCTGCTGGCCTGCCTGTGGAGATTCAGAAGAAGATCGCTGCCGATCTGCAGGCGGTTCTGGCCATGCCTGATCTCAAGGAGCGCATGGCAAGCCTTGGCCTGGAGCCGATGTGGCTCGGTGCCGAGGACTTCAAGCGGCTGATCAAGTCCGAGAGCACCTACATGGGGCCGCTGGCCAAGGATCTCGGCATCAGGATGGACTGAGGAGACGTCATGTATTCACCGCCACCGCGAAAGACTTTGGAAGTCTTTGCCGACGTCCCCGAGAAATTTCATGTTCGCGGCAAGTCCTCGACCTGGGTGAACGTGCAGTTGCACGGCGCCGAGACACCGGCCTTTCTGGAGGGGCCATCCTTTGATGCGCACGGCAACCTGTGGGTGGTCGACATTCCCTGGGGACGGCTGTTCAAGATCGATCCGACCGGGCTGATGAGCTGCGAGCTCGAATACGACGGAGAACCGAACGGACTCGCCTTCCACGCGGATGGCCGCGCTTTCATCTGCGACAACAAGAACGGCATCATGGTCTTCGACCCCGCCACGGGCAAGGTCGAGCCTTACCTGGACCGCGCGCTCGTCCAGCGCTTCAAGGGCGTCAACGACCTGAGCTTCTCCTCGACCGGCGATCTCTATTTCACCGACCAGGGCCAGACGGGCCTGCACGACCCCACGGGCAAGGTCTATCGGCTGACGGCCGAGGGCCGCCTCGACTGCCTGCTGTCCAACGTGCCCAGCCCGAACGGCCTGGTGCTCAGTCTGCATGAAGACGTGTTGTTCGTGGCAGTGACGCGGGCCAACGCGATCTGGCGCGTGCCGCTCGTGGAGCAGCACGGGCTGGTCACCAAGGTCGGCACGTACATCCAGCTGTCCGGCGGCGGCGGTCCGGACGGGCTCGCGCTCGATGCGACGGGTGGCATTGCGGTGTGCCATGTCGGGCTCGGTGCCGTGTGGATCTTCGACGAGGTCGGCCAGCCGGTCTTGCGGCTCGACGCGCCCCGAAGCCGGATGACGACGAATTGCGCCTACGGCGGCCGCGACCGCAAGCGCCTTTTCGTCACCGCCGGCACGCAGGTGCTCGTGGCCGATGTCGACACGGCCGGCGCGCCGACGCAGGTCCAACGGACTTCGTCCTGACGCCATGGCAGCCAAAGCAAACAAGTGCCTGAGCATCGGCGACCTGCAGGCGCAGGCCCGCGCCTACCTGCCGCGCGTCATCTACGACTACTTGGAAGGCGGCGCGGACGACGAGGAGTGCCTGTCCGAGAACTCGATGCGCATACGCCAGCGCAAGCTGCGGCCGCGCTACTTGGTCGACATCTCCGCGCGCTCACAGCAGGTGATGGTCTTCGGCCGCAGCTACGCGTCGCCCATCGGCATCGGGCCGATGGGCATGCTGGGCATGGTCCGGCACGACGGCGACCTGGTGCTCGCCGAGGTGGCGGCCAAGGCCGTCGTTCCCTTCGTGCTCTCGGGCGCGAGCAACGGCTCGATCGAAGACGTCGCCCGCCGCTGCCCCGACAGCTGGCTGCAGCTCTACCCCTGCAAGGACCCGGAGATCGAGCGCGATCTGCTCAAGCGCGCGAGCGCGGCCGGCGTCCGGACGCTCGTCGTCACGGTGGACGTGCCGCTGCATTCCAAGCGCGAGCGCAACATCCGCAGCGGCTGGGTGCGGCCGTACAAGCCGACGGCGGGCATGATCCTGGAGTCGCTGAAGCATCCCGCGTGGGTCGCGCGCTATCTGCGAAACGGCCTTCCGGTGATGCGCAACTTTGTTCCTTATGCGCCGCCGGCCACGAGCGCACGCGAGCTGACCGCCTTCTACGCCACGCAGGTGCCGACGCTGCATCGGTGGGCGCTGATCGAGCGGCTGCGCGCGCAATGGCAGGGCAAGCTGGTGCTCAAGGGCATCCTGACCGCGGAGGACGCCAGCCTTGCGGCCGCAGCCGGCGTGGACGGTGTGATCGTGTCGAACCACGGTGGGCGGCAGCTGGACCGCAGCGTCGCGGCGATCGATGCGCTGCCCGAGGTCGTTGCCGAGGTCGGCGAGAAGCTGGTCGTCATGTTCGACAGCGGCATCCGCCGCGGATCCGACATTGCAGTGGCGCTCAGCCTCGGCGCCAAGATGTGCTTCGCGGGCCGCGCCGCGGCCTATGGCCTGGCCGCCTTCGGCGCCGAAGGCGCGCAGCGGGCGCTGGATATCCTTCGCGGCGAGCTGGACCTGACACTCGGCCAGATCGGATGCCCGCTCGTCACCGACCTCGGCCCGCGCTACCTCTGGAATCCGTCGGTCGCACCGACAGTTGCCGTGCAATTGCGTCCTGCGTGATGCGCACGAACTCGGGGATCCGATGCTCGATCCTCATCATCGGGCCCGCCACCAGCACCGCGAACTGCCGGTCGGGCAGGCGCAGGGGCAGGGCGACGCCGCCGAGGTCGTTCGTGAACTCGCCGCGCCCCTCGAACCAGCCCAGCTTGCGCGAGGCGTCGACTTCTTGCTCGACCGCATCCGCCGTCATCAGCGTTGTCGCCGTGTAGCGCTTGAACTCGGCCTTGCGCAAAATCGCCGCTCGGTCCTCGGCACTCATCTGCGAAAGCAGGGCGCGCCCGGTGGCGGTCACGTGCAACGGTACCAGCTTGCCCGGCTGCGCCGTGTAGCGAATGGCATGGGGCGACTCGATCACGTCCAGGAACAGCGCATGCGCCCCGCTTGCCGCCGCGAGCACGGCCGTCTCGCCTGTCTCGCGAACCAGTGTTTCCAGCAGGCCGTGAAGTTCGGACGGAATGGGCTGGGCGGCTTCGATCTCGCGGATCAAGGCCGCCCACATCGGCGCCGGGTAGTAGCCGCCGCGGGCGCGCGGCTCGTACAGGAACCCGCGCGCGGCCAGCGTGCCGAGCAGATTGAAGGTGCTGGAGCGCGGCCAATCGAAGTGCTTCGCGATCTCGGCCAGCGTGGCCGGACGGCGGTGCGCCGCGAAGAACTCGATGAGGTCCAGGACGTTGGCGGCTTGCTTGACGATCACTGCGTAAAAGCCCGCGCGAAAGGCGAGGGCGCGGGGTGGAGAAGCGGGATGCGCACTGTACCCGACGCCTTTCGCGGCGCTGCGCGGAAGCTGCCCCAGGCCCTCATCGGGGTATCTCCGGATCGCGGCAGCCTTGTGCGTGTGTTCATGTGTGCGTATGATTTGTTCACATACATGAATGATAGCGATGGCCGTCACGACAGTGGCGGCCACGCCAGGAGACCATGGGACCACTTGCCGGAATCAAGGTGTTGGACATGACGTCCGTGCTGATGGGGCCCTTCGCCTCGCAGGCGCTGGGCGACATGGGTGCGGACGTGATCAAGGTCGAAGCACCGCAGGGCGACCTGGTGCGGCAGATCGGTCCGGTGCGCCACGAGGGCATGGGCCCGGTCTTCCTCAACGCCAACCGCAACAAGCGCAGCATCGTTCTCGATCTCAAGCGCGCAGACGGTCTGGCGGCGCTCCGGCGCCTGATCGCCGACGCAGATGTGCTGATGTACAACGTGCGGCCGCAGGCCATGGCCCGTCTGGGCCTGAGCTACGAAGACGTGGCCGCGATCAACCCGCTGATCGTCTATGCCGGCCTGTTCGGCTTCGGCCAGGATGGCCCCTATGCCGCCCGGCCCGCCTACGACGACTTGATCCAGGGCGGCGCCACGCTGCCCCACCTGATCGCCCGCGCCTCGGGCGGCATCCCGCGTTACGCGCCCACGGCGCTGGCCGACCGCATCGTCGGCCAGACCGCGGTCGGCGGCATCCTGGCGAGCCTGCTGGCGCGCCACCGCACCGGCCGGGGCGATCGTGTCGACGTGCCGATGTTCGAGACCATGGTCGCCTTCGTGCTGGGTGACCACCTCGGCGGACTGACCTTTGAACCGCCGCTGGACGCGGGGGGCTACGCGCGGCAACTTTCTCCCGAGCGACGCCCGTACCGCACGAGCGACGGCTACATCTGCGCCCTGGTCTACAACGACAAGCACTGGAAAAGCTTCCTGGACGCGGTCGGTCGCGAAACGCTGCTGCAGGACGAGCGCTTCGCCACCTACGCCGGCCGCTCGCGCCACATTGACCACGTGTATGGCGAACTGGGTGCGATCTTCGAAGAGAAGTCGACCGCCGAGTGGATCGAGATCCTCGAGCGGGCCGACGTGCCGTTCATGCCGATGCACGACCTGCAGAGCGTCCTGGACGATCCGCACCTGAAGGCGACCGGCTTCTTCTCGACGGTCGAGCACCCGAGCGAGGGGCCGATCCGCACGATGCGCATGCCGATCACCTGGCAGCACAGCCAACCCCTTGTCGCACGCGCAGCCCCGCGCCAGGGCGAACACACACGCGAAGTGCTGCAGCAGGCCGGCTACACGGCCGACGAGATCGACGCGCTGCTCGCCGCCGGCACCGCGGCCGAAGCGGCGCAGCCCGCGGCTGTCGTGTAGCGGCCCGCACCCCCTTGTCCTCTTCGCAAATCTGGAGACCTTCCACCCATGATCCGCTCGCTGCTCTACGCCCCCGCCAACCGGCCCGAACTGGTCGCCAAGTTTCCCCGCTTCGGCGCGGACTGCTGCGTGATCGACCTGGAGGACGGCACGCCCGACGCCGAGAAGGACAAGGCGCGGCGCATGCTGGCCGAGACGGTGCAGCAGGTGCGCGCGGCGGGCCTGGCCGGCATGCTCGCCATCCGCGTCAACGTGCCCACTTCGGTGCACTATCTCGCGGATCTCGAAGCCGCCTTCGCCTGCGACATCGACGCGGTCGTGATCCCGAAACTCGAGTCGCCGGACCAGGCCTTCCCGGTGGTGCACTGGATCGGGCGACGCGATGCGGAAGCGCCGCGTGCGCGTCCGCGCATGATCATCGGCGGCATCGAGTCGGTGCGCGGCGTGCTGAACGCCGTGAAGATCTGCGACGAGACGCCGCACCTCGCGGCCATCTATTTCGGCGCGGAGGATTTCGCGGCGGACATCGGCGGGCGCCGCACGCAAGGCGGCGACGAGGTCGCGACGGCGCGGTCGTGGGTGGTGATGGCGGCGCGTGCCGCGGGCCGCATCGCCATCGACCAGGTGGTGCTCGACATCCGCGATGACGCGCTGTTCCGGCAAGACGCCGCGCGGGGCCGCGACCTCGGCTACCAGGGGAAGATGTGCGTCGCGCCGGGGCAGGTCAAGCTGGCCAACGCGGCCTTCTCGCCGACGCCGCAGGAGCGGGCCTACGCCAGGCGCCTGGTGCAGGCGTACGAGGAAGCTACCGCGCGCGGCATCGGCACCATCGACTTCGAAGGCAGGATGGTCGACGGCCCCTTGCTGAAGCATTCGCTCGCCGTGCTGGCCTCGCCGGAGGATGTCTGAGATGGCGCGCGTCGAATCCCTTGCTGGCATCGACCTGGCCACCTACATCCGGCCGGGCGACGGCATCGTGTTCGGCCAGGGCACCGGCGAGCCGCTGAGCCTGACCGAACAACTGGTCGCGCAGCGGGCGGGCTTCAGCGGTGCGGGCATCTTCTTCGGCTCCGGCTTCTCGAGCACCTTCAAGCCCGAGCACGCCGACCATCTGCGCTTCAAGGGCATCGGCGGCATCGGCACGCTGCGCAAGCTGTCGAGCGCCGGCGTGCTCGACCCGGTGCCGTGCCACATCTCCGCGGTAGCCGACCTGATCGAGAAGGACCGAATCCGCACCGACGTCGTCATGCTGCTGGTGAGCCCGGCGAATGAACGCGGTGAGCACAGCTTCGGCCTGGTCAACGACTATGTGCGCACCGCGATCTCGCGCGCCCGGGTCGTCATCGCCGAGGTCAGCAGCCAGGTACCGTGGACGCCGTGCGACGCACCGCTCAAGGACGACGAGATCACGGTGGCCGTGCACACCGACCGGGCGCCGCTGGAACTGCCCGCCGCAAAGTTCGGCGAGCTCGAACGACGCATCGCGGCGCATGTCGCCGACCTGATTCCCGACCGCGCCACGTTGCAGATGGGCATCGGCGCCGTGCCGGAGGCCATCGTCTCCTTGCTGATCGACCGGCGCGATCTCGGCGTGCATTCCGGGATGGTCGGCGACTCGCTGGTCGACCTGGTGGAGAGCGGCGCCGTGACCAACGCCCACAAGGGCATGGACGAAGGCGTGAGCGTGACCGGCGTGCTGTTCGGCACGCAGCGCCTGTACCGCTTCGCGCACCGCAACCCGCAGCTGCGCCTGTGCCCGACGCGCTACACGCACCACATGGCGACGCTGTCGCGCGTGAAGAATCTGGTGTCGGTCAACTCCGCGCTCGAGGTGGACCTCACCGGGCAGGTGAACGCCGAGGCGATCGGCCCCGACTACATCGGCGCCGTTGGCGGGCAGGTGGATTTCGTTCGCGCCGCGGTGCAGTCCGAAGGCGGCGTGTCCATCGTCGCACTGGGCGCGACCGGGAAGACCGGAGACAGCAAGATCGTGGGCCGCCTGTCCGGCCCCGTGACGACCGCACGCAGCGACGTCGACGTCATAGCGACCGAACACGGCATCGCGCGCCTGCGCGGGCTCGGCCTGCGCGAGCGGGTTAAGGCCATGGTGGCCATCGCGGCGCCGGAGCATCGGGACGCCCTGATGCGCGAAGCGCGCGACCTGCAGGGGACGACATGCTGACCGATGAAGTCGACTACGAGGTCGTCGACGGCTGCATCGCCGTCGTCACCATCCAGCGCCCGGCGCAGCGCAACGCAATCAACCGCGGCGTGGTCGAAGGCCTGCGGCAGGCTTGGCGTGCGATCGAGCAGGACGATGCGGTGCGCGTGGGCATCCTCACCGGCAGCGGCGACCGGGCCTTCTGCGCCGGCATGGACCTGAAGGAAGCCGCGGCGATGATGCTGCAGGTGCCGCCACGCGACATGCTGCCGGTGCTCGGCGATGTCGAGCACGTGAGCAAGCCGATGATCGCGGCCGTCAACGGCGTGGCCTACGCGGGCGGCTGGCTGTTCGCGCAGATGTGCGACCTGTGCATTGCAGCGGAGCACGCGAAGTTCGGCATCACCGAAGCCAAGGTCGGGCGCGGCATGCCCTGGGCCGCGCCGCTAGTGCACATGCTGCCGCAGCGCATCGTGATGGAGCTGCTGCTCACCGCGCAACCGATGTCGGCGCAGCGTGCCCTGGCGCTCGGCTTCGTGAACGACGTGGTCCCGATGCACCAGTTGCGCGAGCGCGCACTCGAGATGGCACGCACCATCGCCGCCAACGCGCCGCTCACCGTCAAGGCGGCGCGCGAGCTGGTCTACCTGTCGTCGGAGATGGGCCGCTCGGCCGGCCTGCGTGTGGCCCAGCGTCTCTTCGAGAGCGTGTATCGGAGCGACGACGCGCAGGAAGGCCCGAAGGCCTTCGCAGAGAAGCGGACCCCGCGTTGGACCGGCCGATGAACCCCACCCATTTCGCTTGCCGCGAGCTACCCCATGAACTTTGAACCGACCCCCGAACAGCAATCGATCCGCGAAGCGGTGAAGGCCCTGTGCGAGCGCTTCCCCGAAAGCTATTGGCGCGAGCGCGACACCGATGGCGTGTTCCCGCATGCCTTCTACGACGCGATGGCCAAAGCCGGCTGGCTCGGTTTGGCGATCCCCGAGGAATACGGCGGCGCGGGCCTGGGCGTGCAGGAGGCCAGCATCATGATGCAGACCATCGCCGAATCCGGCGCCTGCCTGAGTGGCTGCTCGAGCATCCACATCAACGTCTTCGGGCTCATGCCCATCGCCGTCTTCGGCACGCCGGAACAGAAGCGCCGGATGCTGCCGCCCATTGCCAAGGGCGAGGTCAAGGCCTGCTTCGGGGTGACCGAGCCGGATGCGGGATTGAACACCACCAAGCTGAAGACGCGCGCGGTGCGCCAGGGGGACAAGTACGTCGTGCACGGCCAGAAGGTCTGGATCTCCACCGCGCAGGTGGCCGACAAGATCATGCTGCTGGCGCGGACCACGCCGATCGACGAGTTGCCGCCCGGCAAAGGCTCTTCGGGGCTGTCGCTGTTCTACACCGACCTCGACCGCAGCAAGGTCGACGTGCGGCTGATCGAGAAGATGGGCCGCAAGTGCATCGACTCCAACGAGCTCTTCATCGACGGCCTGGAGATTCCGGTGGAAGACCGCATCGGCGAGGAAGGCAAGGGCTTCAAGTACATCCTCCACGGCATGAACCCCGAGCGCGTGCTGCTCGCCGCCGAGGCCGTGGGTGTCGGCCGCATCGCGCTGCAGAAGGCCGCCGCCTATGCGCGTGAGCGCGTGGTCTTCGATCGCCCCATCGGCCAGAACCAGTCGATCCAGCATCCGCTCGCGACCAACTGGGTCGAGCTCGAGGCCGCGCAGCTGCTCACGATGAAGGCCGCATGGCTGTATGACAACGGCAAGGACTGCGGTGCCGAGGCGAATGCCGCCAAGTACTACGCGGCCGAGGCCGGCTTCCGCGCCTGCGAGCGCGCCATCCTCACGCACGGCGGCATGGGCTATTCGAAGGAGTTCCATGTCGAGCGCTATCTGCGCGAAATCATGATCCCCCGCATCGCACCGGTGAGCGCCGAGATGATCCTGAGCCACATCGCCGAGCGCGTGCTCGGCATGCCGAAGTCCTATTGATCCGGTCCTCATGAATTGCCAGAAGGAGATGGTATGGACGCCTCCCTCCCTGCTGATCGACTGCGAAGTTTGGGAGGGGTGGGGCTGATGAAGGGGGCCTCGCAGTCGACGGCATCGAGTGCCAAAGTGGAAGTTCGATCTACCCACTTACAGACGGAGGCCCCGAAATGGATCGTACGACGTATGGCTTGGACATTGCAAAGAACGTGATGCAACTTCATTGGGTGGATGGCGAGACAGGCGAGATCGGGCGCAGGAAGCTCCCACGGGCCCGGCTGGGCGAATTCTTCGCACAGCGGCAGCCGGCACGCGTGGCGATGGAGGCGTGCGGCAGTGCACACCACTGGGCGCGCGTGCTGGGAGGTCTCGGATACCAGGTGGAGTTGCTGCCGGCGCGACAGGTGCGCGCGTTTGTGCGCAGCAACAAGGACGACGCTGCCGATGCGCGTGCGATCTGGCTGGCGGCGCAGCAATCGGACATTCGTCGCGCACCGATCAAGACGGTGGAGCAGCAGGCGGTGATGTCGCTGCACCGGGCACGTTCGCACTGGGTAGGCGTGCGCACGGCCACGCTCAACATGCTGCGCGGCTTGTTGTACGAGTTCGGCGTCGTGCTGCCCGGCGGGAAGAAGGCCGGACTGAAGACGATGGGAGTCAAGCGCGCCGAGATCGACGAGCAGTTGCCGCCGTTGACGCGTCGGCTGATCGACCTTCAGCTCGAAACGCTCAAGGAGGTCGAGCGCAGCATCGATCAGCTCGAAGCCGAGCTCGCCGAGCAGCAACGCCGGATCGACCGGGCGCGCACGCTGCGCGAGGTGCCCGGCATCGGCGTGCTCGGCGCGACAGCGCTGGCCGCCACGCTGGGAGATGCGAGCGGCTGGCGCTCGGGGCGGGAGTTCGCAGCCAGCCTGGGGCTGGTTCCTGCGCACAGCGGCACGGGCGGCAAGACGCGCGTTGGCCACCTGAGCAAGCGCGGCGACCCCTACCTGCGGACATTGCTCATCCACGGCGCACGCGCGGTGATCACCAAGGCGAAGCTCAAGCCCACGTGGCTGGAGGAACTGCTGCAACGCCGGCCGCTGAACGTGGCGGTGGTGGCGTTGGCCAACAAGATGGCTCGCACGGCCTGGGCGCTCTTGGCGCACGGGCGGGCGTACCGATCGGAGTGGAAGAGCACTCCACCAAGCGGCTGCGGCGCGCAAGCGCAGGCGGCTTAGTTCAACAACCTGAGACAACACAACCATAGGAGTGGATGCCGCAAAGAGTGCGTGAGTCGAGTCGATGAAGTGATGGTGAAGCGGTCGGACCGCGGGTCGGGTAAAGCTGAATGGTTGTCCGGGCAAGCCTTGTGCGAAGCCCACACCGGAGATGAGCACCGACCCCGCGCATGCCCATCAAGGCCAGCGACGGGCTTCGGTCCGATCTGCACCAACAGGCCGGATATAAGACCGCAGTCATTACCGCCAGCCGGAACTTCAAGAACTCGCTTGCCACACGGGAGGCGTCCATATAAGACAACCATGCTTTCAGCGCTGAGAGAATTTTTGGCGGGCCGCGCTTCACGGGGCGTGCAGGCTGCCGTGACGATGGCCTTGGTCACCAGTTTCGCCACACCGGTGCTCGCGCAGCCGTGGCCGACCAAGCCGGTGCGCATCGTCGTGCCGGCCGCACCCGGTGGCAGCGCCGATCCGCTCGCCCGGCTCATCGCGGAGGAGCTCGGCAAGGCCGTCGGTCAACCGGTCGTCGTCGAGAACCGGCCCGGCGCAAACGGCAATCTTGGCGGTTCGCTGGTCGCGAAGTCGCCGGCCGACGGCTACACGCTGCTGATGGGCTGGACCGGCAGCGTTGTTTCGGCGGTGACGCTTTACGACGCGAAGCCCTTTCATCCCTTGAAGGATTTCGATCCGGTGGTGTTGGTGGGATCGATCCCGAACGCCATCGTGGTCAACCCATCCATCCCGGCCAAGAATCTGAAGGAACTGACGGAGCACGCCAAGCTGAACCCGGGCAAGCTGAACTTCGGTTCGACCGGCAGCGGCAGTTCCTACCATCTGTCTGGCGAGCTGTACAAGAAGACCTTCGGCGTCTTCATGGTCCATGTTCCGTATACCTCGCCGGGAGCGGTGTTTACGGACCTCCTGGGCGGCCGGCTGCAACTCGCATTCCCGGGCGTCGCAGCCGCGGCGCCTTTCGTGAAGGACGATCGGCTCCGCGCCCTCGCCGTCATGTCCGACAAGCGTTCGGTGGCCATGCCCAACGTGCCGACGACCAAGGAGCTGGGCTTTGCCGCCTTGGCGTCGGAGACGTGGTTCGGGCTGCTCGCACCGAAGGGCACACCGTCTGAAGTGACCCAGCGCATCAACAGCGCGTTGAACGGTGCACTGAACACGCCGGCCTTCAAGGAGAAGATCGAACAGATGGGCTATACGCCGCTTGGGGGCAGCCCGGATCGCTTCGTGGCGGCCATCAAGGACGACATCGTGAAATGGGGCGAGGTGGTGAAGTTTTCCGGCGCGAAGGTCGACTGATGCCGCGGGGCGAACAGACGCCCGTGTCGCGCCGACGGCAGGAGCAGATCTCAATGTGTTCAACCACTTAACGAGGTTGACGCACTATGAACAGGCCGTTGCGATCGGCCGGATGGTAAGTCGGCCTGTCAAGTCGCCCCCCCCGGGCCCTGCATTCGATGTGCCGTCGCTACAGTCCCGCACCGTTCTCGGACGGCCGTGCCGCGTTGGCCGCTTTCCAGCGCTCGCGAGTCGTTCGACGTGGTGTTGACCGACGAGGTGATGCCCGGCCTCACCGGTAGCAGGCTTGCGCAGGCGGTGCATGAACTCAGGACCAACCTGCCCATCGTGCTCGAGAGCTGCTATGCCGGTCCGATGCTCACGCAACTTGCGCTGGGAGCGGGCGTCAGCGAAGTTCTGAAGAAGCCAGTCCAATCGCGCGAGCTGGCAGCGGCGCTCGCGCGGGCCCTTGGACGGGCTGGATAGTTGACCGCTCTGTTTCAGGCGTAACGCAACCTTGGCTGGTCGGAACGCCTGCCAAACATGACGAGGCGAACCTGGGCTTGTCATGGATGCGCTTGCGTTCTCTTTTGCGTGGCTCGTCGCGCAGCTGCGGCTGCGCCTCGGTCAATGGATGAGCATATGGAATCGCGACGGTCGCAAGGAGGGTTCAAGTGCGATCGCGTGACGCCGTCCGTGCCATCGCCGTGTTCGAAGCGGCCAAGGGGGCTTTAAATCGCCGACCTCGACAGCCGACAAGTATCATTTCCAGCGCTAAAAATAGGATTAACGTAGTTGCCAAAAAGTGGCATATATAGGAAATATAATTAGCTAGATGGTCCTGTTTTGGTTGATCTGGAGTAATTCATCGAGCTAGACGAAATCGATCGCGCCATCCTGCAGATCCTGCAGACGGATGGCAGGTTGGCCAACGCGGAGATCGCGGGTCGGGTTTCGCTATCGCCACCTGCATGCTGGAAACGGCTGAAGCGATTGGAGGAGCACGTCATCCTTGGCTACCATGCCGCGCTCAATCCGCAGGCGTTGGGGTTGGGGTTGTTTGCGTTCATCAGCATCTCGCTCGATAGTCACTCGGAGAAGGCGATGCGAACTTTTGAAGCGGGGGTGATGGCCTTGCCCAGCGTCGTTGCCTGCCATAACGTGTCTGGCAAATACGATTACCTTCTGCAGGTTGTTGTCAGAGACATGGAGGCATTCCATGAACTGGCGATGTATCGCATTCGCACGCTCGGCAACGTCAAGGAGATGTACACCGGGTTTTCGCTCAAGGAAATCAAGCGCTCAGCGAATTTGCCGGTGTAGTGGGACGGAGAGCAATCAGGGCGTGCCGTATGCACGAGCGCTGGAGAACGGACTGCCCGCGCCTTCAACCGACTTCGGTGATCACCGAATACCAAGTTGCGACCACGCATCGCTGGGAAGTGGGGCTCAGAGGAGCGCAACCAGATTGGCACGTCCACGAAGTCGCTGTCGCGCACTGTGTGTCCATCGATCGGCGCCGGTGGGGCCGATGATTCGATCGGTCGGAGCCCGCGGTCACACGTTGAGGGTTTCAGAGGGGCCTTGCAGCCAGTAACCGGCCTCGTCACCCAACTGCTCGCGTGCCCATGGCCCCGAAGGAGTCCGCGGTGTGGCCCAGATGTGCGTGTCGTACGGGGCGCCGGCCAGTGCGCTGGTCAGGAGTTCAAGATCGATCACCCCAGAACCCTGCAATAACTGTTACGGCGTGCTATCGCCGCGCGATGCTGCCTCGCGCTAACGGCTTTGGACAGGCGCCGCATCCCTTGAGATGCTCTTCGTCGCCTGACATGCTTCGATCCTCCGTGCGCAGGTTCGGACAGGTCAAAAGCTAGAACAACACATTCACCCCACGTACGCCACGCCACGCCACGATGGGTGTGCCGTGCGGCGCCTCGATTCCAGAATCCTACATGTGCAGTGTCATCGTGGCATTCGCGTGCTGGAACCAATAGTCGAAAGAAGTGGGCGATGGCGAAGTCAGCGACAGGCATTTTGTTCGGTCAAATCATTGTGGTTCTCGGCGTTGCCGTGGGCGGCGTGTGGGCGGGAACACAGTGGACCGCGCGTGCGCTCGGCTACCAGACACGGTTGGGGTCTGCATGGTTCGAGATTTCCGGGGCACCTGTCTACGAGCCTTGGAAGCTTTTCGAGTGGTGGTACTTCTACGATGCCTACGCGCCGGAGGTGTTCCTGCGCGGAGGAGCCGTCGCCGCATCGGGCGGCATCGCCGCTGCTGGCGCCGCGATATCGATGGCCGTGTGGCGCGCACGCCATACGAAGCATGTCGTGACCTACGGTTCGGCGCGCTGGGCCGAGCCTGGAGAGATTGTCAAGGCCGGTCTGATGAACGCGGTGGGCGTTTTCTTGGGAAAGTTTAAGGGCAAGAAGAGCAGGGACGGTGACTACCTGCGTCACGACGGACCCGAGCACATCCTCGCCTTCGCGCCGACACGTTCGGGCAAGGGTGTTGGCCTGGTCATTCCAACCCTCTTGTCTTGGCTTGGCTCTGCCGTGATCCACGACATCAAGGGCGAGAACTGGAATCTCACTGCCGGCTGGCGCGCGCGTTTCTCGCATTGCCTGCTGTTCAACCCGACGGACGCGAGGTCGGCCGCGTACAACCCGTTGCTCGAGGTTCGCCGCGGCATGCACGAGGTGCGCGACGTGCAGAACATCGCGGATATCCTGGTAGACCCTGAAGGCGCGCTGGAACGTCGCAATCACTGGGAGAAGACCAGTCATGCCCTCCTGGTTGGCGCCATCCTGCATGTGCTGTATGCCTGCGAGGAAAAGACGCTGTGCGGTGTCGCCAACTTCCTGTCCGATCCGGCCTGCCCATTCGAGGTCACGCTGCACCGGATGATGTCCACGCGGCACCTGGGCGAATCAGTGCATCCGGTCGTCGCGTCCGCGGCGCGTGAAGTCCTCAACAAGAGCGACAACGAGCGCTCCGGAGTGCTCTCCACGGCCATGAGCTTTTTGGGCCTCTACCGCGATCCCACAGTGGCCAAAGTCACTTCTCGCTGCGACTGGCGCATCGCCGACCTGATTTCTGCGGAGCATCCGGTAGCGCTTTATCTCGTGGTACCGCCTTCCGACATCAGTCGCACCAAGCCGTTGGTCCGTCTGATCCTCAACCAGATCGGTCGTCGCTTGACCGAATCGCTCGACGGCTCGGACGGTATCGCACGCAAGCACAAGCTGCTCCTGATGCTCGACGAATTTCCGGCGTTGGGCCGACTGGACTTCTTCGAGTCAGCTTTGGCTTTCATGGCTGGCTACGGCTTACGTGCCTTTCTGATCGCACAGTCCCTGAATCAGATCGACAAGGCCTACGGCCAGAACCATTCGATCCTCGACAACTGCCATGTGCGCATCGCATTCGCGACCAACGACGAGCGAACGGCCAAGCGCATCTCGGAGGCGCTCGGTACTGCGACGGAGCTGCGCGCGCAGCGCAACTATGCAGGCCACCGGCTGGCGCCATGGCTCGGCCACCTGATGGTGTCGCGCCAGGAGACGGCACGACCGCTGCTCACGCCCGGCGAGGTGATGCAGCTGCCGCCCGATGACGCCGTGGTGATGGTCTCGGGCCATCCACCGATCAAGGCGAGGAAGCTGCGGTACTACCAGGATCGAAACTTCATCCCTCGCGTTCTGCCCGCACCGACTCTCGCTGCGAATGTCTACGCGGACCGACCCGCGGTGCGCCCGGACGACTGGGGCGGACTCGCTCCGCTGCTCGCCCCCGAGTCATCGCCTGCTCACGATGCCGGCGGCTTTGCCGACGAGGGTGGCCGTCAGCTGAAGCCTGAGCTGGATGCCACAGCCGACACGCTGGCATTGCCGGATGACGATGGGCTGCTGGTGCTCGACGACGATGACGACATACCCGTGCGTCCACAGGACGCCGACAGGCAGCTGATGCGCACCGCTCGGCTCGCGGCCCTGGACCCTGACGACGGGATTGCGCTATGACCCGTGCGCGCCTGAACATCTTCCTCGAGCCAGACCATGCGAAACGCCTGGACCGGGTCGCTGCGCACAAGGGTGTGTCGAAGTCCGCAGTGATCGCAGCGGCGCTGGCCTCATTCCTCTCGCCCGACGCCCAGGACCAGCGTGAGGCAGCGCTGGCGAAGCGCCTGGACCGCCTCTCGCGCCAGTTCGATCGACTCGAACGCGACCAGAACGTGTTGATCGAGACGCTCGCCCTGTACATCCGCTATTTCCTCACGGTCTCGCTGCCCGTGCCCGAGGGTCAGCAGGAGGCCGCTCGTGCGCAGGGGCGCGCCCGCTACGCGCAGTTCATCGAGCAACTCGCTCGCCACATCCAGCGCGGACGCAGCCTGGTGCGCGAAGTCCATGAAGACATCGCACCCGCTGCGTCCGAGGCGCCAGCTGCATATGCGGCTTCCCCAACCGAATCGCAGGAAATAGACCGTGAATCCGACGCCTGAACCGAATTCCGTGGACGCATCGTTGGCGCGGCGCATTCGCATGTTGCGCACGGCCATGGGGCAAGAGATCGCGAAGGCGCTTGAGGATCCGGAGGTCGTGGAGGTGCTGTTGAATCCGGACGGCTCGCTGTGGGTAGACCGGCTTGGAACTGGCCGGGAGCCCACTGGTACCGCAATCCCGCCACCCGTGGCCGAGCGGATCATCCGGCTGGTGGCAGCGCACGTGCGCACCGAGGTACATGCGGGGGCTCCAATCCTCTCGGCCGAATTGCCCGAGACCGGCGAGCGCTTCCTTGGCGTATTGCCACCCGTGGTTCGCGCGCCGTCCTTCGCCATCCGCAAGCGGGCGCTGCGGATCATGAATCTCGCGCGCTATGTGGCGGACGGCATCTTGACTGCAGATCAAGCCGAGTTTCTGCGGCGAGCTGTTCGCGAGCGCCAGAATATCGTGGTGGTCGGCGGCACCAGCACCGGCAAGACCACGCTCGCGAATGCGCTGCTCGACGAGATCGCCGAGACGCGCGACCGCGTGCTCATCCTCGAAGACACCGTGGAGCTGCAGTGCCGGTCCGATGACCATGTCGGCATGCGCACCGAGCCGGGTGTCAGCACCATGGCCGACTTGGTGCGCGCCACCCTGCGCTTGCGGCCTGATCGCATCGTGGTCGGGGAAGTGCGCGGCGCCGAGGCGCTGGACCTGCTCAAGGCCTGGGGCACCGGCCATCCAGGCGGCATCGCCACGGTGCACGCCGGCTCTGCGGCCGGCGCGTTGACGCGCCTCGAGCAGCTTGTGCAAGAGGTCTCGGTGACGGTGCCGCGCGCTCTCATTGCCGAGACGGTCAACGTCATCGTCTTCATTGCCGGCCGTGGTCGCGCCCGCCGCGTGCGCGAGATCGCACGCGTCATCGGCCACGACAGCCAAGGCTATCAGCTCGATACCTCGCTGGTGCCCGGGTTCCCTTTGTTCTCTTCATCCACCTCTGTTCCTTCATCCGATCCCGGAGCACCGTCATGACGCATCCACGCATTTCCGTAAAACCGGTTCTGTACCTTGTCACCCTAGCGGCGCTGCTGCTGGCCGTCGCCTCGCCTGCGCATGCGGCCGGCTCGAACATGCCCTGGGAAGCACCGCTGCAGTCGGTACTGGAGTCCATCCAGGGGCCGGTGGCCCGGATCATCGCGGTGATCATCATCATCGCGACAGGGCTGACGCTGGCTTTCGGCGACACGTCGGGTGGGTTTCGCAAGCTGGTGCAGATCGTGTTCGGCCTGTCGATCGCGTTCGCCGCCTCCAGTTTCTTCCTGACCTTCTTCAGCTTCTCGGGCGGGGCGGTGCTGGCATGAACGCGCTGAACGCCTTCTCGGCGAGCTCTTCGCCGGGCCTCGCGCCCGGCTTCGAGATTCCGCTGCACCGGTCCCTCACCGAACCGATCCTGCTGGGCGGCGCGCCGCGCACTGTGGCGATCGCCAACGGCACGCTGGCCGCTGCCGTGGGACTGGGACTGCAGCTCTGGCTGCCCGGCGTCGCGCTCTGGATCGTCGGCCACGCGCTGGCTGTCTGGGGTGCGAGGCTGGATCCGCAGTTCATGCAGGTCTTTGCGCGGCACATCAAGCAGCGTTCGCTGCTGGACGCGTAAGGCGGGAAGGGGAGACGCGATGCTGAATCTCGCCGAATACCGAAAGCGGCCGGCGCTGCTGGCCGACTGGCTGCCCTGGGCCGGCCTGGTCGCGCCCGGGGTCGTGCTCAACAAGGATGGATCGCTCCAGCGCACGGCGCGGTTCCGCGGGCCGGACCTGGACAGCGCGACGCAGGGCGAGTTCGTCGCCACCTCGGCGCGTTTGAACAACGCGCTACGGCGGCTCGGCTCGGGCTGGGCGCTGTTCGTGGAGGCCGAGCGCCGCGAGGCGGCCGGCTATCCAGAGTCGTCGTTCCCGGAGCCTCTGTCCTGGCTGGTCGACGAGGAGCGCCGCGCCGCCTTCGAGGAGGACGCCAGCCATTTCGAGAGCTGCTATCACCTGACGCTGCTGTACCTGCCGCCCGAGGAATCGAAGGCGCGCGCCACGGACCTGCTCTACGAGAACGCCGGGACGGAAGACAAGTCGGGATCGGATGCCTCGAACGGATCGGACTGGAGAGGACGGCTGGAAGCTTTCGTCTCCGAGACAGAGCGCTTCCTCGGCCTGCTCGAAGGTGTGATGCCCGAGATCGGCTGGCTTGACGATGCCCAAACGCTGACCCACTTGCACGGCTGCGTGTCCACCCGCCGGCATGCGGTCGCCGTGCCCGAGGTGCCGACGCACCTCGATGCACTGCTGGCCGACGAGCCGCTGACGGGCGGGCTGGCGCCGATGCTCGGCAGCCGTCACCTTCGGGTGCTGTCGGTGCGGGGCTTCCCGACCTCGACCTGGCCGGGCCTGCTCGACGACCTGAACCGCCTGGGCTTCACCTACCGCTGGAGCACGCGCTTCCTGTGCCTGGACAAGGCGGAGGCGGAGAAGGAACTCGTGCGGCTGCGCCGCCAGTGGTTCGCCAAGCGCAAGAACATCGTGGCGCTGCTGCGAGAGACGATCTTCCAGCAGGAGAGCCCGCTGGTCGACTCGGACGCCTCGAACAAAGCAGCCGATGCCGATGCGGCGCTGCAGGAGCTCGGCAGCGACCAGGTGGCTTTCGGCTATGTGACCGCCACGGTGACCGTGCTCGACGCCGACGCGGCGGCGGCCGACGAGAAGCTGCGCGCGGTGGAGCGCACGATCCAGGGCCGGGGCTTCGTCACGATCCCCGAGACGCTGAATGCGGTCGAGGCCTGGCTGTCGTCGATCCCGGGCCATGCCTACGCGAATGTGCGCCAGCCCATCGTCTCGACCTTGAACCTCGCGCACATGATGCCGGTGTCGGCCGTGTGGGCAGGCCCCGAGCGCAATGCGCATCTGGACGGACCGCCGTTGATCGTCACGCGCACCGATGGCGCCACGCCGTTCCGGCTGGTCACCCATATCGGCGACGTCGGGCACATGCTGGTGGTCGGGCCGACCGGCATGGGCAAGTCGGTGCTGCTCGCCACGCTGGCGCTGCAGTTCCGCCGCTATGCAGGCTCGCGCATCCTGGCTTTCGACATGGGGCGCTCGATGCGCGCCACGGTCCTCGGGCTGTGCGGCGAGCACTACGACCTCGGTACCGATGGAGAGATCGCCTTCCAGCCGCTCGCGCGCATTGACCAGGACAGATACCGCACCTGGGCGGCGGAGTGGGTGGAAGGGCGGCTTCGGCAGGAGGGCCTCGAGGTCGGGCCGGCCGAGCGGGAGATGGTGTGGTCCGCGCTGGCCAGCCTCGCCACCGCGCCGCTGGAGCAACGCACGATGACGGGCCTCGCGGTGCTGCTGCAGTCCAATACCCTGCGCCAGGCGCTGGCGCCCTACGTGCTCGGCGGTGCGCACGGGCGGCTGCTGGACGCGGACCGGGACCGGCTGGGGGCCTCCTCCGTCCAGTGTTTCGAGATGGAGGAGCTGATGCACAGCAAGGCCGCGGTGCTGGCCGTGCTTGGCTACCTCTTCGAGCGCTTCGACGAACGCTTCGACGGCGCGCCGACCCTCCTGATTCTCGACGAGGCCTGGCTGTTCCTCGATGACCCGGTGTTCGCCGCGCGCATCCGCCAGTGGCTCAAGACACTGCGCAAGAAGAACGTCTCGGTTGTCTTCGCCACGCAGAGCCTGGCCGACATCCAGAACTCCAGCATCGCGCCGGCGATCGTGGAGAGCTGCGCGAGCCGGATCTTCCTGCCCAACCCGCAGGCCACCGAACCGCAGATCCGCGTGATCTACGAGGGCTTCGGGCTCAACAGCCGGCAGATCGAGATCGTCGCCACGGCGCAGCCCAAACGCGACTATTACTACCAGTCGCGCCTTGGCAACCGGGTCTTCGAGCTCGGGCTCGGGCCGGTGGCGCTGGCGTTTGCCGGCGCGGGCTCGCCCGAGGACCAGCGCGCGCTCGACCGCGTGCAGGCCTCGGTGCTGCAGTCGCCGTTCGCGCGCATGCCTTCGGTCTTCGCGGCCGCCTGGCTGCGCCACCGCGGGCTCGGCTGGGCGGCCGACCTCATTCCATCGTTTCCATCTGCATCCCCATCTCTTTCCTCAACCCCGCAGGAGCCAATGCCATGAACCTCCAGTCTTCCTTCAAACCCCGGATCGCCGCGCTGGTTGCGGTCAGTGCGATCGCTTTCGGTGTGGCCCCGCCGGCGCATGCCATCTTCGGCGTCGGCGACACCGTGTTCGATGCGTCCAATTTCATCCAGAACATGCTGACGGCGGCCCGCGCGCTGGAGCAGATCAACAACCAGGTCGAGCAGCTGCAGAACGAGGCGCAGATGCTGCGCAACCAGGCGAGGAACCTTCAGGGCCTGGACTTCAGTGCGCTGTCCGAGCTCAAGTCGACGCTGGCGGCGACGAACCAGCTGATCCAGCAGGCGCAGGGGCTGGCCTTCAACGTCTCGCGCATGGAAGAAGAGTTCAAGCGGCTGTACCCCGAGTCGTTTTCGGCGGCGATCTCCGGTGCGCAGATGGCGGGCGATGCGCGCCAGCGCTGGCGCAACTCGCTGGAGGCTCTCCGCACCGCGACGCAGGTGCAGTCGCAGGCGATGCAGAACTTCGCCGCCGACGAGCGGGCGCTGACCGATCTCGTGAATCGCAGCCAGTCGGCCACGGGCGCCTTGCAGGCGATGCAGGCGACTAACCAGCTGCTGGCGCTGCAGTCGCGCCAGGCGATCCAGGCGCAGCAGCTGCAGATCACGCAGGACCGCTCCGCGGCGCTGGAACAGGCGCGGCAGGTGGCCGTGCAGGAGCGTGCGCGCGAGGTGCGGCGCCGCTTCATGGGCAGCGGCACTCCGTACACGCCGTACAGCGTGAACTTCTATGGAGACTGAGGGGCAGCCCGTGAAGAACCTGCTTTTCATCATCACGGCCACTGTGGCGCTGGTGCTCACCGGCTGCGGCAAGCCCGAGCCGACCCAACCCTCGATCGAGTCCATCGAATCGCTGGTCGCCAATCCCGAGCGGCTGAAGGATCTGCGCGCGCAGTGCAAGGCCGACCATGCCCGGATGGGCGACGCACAGTGCCAGGCGGTGGCCGAGGCCACGCGCCAACGCTTCATGAGGGGCGGCACGTCGCCCTATGCGAGCGACCCGGTCCCGCCACCGGCCGCACCCGCCTCATCGCCAATCGGCACGGGCGCCAAGGACTGACGCGATGGACGATGTCGCGGTCATCGATCGCTTCCTCGACGTCTTCTCGCGCTACATCGATTCGGGCTTCGGCCTGCTGCATGGCGAGGTGGCGTTCCTCACGGCCACGCTGGTCGTGATCGACATGACGCTGGCCGGGCTGTTCTGGGCCATGAGCTATGCGAGCGGGCAGGGCGACGACGTGATCGCTCGGCTGATCCGGAAGGTGCTCTACGTGGGGGCGTTCGCTTTCATCATCGGCAACTTCAACCAGCTCGCCGGCGTCCTGTTCCGTTCGTTCGCGGGGCTCGGCCTGGTAGCGTCAGGCTCCGGCCTGACGCAGGCGCAGTTCCTGCAGCCCGGCCGGCTCGCGCAGGTCGGCATCGAGGCGGGGCGGCCGATCATGGAGCAGATCGGCGAGATGACGGGCTTCCCCGAGACCTTCGCCCACCTGGACACCATCGCGGTGCTGTTCCTGGCCTGGCTGGTGTTGATCGTGAGTTTCTTCGTGCTCGCGGTGCAGCTTTTCGTCACCTTGATCGAGTTCAAGCTGACGACCCTCGCGGGCTTCGTGCTCGTGCCCTTCGCGCTGTGGAACAAGACCGCGTTCCTGGCCGAGAAGGTGCTGGGCAACGTGGTGTCCTCAGGCATCAAGGTGCTGGTGCTGGCCGTGATCGTGGGGATCGGCACGGGCCTCTTCGCGGAGTTCCGCACGCCACCGGGGGCCGAGCCTTCCATCGACCATGCGTTGACCGTCATGCTGGCGGCGCTCGCGATGCTGGGGCTGGGGATCTTCGGCCCGGGGATCGCGACGGGGTTGGTTTCGGGCGCGCCGCAGCTCGGTGCGGGCGCGGCGGCGGGAACGGCCTTGGGTGCGGCAGGCCTGGCCGTTGCCGGTGGCGCGGCCGTGGCGAGTGCGGGTTCCGCCGTGGCCGCGGGGGCGCGCATGGCGCCCGGCGCGGCGCGTGCAGCCATCGGTGGCGGCGCGGCGGCCGCTCGCTCGGCCAGCGGCCTGGCGAGCGATGCGAAGTCGGCCTACCAGGCGGGCGCCGCGACATCCGGCGTTGGGGGCGTGCGCGCGGCCGGCGCCGGTCTCGCCCATCTCGCGAAATCCGGTGCTGGCACTGTCGGCCAGCGCGTCGCGTCCGGCGCCAGGACCGTGAAGGGCCGCGTGGCGAGCTTCGTGGCCGATGCGGTTGCGCCTGCGATGACGGGGAATGCGGCATCTCCCGGTGCGGGCGAGGCCGGTGGACCAACCCCCGAACCGGCATGGGCCCGGCAGATGCGCCGCAAGCAGCAGCTGAGCCATGCGGCCTCGACGACGGCGCACGTGCTGCGCTCGGGCGACCACGGCGGCAGCGGCGCCGGCCCGAGCCTGCGCGACGACTCCAACGCCTGATCCGGTTTCTTTTGAGGAGAACCATCCATGCGATTCAAGCGACCCCAGGTGCGGTACTCGGACACGCCCGAGCCCGTCACGCCGTACCAAGCCGCGGCGCAGGTCTGGGACCAGCGCATCGGCAGCGCGCGCGTGCAGGCGAAGAACTGGCGCCTGATGGCCTTCGGCTGCCTCTCGTTGGCGCTGCTGATGGCCGGTGGCCTGGTCTGGCGCTCGGCGCAGTCCATCGTGACGCCCTACGTCGTCGAAGTGGACAGCGCCGGCCAGGTGCGCGCCGTCGGCGAGGCCGCCACGCCCTACAAGCCCAGCGATGCGCAGATCGCGCATCACCTCGCGCGCTTCATCACCGACGTGCGCTCGCTGTCGATCGATCCGATCGTCGTGCGGCAGAACTGGCTCGAGGCCTACGAATACACGACGGACCGCGGCGCCGCGACGCTGAACGACCACGCGCGCGCCAACGATCCGTTCTCGCGCATCGGAGAGAGCTCGGTGGCGGTGCAGATCAACAGCGTGGTGCGCGCGAGCGATTCGTCGTTCCAGGTGCGCTGGACCGAGCGGCGCTACGTCAACGGCGAGGCGGCCGGGCTGGAGCGCTGGACCGCGGTGCTCGCGATCGTGCTGCAGGCGCCGCGCACCGAGGAGCGGCTGCGCAGGAACCCGCTGGGCATCTATGTCAACGGGCTGTCCTGGAGCCGCGAGCTCGATGCGACGGACACAGCGAAAGGAACCAAGCCATGAGGACTGATTTCCGTAGAGGCGTATCTGCGCCGATCTTGCTGAGCGTAGTGGCGGTCGCCGCGGGCTGTGCCACGCAGGGCAAGGCACCACCGGCAATCTCGCTGGACGAACCGGTGGCCGCCGCCGCGCAGCTGTTGCCCGAGCCGGCCCCGCCCGTCGAGGTGGTGGAGGTACCAAAGCTTCTTCCGCTGCCTGGGCAGATGAAGGCGCTGCCGAGCGCGCAGGAGGCCAAGCCAGTGCCGGAACCCGCCGACGAGAAAATCCGTGTCTCGCGGGCCAACGAAGAGGCCCGCGTCGCGCCGACCCGCGAGGGCTACGTCAATGCGATCCAGGTCTGGCCGTATGCGGACGGTGCGCTGTATCAGGTCTACACCAGTCCGGGCCGCGTCACCGTGATTGCGCTGCAGGAGGGCGAGGAACTGGTGGCGGTTTCGGCCGGCGACACGGTGCGTTGGATCGTGGGCGACACGGTCAGCGGCAGCAGCGCGAACCAGCGTGTCCATGTGCTCGTGAAACCCACGCGCGTGGGCCTGAAGACGAACCTGGTCATCACGACGAACCGGCGCACCTACCTGCTGGAGCTGTCCTCGACGCCGCAGGCCTGGATGGCGTCGGTGTCCTGGGACTATCCGAAGGACCGGATGCTGGCGCTGCAGAAGCAGACGAGGGAGGCGCAGGCTGCGGCACCGGTGGATGCGGGGCTGTCGGTGGAACAGATCCGGTTCCGTTATGCGATCAGCGGCGATGCGCCGTCCTGGAAGCCGATGCGCGCCTTCGACGACGGGCAGCGGGTCTACATCCAGTTCCCGGGCGGCATCGCGCAGGGCGAGCTGCCGCCGCTGTTCGTGATCGGGCCGCAGGGCGATGGGCAGCTCGTGAACTACCGCTTCCGCTCGCCGTACTATGTGGTGGACCGCCTCTTCGGCGCGGCGGAGTTGCGGCTGGGCGGCTTCAAGGGCGGCAAGGCCGAGGTCGTGCGCATCGAGCGCACGGATGGCGCGATCGGCAGCACTCAGGGTACGCGGAGCGACGGGTCATGAGTGGGGAAGACACGGTGCCACCGCCATCGCCCCAAGTCATGCCCAAGGTCGCGCCGGAGACGGTGGCCCTGCGCGCGCAGCCCCGGCCGGTCGTGCGGCTCAACCGGCGCATGCTGGCGCTCGGCGCCGGCGCCCTGGCCGCAGCCGTGCTCGGCGGCACGATGTGGTCGCTGCAGTCGCAGAGACGCGAGCGCAATCCGGCCGCCGAGTTGTACAACGTGGACCGCGTGGCCCGGGCGGATGGGCTGGATCAGTTGCCGAAGGACTACGCCGGGATGCCGCCGGCGTCGAAGCCGGCACCACCGGTGCTGGGGCCGCCGCTGCCGGGAGATCTCGGCTCGGCCATGGCGAAGGCACAGCAGCCGATGGAGGCGAGGGCGGGCAATGCTGTGGATCCGGCGCAGGCCGAGCGGTTGGCGGCCGAGGAGGCGGCGCGGTCCTCGGTGTTCTTCCGGCGCAGCGGTGATGGTGCTGCTGCAAAGCGGGGGACTTCCACCGAGAGCGCCTTGCCGGCACCTGTCGGCGATGGGTCCGGGCTGACGGCGGGGCAGCAGCCGTTCAATCCCTTCGGCGCCATGAGCTCAACCATGGCTTCGTCGGCCGACCCTGCGGTGGCGCAGAACGGCCAAGACCGCAAGGAAGCCTTTCTTGCGAAGGCCGGTGACACGGCCACGCGCAATCCGGGCAGCCTGCAGTTGCCCGCTTCGCCTTACCAGGTGATGGCGGGGACCATCATCCCGGCGGCGCTGGTGATGGGCATCAACTCCGACCTGCCGGGCCAGGTGATCGCCACGGTGACCGAGGCGGTCTATGACACGGCCACGGGGCGCCATCTGCTGATCCCGCAGGGGTCGCGACTGATCGGTCGCTACGACAGCCAGGTGGCGTTCGGGCAGCGGCGCGTGCTGCTGGTGTGGATGCGGCTGATCCTGCCGGACACATCGTCGGTGGCGCTGGACCGGTTGCCGGGGATTGATCCTGCCGGCTACGCCGGGCTGGAGGACGGTGTCGACTGGCATTGGGATCGCATCCTGGCCGGCGCGGCGCTATCGACGCTGCTTGGGGTCGGGGCCGAGTTGGCGGCGCCGCAGAATCAGACGGATCAGGACGGCAATCGCCTTGTGATCTCTGTACGTGAGGGAGCGCAGGACACAGTGAACCAGGTCGGGCAGGAGATCACGAAGCGCAATGCGAGCATTCAGCCGACGCTGACGATCCGGCCGGGGTTTCCGATGCGCGTGATGGTGAGCAAGGACCTCGTCCTGCGGCCGTACCAGCCGCTATTCTTCGTGCGAGGTGGAAATCGATGAATACGACGCGCAAGCTGCGGCTGGGGCCGTTACCCAGGACCGAGAGCGTCAAGCTGACCTTCACCTGTCCGGGCAGCCTCAAGACGGAGTTGGACCGCTATGCGGCGCTGCATGCACAGACCTATGGGGAAGTGGTGGATGCAGTGACGCTGATCCCGCACATGCTGGAGGCATTCATGGGAAGGGATCGAGGATTTCGACGTGGAGGTCAGAAGAACTAGCAGCCGTGCACTGCGCTTCAAGGAGGTCAAACCCTGCTGACGGTGGCTCAGAGTAAGCCTGAAGGGTGCAGCAGCGCAGGGCCCGATACGATCGGTGCCTAAAGAATCACAAGGCACGAGGTGCAAGCAGAGCATGCCAAGCCCCAAAAGTCCCGAGGATGACCTCGTTCACCTAACCGTCTGTGTCGAGCGGGCGAGTTCCTGCCATCAAATCTTGCAGGACGTGAAGGCAGATTTGACCCATCCCTTAGCGGGGCCAGCCTTTCGGCATGCAATCGTCGAGTACATGACGATGTTCAACCAGTCCAAGGATAGCCAAGGAAACTCGCGAAGAATCCTTGCTGCTTGCGTTCCATCCAATCATGTGGCGCTGCACGAGCGATTGAAGAAGACTCGAAATGAGTTGCTGGCGCATGCGGACATGTCCGTGCTTGGCGGTGCCTTGGAATTCACGACCAATCGCGCTACCCCCACCGTGATCTTGACTCACCAGAATGACATGGCCGAGTTCAAACACATCGACGAATTCCTTGACCTTGTTCAATGTGTTCGCGACCACCTGTTTGCGGAGTACAGAAGGCTGTCGGCGGTTTTGCCGAGTCGCCTGCCTTAAAGCCGTAGCTATTGCGTTTGGCGAAGTCTCCACTTACTCGCTAGCCTCTTTCTCGCGCGTCAGGATGACAGCAGCGCTGGGAAGTGGGACGAAGTTAAAGAACAGGTCGTCCGCCCAGTTTTCTAGGAATGTGAATACGCGCGGCCGCCCATCCTTGTTCTTAAGCTGTCGCAGGTACTGGGCATACCTTTTGTGCAAATTTGCCCCGGAAGTGTCGCCGCTGATGCCCACGTACAGAATATATCCGTGTATTGGCAATTTTGAAGGCGCGAGTTCCACCGTGAAGGCGTAGATGCCGCGTTCTTTTGGCACCGATGCGTGGCTCACGGCACCGAAGCGCAGTTTTTGCCAAGCCAGGTTATGCCTTGTCTTGAACTGCCGCCAGCTCTTCAAATCGAGAAAAAATGAATAGAGCTCGCCCTTGTACTTCTTGGTGAAGTCCACCAAATCATGATGCTTACCTGCCACCGGCCCTCCTCCGATATAACCGCTGCTTCGGCGCTATTGTGCAGGACAGCGTATCCACTGCGCCGCCGCTGACTCGGTGGGTGAGGTCGCCTTACTGCGAAGGACGCAGCACCTGCGAGGCAACTGTGGGTAGGTCGAACGGCAGAAAGGCTTGTCCGGACTGGGAACGCAATTGCGGACAAGCGAACCGTGGAGAGGCTGTGGTAAAGATCGACTATCAAGACCTGAAACGCGATGACGAGTACGTCGAGCATCTTGGGACAGAGACTTGGTTGATGGACAACCACAAGTGGGCCCTGTGGATCTGGGAGCGCTACGCAGCTGACTCCAGCCTGGCGAAGTTCACCCTAGCGCACGCAGATCATCACTGGGACGGAGGCTACGACTTCTTCGAAAATCCGGAGGAGGAGGCGGAGATGCTAGCCGCCGACTTGGACGGGCTGCATGCCCTGATTGCTGAGGGTGAATGGATCCGGTACGACTCATTTATTGCGCCCGTGGTGGTGCGGGGTCGCTTCGACGCCGTCCACTTTTTCTGCAAACAGGACAACGGAGGGGACATCGGGATCGGCGAGGAGGTGCTCGCAGCGTCTGGCGCGACACAGATGCTGCATCCGACCGCCGAATCGTTGGCCAGCATAGCGCCAGCGCATCCGCTCGTATTTGACCTCTGTCTCGATCTCTTCAACAACGAATCCAAGATGGAGTACGGCAGCGACCTATGGCAGGATGAAGAAGTCTTAGCATTTTTGGACACGATGCGACCTCTCATCGAATCCGCCTGTCTTGTCACCATCTCGCTCTCGTTTGGCTGCTCGGGAACGCCGGAAGACACCAAGCACCTTGCAGAGCTTGTGGTGCCTAGAGTTCTGGCCTGGCGTGCGGAGCAGCAACAATAATCGCTCGGCGTACCCCGTGCGCAATTCAACATCGGGGAGCACGCCGCGGACACTAAACTGTGCGCAGCCGGCATCGAAAACCCGACTTCCACCCCCGTCAATATTCAACCTCCCCGGGGATCAAGATTCGATCAGCGCCGACACGTATGACAACCAATGAGACCGCTCTCAGCGATAGTGCAACGACCAAGCTGGAAGTGCTGAAATCGACGCTTTCCAGGAATGTGGAGGACCACAAGTCCAAGCTCGCCACCGATCTTGAGATCCGCAAACATGAGTTGACCTTGGCACGCGAAGACGCCTCGCGTAGCGCTCGTTTGGCGGAGGTGATCTATCTGGAAGCGGGACAACACATGCGCTCGCTCAACGCACTGTTCTGGCAGATACCTGGCCTGGCCATCGCTGTGACGGGCGGACTTTGGTTCGGCGCTTCGACCTTGATGGATCCAGGTGCCAGGCGGTGGGTGTTGTTGTTTACTGCCCTCGCGGATCTCTTGCTGATCATTGTCCTGTTCCGCATGCGCTTTTTGTTTCAGCTGAGTCTAGGGAAGGTCTGATCAAGTCGTAAATTGGCTTGATGGCGAGCGCGTGTGCTTGTCGTTGCGCTCGCAAGCTCGTCTCACCGAGCATCCCCATGCGTTTGAGAGGCCCTTGCGGCC
>NZ_JBPJZL010000025.1:0-46300 GCF_051216835.1 Variovorax multivorans
CTCTTCATGATGTACATGCACTCCTGATGATGGGCACCTAATGCGGTGCCATTTATTCAGGTCACATGCTGTCGACTTCGTCCGGCTTCATCAAGACGGCCTTCGTCGGACTATTACTGTCCATCTGCCGTGGTCGGCACTAGACCGACCAGAACGAATGACTTCTGCGCGCTGGAGCCTGTCGAGACGTGGAAGTTCGCAACGACAAGCACCAAGACCGTGGCGGCTCAATCGTCGAAACGCCGCGAGGCTGCGTCCGCTCGTCTGGTCTGCGAAGGCAGTTCACCGAACAATCCGTGGTACTCGGCCGCAAAATGGCTGAGATGGAAGAAACCCCAGTTGGCCGCGGCATCACCAATCGGCAGATCCGACGTACGCGTGGACATCAGTTCCCGGCGCACGCCGTTGAGACGCACTGATCGAAGGTAGTTCAGCGGCGTCGTCTCGGCGACGGTGCGAAAACTGTTCTGCACCGTACGGCGGCTCACCTGAAGGCGCTGACACAGTTCAATGACGCTCGGAACGTTGATCGCGTCGGTCACTACAAGGCGATGGCACTTCTCGACTATGAAGCTGTGAGTGGAGCTGCTCTGGCGCTGCCCTCTGTCGCAGGCCGGGTCGGATACCAGCTGCAACAACTCGTCCAGCATCGCCTGCTCCCGCTCATGCTCCCTATCCGGCGTATTGCCAAGGTCGTCATTGATCAACGCCTCGGAAAACATCGCCAGCAGCCGCCTGCGGGATTCAGCGAATCGCTGTGGCGGTACCTTGATCACAGGCTGTTTGATCGAATTGCGGATTTCATCCGCCCAGAGAGAGCCCCCCAAGGCGCGCTCGAACAATTCCTGGTCGAACGTCATCGCCAGCATGTCCATCCCCATCGGCATGTGGAACATGAACTCCTCTCCACCACGAAGAAAGAAGATGCTTTTGTCGTCCGCCTCGCGCCCTTGCATGCGGATCGCGCCCGGGATAACGATCGGGACGGCAAAGCACACTCTCCCCTGTGGAGCCTCCCCATGCTGCACGACGCGCTGATTGATCTGCTCGCGAAAGACATGGCATCGAGCGCTGGTGAGCTGCATCAGCGAACTCTCAGGCGAACCCGATGTGATCTGGCTGTAGGTCTGACTCCAGCCGTGCACGGCCGACGCGTGGACATGAACGTCATGAAATCGATTGATGCTTTGATTCATGGTCAAGAGAGCTTCCGTGGTGAGCGAGGCGTGCAAGGGCACGCCACGTGGAATTCCCACATCGCAAGAATTGTGCAAGGCAGCCCTCGGAGCACCCAGTGGGGAAACCCGCGATTCCCCTGTACCAAGCCCCCGACGTGCAACGTCCGGGCGACACCGGCAACCCCAGTGCACGAATCGCAGGCGAAAGAAGCTTCAAATTGGTGCCAGCCGACCCGCAGGCGCAACACCTCGGCGGAGCCATGCGGGCGGTCAATGGCTTGAGGCGCGGTTCCCGATTGCTGATTTGGGCTAATGCAACTTCATAGCCCGCTTCGCCCCCGCGACGCTGTATGCACTGAGAGCGAACCATCGTCCCTTTTGACCTGCCTGTGGCGCGCACCCGCCCTGCTCGGGGACTCAATGGCTTGTGACAAAACCCCTTTTTGGCGTCCCATGAGGCATCCCGCCTCCATGAAGGAGCGCAAGCCGCTTCGCGTCGTCTGCCGCGAAGGCAGTCACGTCTTCGCCAGTGCTGGCAACAAGTTCATCGACAGGGTCGGCCGATCGCCGTCTTCCTGCCAGTGTCAACCGTGCCGCGTCCTTTGAGATACGACCTGCCCCCGTCATTACCTCTAGCTGCCGATGCGGATTTCGGCCTGTTTGACCTGGACCTCGTAATTCTGACGATTGCTCTTCAGGAACGCGGCGGAAGCGCGACGGAAGAGCATCGACTGGTTCGAACCCGACACTGGCGATGTAGCGGTGCCGAAAGGCGGGCTCCTCAATGATTGTGTGGACTTCCGTCGCCAGGACAATTCGAGCGCGGGCTTCTCACGCTCCACAGCGCCTCTTGATCATCCTCCGCGCCCAGAGCTCACCTGTTTGCACTCGGCGGGCCCAGCGATCACGGCAGTCGCTCTCAGTCGTTGAAGCTGAACCGCCCCTCGGCCGCTAGTCGCGTCAGCGGCAGTCGATCATTGGGCATCTCGCGGCTCTGCATTCCCTCAGGAAGAACGCCCTTGTCGCCCTGCTTGCCGATCGCGACCACGGTTTCCACTGAATAGGTACCAGGAATGGCTGCGGCTTGACGAAGGCGGTCTGAGTCGAAGCCGGCCATCCCGTGGGCGGCCCAACCCGAGAGCGTGGCCTGAAACGCGATGCTTGCCCAGGCTGCACCGGAGTCGAAGGAATGCCACAGATTGGGCTCTGCAACGTTTGCGCCTGGAAACACGGCCTGCCTGGCCGACGCGATGACCACCAGCGCTGCCGCGCGCTGCGCCCAACCTTGATTGAACTCCACCAACGTATCGAAGATCGGTTTCCAACTCGCCGTCTCGCGTCGCACGTAAATAAAGCGCCAGGGCTGGGCGTTGTATGCCGAGGGCGCCCATCGTGCGGCCTCGAGGAGGCTCATCAGAAGAGACTCGGGAATCATCTCACCTGTGAACGCGCGGGGCGACCAGCGGTCAGTAAATAGAGGATTGATCGGGTGATCGGGTTGGCGCGCTTGAGTCATGGGTTTCCAGGTGAAATGAAATGAGCGCGGGCGCCTAGATGCCCGCATGTTGATGTACTTGATGACCAGGTAGTCCTCGATGCCATGGCGCGAACCTTCACGACCAAGGCCCGATTGGTTGACACCACCAAACGGCGCGACCTCATTGGAGATCAGCCCGGTGTTCACGCCGACCATGCCGTACTCGAGGCGTTCTGCTATGCGCCACACCCGGCCCAGGTCGCGCGCATAGAAGTAGCTCGCCAGACCGAATTCGGTGTCGTTGGCCATGGCGACCACCTCGTCCTCCGTCGTGAAGCGAAACAGTGGCGCTAGCGGGCCGAAGGTCTCTTCACGCGTAACGCGCATATCCTGCGTGACACCCACGAGCACAGTCGGCTCGAAAAAGGTGAGGCCCAGTGCATGCCTGCTGCCGCCTGTGATCACGCGCGCGCCCTTCCCGGTGGCATCCGCCAAATGCTCCTCAACCTTGCGCACTGCCGCCTCATCAATCAGCGGACCGATACGTACGCCCTCCTCGTCACCCGGCCCAACCTTCAGCGCCTGCAGGGCATCAGCCAGCTTGCGCGCAAACTCGTGATACACGGCGGCGTGCACGTACAGTCGATTGGCGCACACACAAGTCTGCCCCGCATTGCGAAACTTGGAGACGATGGCCCCTTCCACCGCTGCGTCGAGGTCGGCATCTTCGAACACAATGAAGGGCGCGTTGCCGCCCAGTTCCATCGAGACTTTCTTGACGGTCGACGCCGTCTGTTGCATCAGCTGCCGCCCCACCTCGGTCGAGCCGGTGAAGCTAAGCTTGCGCACCAGCGGATTCGTTGCGAGCTCGGTGCCAATATCGCCGGCCGAACCGGTCACCACCGACAACACACCGGACGGGATGCTCGCACGCTCGGCCAGTGCCACCAAGGCCAGGGCAGTCAATGGGGTCTGGCTCGCCGGCTTGACCACCATGACGCAGCCCGCCGCGAGCGCCGGACCCGCTTTGCGCGTAATCATCGCGGCCGGAAAGTTCCATGGCGTGATCGCAGCGCACACGCCCACAGGCTCCTTGATCACCACGATGCGCTGCGAGGCGATAGGCGCTGGAATCGTCTCACCGTACACCCGCTTGGCCTCTTCGGCGAACCACTGGATGAAGGACGCCGCGTAGGCGATCTCGCCCCGCGCCTCGGCCAGCGGCTTGCCCTGCTCTGCTCTGCTCTGCTCTGCTCTGCCGTCATGATGCGTGCAAGATCGTCCTGGTTCTCGAGAATGAGTGCGTGCCAGTGCGCCAGCAAGGCCGAGCGTTCGTGGGCCGTGCGCGCTCGCCAGATGGGCCACGCCTGGTTCGCGGCCTCGATGGCCCGACGGGTCTCAGCGGCCCCCAGTCGGGGCACGTGGGCGACTACGGCGCCGCTGGCGGGGTTCGTGACGGCGATGGTCTGGTCCGCGGATATCCACTGGCCCGCCACGAGGCATTGTTCTCGCAGCAGTGAGGGGTCTCGCAGGTTCAGCATGGTGTGGGTATTCAAGATTGCGGGTTCAGATTTGAGTGATCAGCTTGGTCACCAGGAAGCTGTCGAAAGACTCGGTGCCGCCTTCGCTGCCGAAGCCGCTGTCCTTCACACCCCCGAACGGCAGTTCGGGATGCGCCATGCCGGAATGGTTGATATTGACCATGCCGGCTTCCAGTGCGTTGGCCACCCGCGTCGAGATCCGGATCGACTGCGTGAAGACGTAGGCGGCCAGCCCGAATGGGAGCGCATTGCCCAATCGCAGTGCATCGTCTACCGTTTCAAAACGCGCGAGCGCTGCGATCGGACCGAATGGTTCCTCGCGCATGACACGGGCATGCTGCGGCACGTTCGCAATCAGGGTCGGCTCGTGGAAATGGCCGCGCTCGCCCAACCTCTTGCCGCCCGCCAGCACCTGCGCGCCCACCTTCTCGGCATCGTTCACGAGTTCGCTCACCGCCTGCAGGCGCCTCTCGTGGATCAGTGGCCCCATCTGGACGCCCTCTTCCAGGCCATGACCAACCTTCACTCCGCGCAGCGCATCGGCGAAGCTGGCCACGAAGCGGTCGTAGATGCCGGCCTGGACGAAGAAGCGCGAGGGCGACACGCACACCTGCCCCGCATTGCGGGTCTTCAGTCGCGCCAGCAAGGTCGCGGCCTGCTCCACGTCGGCGTCGTCGAACACCAGCACCGGCGCGTGGCCGCCCAGTTCCATGTTCATTCGCTTCATGTGCGAGCCTGCCAAGGCGGCGAGTTGCCGGCCCACCGGAACCGAGCCGGTGAAGGAGACGACACGCACCAGAGGCGACTCGATCAATTGGCGCGAGATCTCGCTCGGCACGCCCCACACGATGTTGAACACGCCTTCGGGCAGCCCTGCGTCGTGGAACAAGCGGGCTATCGCCACGATGGCGCTCGGTGACTCCTCGGGCCCTTTGAGCACCACGGCACAACCGGCACCAATCGCAGCCACGACCTTCTTCATCGCTTGTCCGAACGGAAAGTTCCATGGACTGAACGCGACGCAGACGCCTGCCGGCTCACGCACCACAAGCTGACGCACTGCCGGGTTGCGCGACGGCACGACGCGGCCGTAGATTCGACGGCTCTCCTCCGCGTGCCACTCGACGTGCTCAGCGGCATTGAGCACCTCGGCGACCGCCTCAGGCAACGGCTTGCCGTTGTCCAGCGTGATGCTGCGCCCGATGGCATTGGCGCGCTCGCGTGCCAATGCCGCCACCTTGCGCAGTACCTCGGACCGCTCCACCGGCGAGCTGTGTCGCCAGGACTGGAACGCGCGATGTGCGGCGCTCAATGCCGCGTCGATGTCCTCGGGCGTGGCCCAGGGCAGGTGCCCGAGCAAGTCGAAGGTCGCAGGATCGCGCACCTCTTGTCCGGGGCGGCCGTCATTCCCCACAAAGCGGCCCCCAATGTAGAGGGAAAGCTCGGGATACATCATCATCCTCTCAAGCATGCGCCAAGAGTTGTGGCGGTTCCTCTGCGCTTGCACAGCCAGCCGGGAAAGACGTGGCAACAGGCAACACGGTCTCGCAGAATGACGACAGTTGCTGCACGGCGTCGCCCACCTTGCCTGCAACCGCAATGAACCGGTCCGGTCGGATCAACACCCAATCGACGTTCTTGCCCTGAAACCAGAAGTGCAGCGCGTTCTCCACGTCCTCGATCACCGTGCCCGACGGCTGGACCGGCACGTTAGAGCAGGCTTCATTCCTGACACTGCGCGACCGCACAGCGACGTAGTGGTCGCAGCCCAGGCGGTCGAGTTGCACCCTCAGGCCGGCGGGCGCGCTCGCCAGCGCGTCACTGCGCCAACTCACCAGTGCGAAACGGGCACCGACGACATCATCGAGCCGCTGGGTACGCCCAGGCTCGCGCTCGATGTTGGGCTGGATGAACATGCGCCCCACCAGTTCGTCGCGCCGCTCATCGCCGCTGTCTAGGACGATGCCCTTTAAGAAGCGGGGCATGGGCTTGAACTTCATCTGCAACACGTAGTCGCGTACGCGTGGAATGTTCTTGATGGACAGGAAGAAGCGGTCACGCATCCAGGCCACGAAGCGATTGCGCTGGGACAGCACGGAACCGAACAGATCCGCTAGGTCGATCATCGCCTTGGCGTGCGCATGGCGCTCATCGTGGTAGCTCGCCAGCAACTCGGGCTTCAGTCGCCCCTGCAGGATCCAGGCGAGTTTCCAAGCCAGGTTGAAGGCGTCACGCACGCCCGCATTCAGACCCTGGCCGATCCACGGCGGTGTGATGTGCGCAGCATCGCCCGCCAGGCACACCCGCCCAAACACGAATGAGCCGGCCACGCGTGAATTGTGCGTATAGACCCGCGCACGGATTACATTGAGCTTCTCGGGCTGCGCCACATGGCGACCAAGCAGTTCCCGCACCTTCTCGGGCGCTAGCATCTGATCGCCGTCTTCGCCGGGGAACAGCATGAACTCCCAGCGGCGCAGGCCGTACGGCAAACGCAGGCACACGTACGGCCGGGCAGGCTCGCAATGCAGCGCGGTATAGGGGGCGTCCAGCGGATCCTGGTCGCATTCGATGACCACCCATTTGGCCGCATGCGTGCGCCCCTCGAAAGGCAGCTTGAGAATGCCCTCGCGCACTGTGCTGCGCCCACCGTCGCACGCCACGAGATAGCGCGCGCGCACCTGACTCTCCGCGCCCTGCACATCGCGCAAGGTCGCAGTCACACCGGTCTCTTCCTGCGTAAGCCCGACCAGCTCCACCCCCACGCGCAGGTTGACGTGAGGAAACCGTTCCAGTCCCCGGCGCAAGACTGCCTCGCCGAGGGGTTGGGAAAACAGGTTGCGACGAAACCAGCCGAACTCACGTGTGCTGGGAAGGATTTCCGCGAAACACTGCTTTCCAGCTGTGTACATGCGCATGGGCACGTTCTGGATCATGTCCCGCAGCATGTCCTCGGCCAGTCCAACCGCTTGAAAGGTGCGCAACGCCTCGTCGTCCAGCCCCACGGCGCGGGGGTAGTCCATCACCTGCAGGCTGCGGTCGACGATCAGCGTCGATATGCCGTAGACACCCAGCAGGTTGGCAATCGAGACGCCGACTGGCCCCGCGCCAACGATAAGCACCTGAAATTCCATGGGGATGGTCATCGGTTGTGTCTCTCGTAGTTATGTGTCAAACAGGGCTGAGCAGCCTGCTGTCCTGCTGCAACAGCAGGTGTCGAACTTTCTTGCGGAACTCGGTGAAGTCGGGATCGGCCGTCAACTCTGTTCGACGTCGGGCGCGTTCCTCGTAGCTATCGAATGCCCAGAGATAGACCAGCTGGTTGAGATCGCCACTCTCCGGCGCCATGAGCGCGACCAGATTGCCCAACAACCGCGTCTGCACCTCGCGCCCCTTCTCGTTATAGATGCGCAGGTACTCGCGCACGCTCCCGGGAACCAGTGTGTAAGTTCGAAGTTCGTGGATCATTTCGTTTACTGGGAGGCAGGTGCGTGAGCTGGCTTGAGGAAGTCGACGACCAACTGCTCGAACAACACCGGCTGATCGTCGTGGACGTAGTGGCCGGCATCGGGAATCTCGGCATCGACGATGCACGAGTTCAGCTCTCGCATTCGCGCCACCATCGACGGCTGGAGGTAGTCGGAACGGCCCCCTCGTACCACGAGCGTCTTGCATGCAATGGCCCGGACGCTGGGCTCCAGATCGATCACGCGAGCCGGATCCGGATTGAGCCTCGTCGCGGCGATGCCGGCGTGGTCGTAGCGCCAGGTATAGCCCCCCTCTGGCAGAGGTTTGAGCATGTTGTGAAGGCGCTGTTGCCGGGCCTCTTCCGTCACGGTCGGCCGCAGGGCGCGCATGAAGTCGCTGGCCGCCCCCCAGGATTCGAACCTGTCGGGCGTGGTAGCCAGTTCCTTGCGGATACGCGTCGCACCCTCGCTGGTATCGAAGGCACCCGGACCGGCGTCTTCTATTACGAGGCGCCTGACCTTCTGCGGATGACGCGCGGCGTAGACGATGGCATTGATGCCCCCCATCGAGTGCCCCAGCAGGTCGAAGGGCGCAAGCCCCAGGGCCTGCACGATGCCTTCGATGTCGGCCACGTAGGCATCTGTATAGTAGTTGTGCGCCGGATCCCAGTCCGATTCACCCCGCCCCCGTTGATCGAAGGCAATGACGCGGAACCCGGGTTGCAGCGCAGCGCCGATGCCCGCGAAAGTTTCCGCATAGCCGCGTATGCCATGGAGCATCAGGATGGGCCATCCCTGTTCGCTTCCCCATTCTGTGACGTGGAAGTTCAGCCCAGACAGGGCCAGCGTGTAGTCGCGCCGCTCCATATCCATCTCAGTACAGCCCGTCCTCGCCCTTGACGTCCGAGGCCTTCAGTCCTCCGAGTCGGGCGTTGAGGCGGCCGCGGGTGGCGAAGGCCCAGCACACGATGACTTCGTCGCGATTGGGGCCGTCACTGAACTGGGCCGTGATGGTGTCGTAGTGCGAGCGCACATACAGCGCATCCTTGTGCGCCAGGGGAATGTCGATCACGGTTCCGGGGCCGCCGCGCTTGCCGGTGGACGGCACCCATGACTTGCCGCCGCCCACGTGATCGCGCACCGGGTTGGCCGCCGGATTGGTCAGCAGCGCATTGCCATGCTCGTACTCACCATCGATACCCACCAGGCAGGCTTTTCCGTAGCTCTGGATCGCGCGGCCCTGCGCCGCCTCTTGAATCCGACGACCGAACTCACGCCCGAGTTCGGGGGAGGGCTCGATCCAGGAAGCCAAGTCCTGCACGAACTTGCCGGCGAACGGGTTGTGGATGCAGGCTGCGATCACGATCTTGCGCAGCGGCTCGCCATCGGCAGGAGCGCCGGTCTCACCGAAGAGGGTGTCTTCGATCTGCAGGTACCACTTGCGAATGTGAAAGACGCTGGAATTGGCGGTCTTGGTCATAGAGATATGCGATCAATGTTGAAGAAAAGAGAAGGAAATGAGCGCTACTCAGTCGTACAACGGCTCTAGGTGGAAGTGATCGCTAGGCGCGTTGTAGGAATGCAGTACGCGCTTGCCCTCTTCGTCGTCGTGGACGGTTTCCAAGAAGAACTCGAAGCGGTGACCGTCCGGGTCGTTGAAGTACAAGCCATAGCCCACCTTGTGGTCAGTTGTCTTGACCACCTCCACACCGGCCCTAAGCAACTGCCCGTAGAGTCGCCGCAACTCCGTCAAGTCGCCATCGATTTCCAGGCCGTAGTGCTGCAGGGCGCAACCGCCCACCACAACACCGGGTTCGGGACGGATGAGCGCGATGTCGTGGTGCTTCTGGCCGAAGCTCATGAACACCCACTGCGCGCCGCGCGCCGTTTCCTGCATGCCGAGCACGCGCTCGTACCATCCGGCCGACACGAAGGGGTCGGTAACAAAGAGCGAGAGATGCGTGCGGCGAATCTTGGGCCGCACAACGGCCGCAGCCTGCTCAGTCATGGGGCTTGGCCCCCAGGATCGACTTCGGATGCGCCTTGACGGCTGCCACCGCCGGTGTCCACGCCACGGCCGTGATCTCGCTGAAGTCGCGCCAATCCTTGAACCAGCTGCGACCGCCGTCCATCGAGCGAAAGAGGTGGCCGTACTTGGTGCCGGCGAACACCAGTTGGGGGTCTGCGGCGTGCATTCCCAGCGCCCAGAATGTGGAGTTGGGCACCGCATGAAGCAGTGCGGTCGACCAGCTCGCGCCACGGTCGAGCGACCGGTAGATCTGCGTGCGTGTGCCCGGCGTGCCGTCACCGATGGCCACCAACAGGACGTCCTGGTCTCCTTCCAGCGGCGCGAGCGTGCGGGTGTAGTACATGCCATCGAAACGGTCGGCCGAGCTCTCCGCGGCCCACGGCCCGTACCCGCCGTCGCGGTTGGTGTAGACCGAGTTCACGGTGGCAAGCAAATGCGTCTTGGGCTGACCGCCGCGCGCCGGAAGGATGGTGATGGCGTGGATGTCGCCGTTGACGATGCCGCTTTGCGCGTCGTCCGCACGACGCCATGTCTCGCCCTGATCCAGGCTGTGCCAGGCACCGCCCTCCTCCACGCCAAACCAGACCGCGCCGTCGTCGGGATCCACGCAGACAGTAAGAATCCGCGGACGGTTCACGCCGCCGCAGAACTCTGGCAGTTCGATGCCCAGCCGCGTCCAGCTCTGACCGCCGTCGAGCGAACGGAACATCGCGGCGCGAGAGGGCGCGCCCGTTCCAGCGTAGATCACGTTGGAGTCGCGCGGGTCGATCGCGATCGCCCAGACGTGCATGCCGTTTGCGGGCGACTCGAGGCGTCTGAAATGCACGCCCGCGTCTTCGCTCAGGCAGATGCCGGCATCCGCGCCCGCGAAAATCCGGTTCGGATTGCGGGGATCGACCAAAAGACTGCGCACGACGCCATCGAACTCGATGGCCTCCTTCAGCCCGAGGCGATGCCACGTAGCGCCATCGTCCGCGCTGCGCAGAATTCCCTGCCCCGCGGTTCCCACAAGAATTGTCCCCTGCATGATCGAGTACTCCTTCGCTTCGCTCAGATGAAGATGCCGCGCGTGATGCCGCCGTCCACAGCGATCGATTCACCGGTGATCGCGCCGGCTCGCTCGGAGGCGAGGAACAGCACGGCATCGGCGATTTCATTGGGTTGCAGCACACGGCGGATCGGTGTGCCCTTGGCGTAGTTCGCCTCGACCTGATCCGGCGTCAGGCCCTGCAGCTTGGCCTCCTTGGCGTAGAGCTCGTGGATGTGCGGTGTTTCCACCACGCCGGGATGGATCACGTTGACCGTGATTCCCGACGGGCCGAGTTGATCGGAGAGCGTCTTGGTCAAGTGGCAGATCGCCACGTTGCGCATGCCCGAGAGTTGCTTGCTGCCGCGGCCAGTGAGGCCGCCGATGTTGATGATGCGGCCGAAGCCACCCTTGCGCATGTGGGGCGCGACCGCCTTGGCGCAGCGCATGTAGCCCACCACCTTGATGTTGATGTCTTCCAGCAGGCCCTCGGGGTCGGCGTTCTCGATCTCGCTGCGCACGAGGCCACCCGGGTGCGCAGCCCCGTTGACAAGGATGTCGATTCGGCCGAAATGCGCCGCGACCCTGCTCATCATCGCGTCCACCTGCTCGGTGCTGCTGACGTCTGCGGGTGCGGCAAGAATCTCGACGCCCGTTTCCTCGCTGATTTCGCGCGCCGCCTGTTCGAGCGGCTCCCTGCTGCGCGCCACGATGGCCACGCGCACGCCTTCGGCTGCCAGCGCCTGCGTCACCGCCCGGCCGATGCCAAGACTGCCACCGGTCACGACTGCGACCTTGCCTTTGAGTTTCAGATCCATACGTTCTCCTTGATTGATGCAGGCCGCGCTTCCAGCGCCCTGTCGTTGCGCCCTCAAAGGGCCATTTCGATGAGCGCGGGTCCGGTTCGCCCGAACGCCCGATGCAGTTGTTCGGCCAGTTCCTGCGCCGTGTACGCGCGCGTGGCCGGGACACCATAGGACTGGGCAAGTCCCACCCAATCGATGCGCGGGTGATCCAGGGCCGTCAACGCCTCGGCCCTTGCGCCGAGTGCAGCGCCGTCGCGCCGCAGTTCGTTGCGCAGGATGGCGTACTGATGATTCGCTGCGATCAGCACGACGACGTCGAGGTTCTCGTGAGCGATCGACCACAGCGTCTGGATCGTGTATTGGGTACTGCCATCCGACAGCAGCCCGACCACCTTGCGGTCCGGGCAGGCAATGGCCGCGCCCATCGCCACGGGAAGCCCCTGCCCGATGGCCCCGCCGGTATTGGTGATCGTGGTGTGCGGGCGGGCGGCCGATGACGCGGCGTAGAACGGATAGCCGCAAGTCCCACCCTCGACCGAAACGATCGCGCGCGCTGGCAGTTCGCGCGCCAGAACCGCGGCGATCTTGGCCGGCGTGAGCGTCCCCTCGGGTGCGTCCGGCAGCGACGAAATAGGCGCCTGGTAGGCCGGCGCACCCAGGGCATCGGCAATTTGCTCGAGCCGCTCGGCCACTGCCTGCCCCGGCTCGCCGATCACCAGCAGCCGTTCGGCGTTCACCAGCAGGCTGGGGTGACCCGCATAGCCAAAGTACGTCACGGGCGGCAGCGCGCCCACAAGCACCACGAGATCGGCGGGGTCGAGCACTTCGCGCGCCGGTTCGGGAAAGTAGGGCAGCCGATCGAACGCCGGCAGCCCCTGCCCGCGTTCGGAACGCGACGGAAAAGTCTCGGCATACGCCTGTGCGCCCAGCAGCGCGCACAGGCGGGCTGTCGCGCGCTGGGCGCGCTGCCCCAACCCTGCGAGTTCGCCGCCGCCCCCCAGCAGGAACACCACGCGCCGAGCCGCGCGCAGGCGCTCGATCCATTGCACCGCGTCGAGGCTACCCTCCGGGTCTGCGTCGACGGCCGCAGGCTTTTCGCTCTTGACAGCGCGCGAGACGTCGCCAGCCTGAAAGTCAGCGGGGAAGATGAGCGTCGTGCCACGCCCCCCCGCTGCGACGCTTTGCCGCACGGCCTCGGCAGCCGCGACCGCACTGTCGCCGGTGCTGTCGATTCGGTGCACCCACCCGGAGACGGGCCGCGCCAGGGATTCGATGTCGGAGGTCAGCGGCGCGTCGTACGGCAAATGCCAGCTGGCGTGGTCTCCGATGAGATTGACGATCGGCGTGCGTGCGCGCCGTGCGTTGTGCAGGTTCGCGATGCCGTTGGCAAAGCCCGGCCCCAGGTGCAAGAGCGTGGCCGCGGGACGCCCGAGCATGCGGCCGTACCCGTCGGCCGCACCCGTGCAGACGTTTTCCTGCAGTCCGATCACGCAACGGATTTCGTCACGTTGCTCCAGTGCACGCACCAGATCGAGTTCGGTGGTGCCCGGATTGGCGAAGCAGGTGTCCACACCTTCGCCTGCAAGCGCGAGCCAGAGCGCCTCGGCGCCGGTCATTTTCTTCATTGCCTTCTTCCTTTTATTGCACCTTGATGCCGCGCTCGCGCACGAGCTTTCCGACACGCTCCGCGTCGATGGCGATCTGCGCATCGAGCTCCGCGGGTTTGGATGCCCCGGCCCGCAGGCCTCGGGCGGACGCCCAGGCCTGCAGCTCGGGAGCAGCAAGTACCTTGGTGAGGGCCGCGTTCATCCGCGCTAGGATGTCCGGGGACGTGCCTGCCTTGGCATGCAGCGAGTAGGAGGTGGACAGCAGCATGTCGGACCCGCCGGCCTCGGTGATCGTTGGCACGTTCGGCGCCACTGGCGTGCGCGTGCTGGCCCCGACGGCCAACAACTTCATGCTGCCCTTCTGCACGTGAGGCAGCAGAGCTTCAACGCCACCCGACGTCGCCGCCACCTGACCACCGAGGATGGCGGGAATGACCTCGGCGAGCGCCTTATACGGCACGTGCAGGAACTGCACGCCCGTGCCCGCCTGCAGCAACTCCATGTTCAAGTGCATGACGCTGCCGACGCCACCGGTGCCGAACGGCACCTCGCCGGGATGCGCCTTGACGTAGGCGATGAAGGACTTGAAATCATTAGCCGGCACCCGCGAACTCACCACCAGATAGAGGTTCACATCGGCGATGTTGCTGACCGAGACGAGGTCCTTCTTGGGATCGAATGGCAGCGGCTGGTACAGCAAGGGGTTGACCGTCATCGTGAGGCGGTCGACCAACAGGAAGGTGTAGCCATCGTTCGGCGCTTTGACCACCTCGCCTGTGCCGATGATTGCGTTGGCGCCAGGCTTGTTTTCCACCACGAACGTGGTTTTGAGCTCCTTGGCCAGCCCCTCAGTCACAAGCCGGGCCATCACGTCAGGGCCTGTGCCCGGTGGATAGGGCACCACGAGACGGATGGGTCGCGATGGCCAACCGGCCTGCGCCCAAACCTGCACCGGTGAAAGGCACGCGGCCAAAAGCACCGCCGATACGGCGCAGGCTTGCCGAAAGAAATTTCTCTTCATCGCTGACTCCTAGAGACCCCTGCTGACGACGTTCCGGCTCCGAGCGGGGAGCACTCGAATGGCCGAGGGCGATAGCCCGACAACCGTTGCCTCCCTGCGGCTTCTTTTCGAAGAATTTTGCAATTTTATCGATTAGATAAAAAATGACAAGCAACATCGCCAGTGAAAATATAAATTCTTGCCATATTCGCTAATTATGATTTTCATGCATATATTGACGGGACGGAGAACGGCCACATGCAACAGTCGCTCGCGCGCCGCATCGTTTAACCTCGGGGTTTGCTCGGGCACGGCCCACGCGCTGCACCCAACCTGACTCCCGACACCATGAATAGCCTGAGTCGCATGCTCGAGGTGCTGAATCTGTTCAAGCCAGATCAGCCCGTGATCGATATCGAAATCATTTGCTCGCAACTGGGCTACACGCCGGCAAGCGCTTATCGCTATGTGCGCGAACTGTCCAACGTGGGTCTGTTGGTGCGTCTGCCGCGCGGCTACGCGTTGGGGCCGCGGATCATCGAACTTGATCGGCACATGACGCAGTTCGACCCTTTGCTGACAGCGAGCCGCGACATCGTGGGCGACCTGGTGGCACAGACAAACCTGGAACTGCTCATCAGCGAGCTCTACGGCTCGACCGTGATCAACATCCTTCAGCGTTCCGGCGCCGACGAGCTGACACTGAACTTCGGACGCGGCCGCCCGATGGACCTTTTCCGCAGTGCCACCTCGCGGGTCATCCTTGCGTATCTGTTGCCGCGCCAGGTGCGGCGCCTGTTCGACAGCGCCGCCCCCGAAGATCTCGAGCGCATCGGATTGACGTGGAAAGATTTCTCCAAAGCCATGCTGCGCATCCGCAAGGACGGCTACTGCATCAGTGAGGGCGAACTCGATCCTGGCAAGAGCGGCATTGCCGCGCCCATCTTCGACGAGAAGGGACGCATCCTCGGAAGCATTACCCTGGCGGGAAACTCCGAGCGCTTCAATGCTTTCAACCGAGCCTTCCTTTCGACACTGATGGTCGACGCCGCTCGGAAGATCACATCGCGAATCACGGGCTAAAAGACCAACTCCGCGTTTGCAGTCGGCCGCGAGCCGACGAACGCAATCAAGAAGCAACGCACTCGCTGCATCCAAGCTCGGCAAGCGTTGAAGCCAGCGCATCTGCACTGGCTTTCGAAAGCTCCACACCGACGACATCGCGACGACCGATCAATCGACCTTGATCTTCCGCTCCGAGACGACGCGCTGATAGGTCGCTTTTCCCTGAGCAATTCGTGCCTGCATCTCTTCGGGGGTGCTGTAGGCTGCGGTGAACCCCAGGTTATCGAATGCTTGGCTGACCGCGGGCGCCGCCAGTGCCTTCTTCATGGCGCCATTGAGCTTCGCCAATATTTCCGGCGGCGTCCCACCCGGGGCGAGCAGTCCAAAGAAACCGGCAATGGCCAATTCCGGGAGCCCGACCTCCGCCGCGGTCGGAATGGACGGGAACAGTCGGTCGCGTGTGTCACTCGTTATGAACAACGGAACCAGTTGATTGGCGCGCAGCGCGCCGATGAGCGGGGAGATGACCTCATCCATCAACTGGGCATCTCCCTTCAGCAGCCCCTCCTTTGCCGAGGCCGCTCCTCTGTAGGGCACGTGAACCAGTTGGATGCCAGTGGCTGACATGAATATCTCGCCCAGCAAATGATTGCTCGACCCCGTTCCTGCCGATGCAAAGTTCAGCTCACCGGGTCGCCGCTTTGCCAACGCGACGAATTCCTTCAAGGTTCTCGCGCCAGTGGAAGGCGTCGTCACGAAAACGAAAGGCTGGGTCGCGCCCAGGCTGATGGGAGTCAGTCCCGCCACGTGCCCCTGGTCCGGATAGAGCACTGGCCCAGCCGTCAGGGTGCTCCCACTCCCCCAAAGAAGCGTGTAGCCATCAGCTTTCGCCAGGGCGGCATATCTCGTTCCAATGCGCCCCCCTGCTCCCGGCTTGTTGTCGACGACGACAGGCTGGCCAAGGACGGCCGAGAGCTCCTGCGCGACCGCGCGTGCAGAAATGTCGGTAGAACCTCCGGGTTCAAACGAGACGACCAGCGTGATCGGTCTGGACGGATACCGGACCCGAAGACCTCCTTTGTGTCTCTCGTTGCTCATTTCCTTCAACGGGTGCGACCAAGACGTTCAATACTGGAAGGGCGCTTGCTCCGAATAATCCGATCCCACATCGCAACAGACGGAGACAAGCATGGAAACCTCACCCCAATCGAATACCCTGCGTGCGCTGTACCAGTCTTGGTCGGACCGCATGGCGGCCAATCCCGGACTGCCCATCGCCGATCTGCGCAGCCTCTTCGACGAGTGGCACCAGCCGACGCTCGAGCCTGAAGGCGTGACTTACAAGTCGGACCTGCTCGTTGGCGTCGAGGCCGTGTGGGCCCTGCCGCAAGGGGCCGACACGACGAAGGTCATCCTCTATACCCACGGCGGCGGGTTCGCGGTGGGGTCGTCGGCGAGCCATCGCAAGCTCGCCGGACACCTCGCCAAGCATCTGGGCGTGACCGCCGTGGTGATCGACTATCGGCGTGCGCCGGAGCATCCCTTTCCCGCCCAGCTCGAGGACTCCACGGCCGTCTACAAGGAGCTGCTGGCGCGTGGCTACAAGGCTTCGGACATCGTCACCAGCGGCGACTCGGCCGGTGGCAACCTGGCCATCTCCACCGTGCTGAAGCTGCGCCAGGATGGCGTGGCGTTGCCGGGCGCCGTCATCGCCTTCTCCCCCTGGCTCGACATGGAACATGTCGGCAAGACGTTGCAGACGAATGCGGCCACCGACGTCCTCGTCAACAGACCCATCGTCGAGGCCATGTCCGGCATGTTTCTCGGCGAGAAGGGCTCGCGCACAGATCCGCTCACCAACCCGCTGAAGGCCGATTACCGGGGATTCCCTCGCCTGTACATCAACGCGGGTGAGATCGAAACGCTGCTCGACAACGCACAGGACCTCGCTCGCATCGCGAAAGCGGCCGGCGTTTCGGTCACCTTGTCAGTGGTCGGCGGCATGCAGCACGTCTTCCCCATCCTCGCTGGCAGGGCTCCCGAGGCTGACGACGAACTGCGGCGCATCGCCAAGTGGTTCAAGGGCGCGTGAGCGCTCCCCTGATCTCAGCAAGAACACAGCAACCATCGCCATGGAAAACGAGCAACGCTTCGACGCCATCGTCATCGGCACCGGCTTCGCCGGCATCTACATGCTGCACAAGCTGCGCAAGGAGTTCGGGTCGAAGATCCGGGCGTTCGAGAAGGGCGGCGGCATCGGCGGCACCTGGTACTTCAATCGCTACCCCGGCGCCAAGTCCGACACCGAGAGCTTCGTCTACCGCTACTCCTTCGACAAGGACCTGCTTCAAGAGGGGGACTGGAACGCCCGCTACCTGGAGCAGCCCGACATCGAGAAGTACCTGAACCACGTCGTCGACCGCCTAGATCTGCGCCGCGACATCCAGCTCAACACCGAGGTGACGAGCGCGGTGTTCGACGAGCAGTGCAATGCCTGGCGGATCCGCACCAGCACCGGCGAGGCGTTCACGAGCCGCTACCTGGTCACAGCGCTCGGTCTGCTCGCGAAGACCAACATCCCCGACATTCCCGGGCGCGACAGCTTCAGTGGCACCTTCGTGCACACTAACGACTGGCCGAAAGACCTCGACCTCGCCGGCAAGCGTGTCGGCGTGCTGGGAACCGGCTCCACCGGAACGCAGTTCATCGTAGCCGCCGCCAAGCAGGCCGGCCATCTGACGGTCTTCCAGCGCTCGCCCCAGTATTGCGTTCCGTCCGGCAACGGCCCGGTCGAGCCGGCCGAGGTCGTCGAGACCAAGAAGAACTTTGACGCGATCTGGGATCAGGTGCGCGACTCCGTGGTTGCCTTCGGTTTCCAGGAGAGCGGCGTCGAAGCGATGAAGGTTTCCGAGGAGGAGCGGCGCCGCATCTTCCAGGAGAACTGGGACAAGGGCAACGGCTTCCGGTTCATGTTCGGCACGTTCTGCGACATCGCCACCAACCCGGAGGCCAACGAGGCCGCGGCCGCCTTCATCCGCTCGAAGATCAAGGAAATCGTCAAGGACCCGCAGACCGCCCGCAAGCTCACCCCGACCGGCCTGTACGCCAAACGCCCGCTGTGCAACGAGGGCTACTACGAGACCTACAACCGCGACAACGTCGAGCTGGTTTCAATCGCGGAGAACCGGATCGAGAAGATCACACCCGCCGGGGTGCGCACGGCCGACGGCGTCGAGCACAAGCTCGACGTGCTCGTCTTCGCCACCGGTTTCGACGCGGTGGACGGCAACTACCGTTCGATGGACCTGCGCGGACGCGGCGGGCGGCACATCAACGACAGCTGGACCGATGGACCCACGAGCTACCTGGGTCTGGCCACGCACGGCTTTCCGAACATGTTCATGATCCTCGGACCCAACGGCCCGTTTGCCAACCTGCCCCCCTGTATCGAGGCACAGGTGGAATGGATCGCCGGGGCTATCGGCCATGCCGAACATTCGAAGGTCGCAACCATTGAGCCGACTCTCAAAGCTGAGGAAGGCTGGACCCAGACCTGCGAGGACATTGCCAACATGACGCTCTTCCCAAAGGTCGACTCGTGGATCTTCGGCGCCAACATCCCCGGCAAAAAGAGTGCCGTCATGTTCTACATGGCCGGGATCGGTGCCTACCGGCAGCAACTCGAGACTGTCCGAAGCAAGGGCTACGAAGGGTTCGCCTTCAACTGAGGCAAGGTGCCCGCCTCAGCGCGGGAGGCCATCTTTCGAAATTAAATCTAGAGGAGACATCATCATGGGAAGAGTAAATGGAAAAGTGGCCATCGTGACCGGTGGCGTGGAAGGGATTGGCGGCGCGATCAGCACCTTGCTAGCGCGCGAAGGTGCCAAGGTGGCGGTGCTCGACATTCAGGACGCGAAAGGCGCCACGTTGGTTTCGTCGATCAAGTCTGCGGGCGGCACGGCCCAGTACTGGCACGTGGATGTCACCGCCGAGGCTGACGTCGCGCGGGTGTTCGCTGATGTGGTCGAGACCTTCGGCAAGCTTGACGTGTTGGTGGCCAACGCTGGCATTGCGGGCCCTAACGTCCCAACCCACGAGGTCACCCTTGAGGACTGGAACCGCACGTTTGCAATTAACTCTACCGCAGTGTTCCTATGCACAAAGCATGGGGTGCCGCACATGCGCGCTGCCGGCGGCGGCAGCATCATCAACATGTCGTCGGTGTACGGCCTCGTCGGCGCAAGCGACTTGCCGCCGTACCACGCATCCAAAGGCGCGGTGCGCTGCATGACTAAGAACGATGCACTGCTGTACGCCGCCGACAAGATTCGTGTGAACTCGGTTCACCCCGGCTACATCTGGACCCCGATGGTAGAAAGGCTCGGTCTGGACGCAGGTCTGGACATGAAGGAGTTTCGCAGTGCCATGGATGCGAAGCACCCCGTTGGTCACGTCGGTCTGCCCGAAGACATCGCGAACGGCGTTCTCTTCCTGGCGTCTGACGAAACCACCTTCATGACCGGATCTGAATTAGTGATCGACGGCGGTTACACCGCCGGTTGACCGTGCCGGCTGCGGCATCGGTGATGTAATCGATGCTGCTTTCAAAGACATCAAGGTGTGCCGTGAACTCTGCATTTCCTGATTGGCGACGAACTTCAGTCACGTGAACGCATTTGGCTCTGTGGACGAGTGACTTCATCATCAAACGGGCCCGACGATGGCTTTACTTCTTCAATGCCTGCGAGATATCCGGATCAAGTCTGGTGATCTCGACCTGCTTCCGCCACGGGTAAGAGGTGATTCTCTTGGTGAGGGCCGGACGCCGCGCAATTGCGACGAGCCGAGGGACGCATCGTCACGATCCGATTTTGACGACACACGGGCAAATAGCCTGGGAGGCTCATCGCCAGGGTTGGTCCTTTTGCGGTGAAACCATCCTCGTTCGCATTTGGCTCAACACGTGAGCCACCTGAGGAATGTCGCCAGGCCACCAGCTAAGGGTCACTCACGCAGGGCCTTTCCAAATGGGAAGGGCAGGGTCCTTATCAACGTTTCTTCAAGCCGGCCAAACTGGACTCGCTGTACGTCGATCAGGACAACCGGCAGGCAACGACCAAGTTCAATGACGGCGTCGACTGGTTCGCCGCGCCGACCGTCCAGTTGGTGGCGACCTATGGCCGCGACATCAAGGTGCGCGAACGCTTCAAGGTCAACAACCAGGTCAATCTGCGCGTCCTGACGCTCTTCTGATGGGTCTCGGCTCAGCCATTCCAGGGGCATCGTCGATGAAGTTGTCAGGCTCGAGCGGTGACACGGACCTCCCAGTGATCGTGCTCCGGTACTGCACGGGGGTTTGCTGGAACGCCCGCTTGAAGTGGCGCAACAGATGGCTCTGGTCGGAGAAGCCGCAGTCCGCGGCAATGCATTTCAGTGGCATGGCCACCGGACGGCCGAGGAGCCGCTGCGCGCGCTCCAAACGCCGGCGCAGAACGTAGGCATGGGGTGAGCAGCCAAACTCCGCGGGAAACTTGCGGATCAGCCCGGAGACGCTGACACTGGCCTCGCGAGCCATCTCGTCAAGCTTGAAGTTCCGATCCAGATTGTCCTCTATGTACTGCACAAGGCGCCGCCGTTGCCAATCGGCCATGCGGCCGGCCAGCGGCAGTTCCCGGACTCCGGCCCTGGCATAGCGGCGCAACAGGTGAACGCAAAGCTGGTCCACAAGGGCCGACCGATAGAGATGGCCACCGAGCCCGCCACTTTCCAGTTCAGCCTCGAAGGCGGACATCACGCCGAGAAGGACGCCGTCCTCGGCACGTACGCAGTCTTCCATGCCGACGTCACGGACGCTTCGCTCGAAGACGTCCTCCGCGACACGACACAGATCCGTCTGCGTGAGATAGATGTGGGTGACGTCGACCGGACGGTCCCACTTCCACTGCGACGATTCGCCGCGGGTTAGCAGGGAAAACACGCCCCGCCTGACCCTCTCGCTCCGCCAAGGGCCACCAGCGCGCCGGCTCACGACTGCATCGTCGCACTTGTAACGTACGATCATGTAGTCGCGCATCGAGGGAATGGCAACGTCAATGGATTCATAGTGATAGCCCTTGAGCGTGACTTGCTCCCATCCGACCGGCGCACTGTCGAGGGTCAGCCGGCCGGGTATCCAGTGGGGTACGTCGTCGGGCGCAATGAGTTGGGTCACAAACAGCATCTCCAGTGTGCCTATGATGGCTTGCACCGAGGTTCAACTTTACTCGTAGCGATCGCGACCGCCAATGGGGGTTATTCCCAGCGACGCCCGGCGATTCTGTCATGCGCTGCAGCGAAGCAAGACCCGGACAGAGTTGGCCCCGCCAAACTGCGCGCCCCGAAAAGTGAGGACGCTGGGCAAGTCTTGCTGTGCTCGCAGTTTGGACAGAATCAAGGGCACCCGGATGAAACTGGCGCGTTAAAAAAACGGGCCACAGGCCATCGGCAAATCTGAGGTGGATGGAACACCAAGATTCATATGGCTGCCGCAGATACGCGAACGGCCATAACGTTCTCGCTGTCGCCCGGACAGGCACACGGCGGACCAGAAGGGCGAGCCTTGCTGCGCCGATTGGGTGGGCCAACGAAGGCAACGAGACGCGGCAGTTGGCGCTCGACCTTGGATTCATCCCCATAGTGCCGCCGCTGAAGACCCGGGTCGAGCCATGGGAGTACGACCGAGAGATGTACAAGCGTACAAGCGCCGCAATGAAGTCGAGCGACTGTTCCGGCGCCTGAAGGGCTTCCGCAGAATCTTCTCTCGCTTCGAGAAGTTCGACGTGATGTTCCTCGGCTTCATCAGCTTTCGCGTTGACCGCCAACGGACTTCGGTTGTGTTAACAGGCCCTAGACATGATGGTCGCCTGCCCGGACAGGCGGCCGGTCTCCAACATCGTAGGTTGCACGCCGAGGCGTGTAGAGCTACATGCTGTGACTTGCGTCGTCGGCAACAAGGAGACCAACCATGGAAGAGCGTATCAAGCTTCACGTGGACCTGGATGTCCATAAAGACGGCATCAGCGTCGCGGTAGCAGAGCCTGGCCGGGCGCCGGGCCGATTGATCGGCAAGGTCACGCATCACGCATCACGCATCACGCATCACGCATCACGCATCACGCAGTCAGGCTACGGAGGGTGCGCTTCGGCCGCGCTCGGGCTCACGTTGAATGCGGTGGCTTTCCTGGGCGAGATATGGCGCGGCTGCATCGAGTCAGTGCCGCACGGACAGGACGAGGCAAGCAAGGCGCTGGGCCCGCCGAACTGGCTGCGCATGGCGCTCGTGCCCCTGCCGCAGGCCGCGCGCATCGCGATCGCACCGACGATGGGCTTCCTGGTACAACTGATCAAGAACACCTCGCTCGCCGCGAGCATCGCTTTCGTCGAACTCACGCGCAGCGGCCAGATCGTGAACAACGCGACCTTCCGTCCGCTCACCGTGTTCCTGGTCGTGGCCGCCATCTACTTCTGCATTTGCTGGCCACTGTCCTGGTACAGCCAAAGGCTGGAGCGCCGCCTCCAGACCGGCGCCCGCTTCGCTTCACATCTACAACAGGAGACATGACATGCCAGCCCACTGGATTCGGAAACTCGCGCTCATCGGCGCCATGGCCATCGGTACCGGGGCCGTTTACGCGCAGAGCGTGGACGACATCGTCAAGGCCGGCACGCTCAAGGTCGGCATGCTCGTGGACCTGCCGCCCTTTGGCGTCATGAAGACGAACGGCGAGGCCGAAGGGCTGGACGCCGACTTCGCGCGGCTGATGGGCAAATACCTCGGGGTCAAGGTCGAGATCGTGCCGGTGACCGGGGCCAAGCACCATGAACTCATCTCTGCTTCATCGTCGCGCGCCCTCCGAGTAACGCCCACGCGCTCCTCAAGTTCGAGCTCGTTGAGGCATCCAGCTGGCGCATCAATGAAAGCCTGCATCACCCTGAAGTCTGGGAATCGAGCGGCAACCGCCGCATCCGCGTAAAACCTCGCCTCGTGACTTGCCGCCCGGCGCTCGGCTCGGGTGAGATGAGCGCTCACGCTGCACCGCCCTTCTTCGCATCTGCCTCGATCTCAGCCAAGACCGTGTGGGCGCGTGGGCCGGTGACGCTGGTCATCAACGATGTGGCGGCCGGCGTTGGTGAGCTGGTACGCGTTGTCGCTGGAGGCATGGTCGGACTCGCAGACAAGTCCGTTGATCTCTGCCGTTCGGATGTGCACGTAGGCGGTTCGCAGTCCGTAGGCTAGGTTGCTCGGGTTCGGCAGGAACTTTTGCGCCAAGTCCTTGAACCGCATTGGACTGTCAGCGAGGGCATTGCAAACGGTCAAGTCCGTGATCATCTTCCCCGCTCCAACAAGCTCCGCAACCGCCGTGAGCACACGTTCGTCAGTGACTTAGTGATCGTTGCTCATGCTGCACCGCCTTCGAACAGCCTGGCCCGGACCTGGCCGACGAGGATCTCGATGAACTCGGCCTTGGCCTCGCGGCCGGCATGCGCGAACTCGGTCTTGAATTCCGCGATCGTGTTGATGTACGCGCGGCTCACCTTGAGCCAGGCTTCACGATCGGCTTCAGTGGCGGCAGACCCAGGCGCAAATCGTCAGCGTCAGCCTGCTCAATGCCATCACGAACATCAGGCAGCAGTACGACTATCTCACATGGGCATCGCAGGTCCCTGCATGCATTCTGGACAGAGAGGGCAAGCCACTGGACGTGGGCGTGGTTCAGCAGGTCACCCTCATCAGGACTTCGATGGTCCCCTCCTGCCGTAGCGTTTTCAATCGTGAAGTCGTGAAGGTGCGGGTTGTTCCAGCCCATGGCAGCTTGGATGACTCGGTTGAGTTTGACGAGCGCCAAGGCCTCGGGAAAGGGCTCCACTCGGGATTGCCTCCAAAAATGAGAGGCTGGAATTCGGTTCTCATCCGAATAGATTTAAGAATTTGGAATTAATCTTGCGCCGCAATCTTTCTCCATGGCGCCGTCTGACGACTCTGCAGAACTACGGAGGGACTCTTCATCAGCTGCAAGTTCACGCCCCCATCACTTGAAACATGGATTACAGCTCAGCCAGGCCGACGTGAGGCCACCCGTACGGGTGTACACCGAAATTTCTAGAACGCAACTGTCATCTGCCCCCAGAAGCGCCCCCCGTGCTGGGAGCGGGCGCTGAGCACAGCCGCGTCGCGCCGGGTCGGCCACGCCGCCGTGAGTGTGAAGGCCGTCTTGCCCGAGGCCCAGCCCATCCCCAGACCCGCACCGGCCAGGCGACGCTGGTTGTCTGCATCGGTCCACGGTCGGCGATTGATCTTGACGCCGCCCGCATCGTAGAAGGCCTTGAACTGCCAGCCGGGCATCGGCTGCCAGCGCAGCTCCGCGCTGGCCAGCCAGCCTTCGTCGCCGTTGGCCTCGCCCTGGGCAAAGGCGCGCACGCCCTGGCTGCCGCCGAGGCTGAACTTCTCGGCCGACACCAGGTTGCGGTTCGCGAACTGGCCCGTCGCGCTCAGGGCGAGCCCCAGGCCCGGCGCCAGCACCTGCAGCCGCTGCAATTGATAGCCGAGCTTGGTGAACGAGCCAGCGCTGCGTGCGCTGGCCGCGTCCTGCAGAAAGCTGCTGGCATCGAGCTGCGCGCGGCCTCGCACGAGGTTGAGCGCCAGCGCATTGCCACCGCCACCGAACCAGCCGTCCTGCCACTCGCCGTTGAGCCCGAGCACCACGTTGTGCAGGTCGTTCCGGGCGAGCGTGGCGGTGCTGCCGATGGCATCCTTCAGCGACTTGTCGTCGTATTGCAGTTGGCCGTACCAGTTGGTCGTGCGGCTGCGCACGAAGGGATGGCGCAGGTAAGGGAAGAAAGGCGAATGAAGGAAAGACGCGCGAAGAAGCGCAGCAAAGGCTGGTGCATGGGGTCTGGCGTCTCACTCGCTGGCGTTGCAGGCTTGGCCGGGGGCCACGCGCAGGCCGCAGTCCTGGACACTGAATTGGAGCGTGCCGTTGGCGGCGTGTCGCGAGGGCTCCTGCGCCGGCCGGTCGCTCTGCGCGATCTGCTGCGCTTCGGCCAGGCGGGTGTTGGGGGCGGCAATGACCGGAACGCCGGGGCTGGTACTGGGCTGGCTGGCCTCCGGCGGGCTTGCCTGCGGCGAGGGCTCGGATGGCATCGTCGGGACGTCGGTGCCGGCGGCCTCGCGGATGGTCAACGGGCCCGCCACATAGCTGATGTCGTAGCCCTGCTGGGTCGAGTAGAGGCCGGAGGAGAGCCGCAGCGTGCCGTCGGCGCTGCGGTAGCTTCCGATGTCGGCCGAACTCGTGCTGTAACTCAGGCCGCTGCCGAGCAGGACGGCCGATGGGTCCGACAGGCTGTACCCGGTGCTGCCGCTGGCCACCGTGCCATCGTAGGCCTTGCCGGTGAGATCGGCGGCGGTCACTGTGAGCGGCTTGAGGAAGCTGCGCAGCAGCGGCCCCGTGCTTCCCTCGTAAATGCGCCAGGCGGTGCTCGTGCCGCCGCTGGAACCCATGTCCCAGCCGGCGGCAGTGTAGGTGTCGAGGCTCTTGGCCTCGGAGCCGCTCAGGCCTCGGGTCAGGGTGTCGACCGTGCCCCTGTCCATGCCGATGCCCAGGCCACTGTTGGTATTGCTCGCCAGCCAGAAGGAGGCCGTGATGACCCCGGTGCCCGCGCCCGCGGCGACGTTGTATCCCACCAGTCCACCGACCGTGAGGTCGCCGCTGACCGTCCCGCTCGCATAGCTGCGGTTGATCGTGCCGAGAGCGTTGACGCCAATCAGACCGCCCGCATAGTTCCCTGCGAAGACACTGCCGGAGGCATACGCATCGTTGACGGTGCTCCTTGATGCGTTCCCGACCAGCCCTCCGCCGAAATCCCCGCCACTGACGTCGCCAGAGGCATAGACATTGCTGAGCACGGTCTGGTCGCTATGGCCGACCAGGCCACCCGCATAGGCCCCGCCGGAAACGTTGCCAACTGCATAGGCACTGCCGATCCTGCCCCCGTAGCTCGTGCCGATCAGCCCGCCGCTGGTGCCCTCGCTTCCATTGCCCTCGACCGCACCGGTCGCGTAGACGTTGTCGACGCGGGCTTCGTAGGCATAGCCGATCAGTCCACCGTTCGTGGTTTCGTCCCCGTATGCAGTGACCTTCCCGGTGGCATAGGCGTTGCTGATGACGGTACCTTCGTCGGCATAACCGATCAGTCCGCCATTGGCCGACCTTTGCGAGCCAACCACTGCGCCGGTCGCGTAGGCGTTATTGATCGTGGTGCCCAGGGACACGCCGATCAGGCCGCCATTGCGGACGCCTTCTCCACCGGCCACATCGCCGGTGGCATAGGCGTTGCTGATCGTGGTCCCGTCGGAAGACCCGACCAGGCCGCCGCTGATGCTATTGCCTGTGACACGCCCTGTGGCATGAACGTCGCCGACGGTCGAAGCGTAGGCATAGCCGATCAAGCCGCCTGCCTGGGTGCCGTAGCCGGTACCGTTCACGTCGCCGGTGGCGTAAGCGCTGCTGACCGTGGAATTCAGGTAGACCACGCCCGCCAGGCCGCCGACGTAGGAATTGGTGCCCGTCCCGGAGACATTGCCGGTGGCGTAGCTGTTTCGAAGGCTACCTCCATCGAGTTCTGCGACCAGGCCTCCAACGTAGGCGTTCCTGGTGTTGGTCGCCACGTCGGACGTGGCGAAGACGTTGTCGATCGTGGTATTGATCGCCGCGCCGACCAGGTTGGCGACATAGGCGAGATCGTCCTTAGTCGCCCGGACACTGCCGTCGATCAGCCCGAAGTCGCGCAAGGTGCTGCCACTCGTGGAGCCGAACAGCGCGACGTAGGTGAGCGAGCTGTCGAGGGTGAGCCCGGCGACAGTGTGGCCCAGGCCGTGGAGCGATCCCCTGAACGGAATGCTGTAGTCACCCACGGGAATGAAACCCTCCCCCGAATTCCATCCGGCGGTGGCGCTGGCGTCGATGTTCCCGGCCAGCGCGTAATGACCGTTGAGATCGCCGCTCATCGCCTGCAGGCCCGCAACGTCGCGGATCAGCGTGTAGTCCGTGCCGTTGATGGCCAGGCTGGCATGGGCACCGCTCAGTGTGATGGGCGCCTTGACGTTGTAGTCGGTGCCAGCGGCGACGCTGCCCGTGTTCGCATAGTCGCCATGGTTCAGTACCAGTCCGGCGCTGTTGCCCGTAGCCGTGATGGCGGCGTTGATGTTGATGTTGTTGACGGCGTTGAGCGTCAGCCTGCTGTCGCTGCTCCAACTCACCGCATCGTTGACGTGGATGTCGCCCGCGCCCGCCGTGCCGCCAGCGCTGGACGCGATGCTCACGTCGGTGCTGGCCAACTGGTTGCCCAGCGTCTGGCCGGTGATGTCGCCGCCGCTCGCGGCAATGGTGAAGTCGCTGGGGTCGATCAGCCAGGTGCCCGTCTGGCCGCCTTGCGACCGCGTGTCGATGCGGGCGCTGTCGGCCACCTTGACGTGCGCCCCGCTCGTCTCGACGAAGCCGCCCTTGCGGCTGCCCGAGGCCGAGGCATCCAGCGTGCCGCCGACGCGGACCGTGCCACCGTTCATGCCGCCCAGCAGCTTGATGGTGCCGCTGCTGGCATCGATGCCCTTCGCCTCGATCACGCCTTCGTTGTTGACCACGGTGCCCAGCAGTGCGTCCTTGGCGGTGGCGGTGAGGATCACGCTGCCGTTGTCGGCGCGGATCAAGCCCTTGTTCTGCGCGAGTGCGTTCAGCGTGCCGCCGTCCACCAGCACTGACAGCAACTGGTTGCCGCTGAAGCTCAGCGTCACCTTGTCGCCCGCGGCCAGCGCGGTGGTGCCGTTGGCGGTGATGACCGTGCCTTCGTTGCTCACCTGCTTGCCCAGCAGCGCCACATAGCCGCCGGTCAGGCTGCCCTGGTTGATCACGCTGCCCTGATTGCCGCCGGCGCTGAAGCTGCGCGAGCCGGCCATGAAGTCGGCGTCGCTCAGGCCGAGCGTGGAGGCCACGAGGCCACCGACGCTGACCTGCGCGCCGGCGCCGAACAGCACGCCGTTCGGGTTCAGGATCCACACCTGGCCGTTGGCCGTGAGGCTGCCGTCGATGCGGGAGACCTCGCTGCCGAGCACGCGGTTCAGCGCAATGGCACCGGCACCCGCCTGCACGAAGGCCACGCGCTCACCTGCGGCGATGCCGAAGCTGGCCCAGTTGATCGCAAGGTTCTGGCTGGTCTGCGTGATCGTCGTGCCGCCGCCGTTCTGGCTGATGCTGCCGGAGCCGACCGCTACCGCGCCACCGGTGGGCGCCGCGCGCACGCAGACGCCCGCAGCGGACAACGCGAGGCCCAGTGCGCACACGGCGCCCCGCCGAATTCTGATTTTCACGACGATCCCTCTTGTGCGCCTCCTGGACGCGGAGGCATCGGCTGTTGGCGCAAGTGCGCATCCGGCATTGGCTGTCCGGGCAGTCGGTACCGTAGTCTCGGGAAGGGATTCAGTCGCTAGCGCACTTTGCGCTATTGCCGCCGGGACGGCGGCTGTGCTTCAGAGAAAACTCGAGTCGGAGAACGGCAGCATCTGCCGCAGTTGCGCGCGCGAGCGGATGGCCAGCTTGTCGAAGATCCGGCCGAGATGGGCGCGCACCGTGTTGGGCGCGAGCGACAAGGTGCGCCCGACCTCCTTGTGGCTGTGGCCGTGGCCATAGAGCTTCGCCACCTGGTGTTCGCGCTCGGTGAGCGTTGCCAGGGCGCTCGGCACTTCGGGGCGGCGCAGCTCGATGCGCAATCCGTCCTCGACGCTGGTGCTGCGCAGCGTCCAGCCCTGGGCAGAGAGGATGGAGTCCGGCTCGGCCTTGCCAGCCAGCCAGGCTTCGGGCACACGCGGCATTTGCGGGCCGCCATCGATGGCGGCCATGGCGGCCCACGCGGTCATGAATGCGGCGTTCGGGTAGATGAGCCAGCCATCGGGCGTGGCCAGCGCCATCGGTGTCTCGGTACTGTCGCGCGTGCTCTGCGCCAGATTGACGCGCAGGCGGTTGACCATCAAGGCTTCCATCCAGTAGCCGGCGGCGCCGTCCAGCAGTGCGGCATCGGCGTCACCGAAGGGTTGCGCCAGCGCGCGCCGACACATCGAGATCAGCGTCAGCCCCTGCGCGCCCTGGATCTGCAGCGCAATGCCCAATGCATGGTGAATGCCGAAGCGCTGCATGAACGCGCGCGCCGGCGTGGCCGCAGGCGATTGAAGCTCGGCGTCCGACCAGTCAACGATGACGCTGCGGCCCGGCTGCGCCAACATGCGGCGGCTGAGCAGGTCCTGCTCGGGGCCTGCTGTCTCCACCCAGGCATCGCCCATCTTTTCTTCGACGAAACCGCGACTGAAAGAACTGACGTGACCACTCAGGTGCACCGTGTTGATCGCGACATGGGTACAGCCAAAGCGGTTCTGCAACTCGTCGAGCAGGCGCTCGCGGAACGCTGGCGAAGTCAGCGTTCGGGCGTCCGCGGAAAGACGCGAAAAGTCCTTGGGTGCGAGAGCGGGTAAGTCGAAGGGCATGATGATTTCAATGCGACGGGTTTGAATTGGTGCCGATATGTACGAGGTACCATGCCCCGGCATGGCTCCGGCCCTGTTCGCAAGTATTACACCCGCACTGATTTCTGCGCGCGGGCGAATAGGGCCGGCTCGACGGTCTGGTCAATCCGCATCGACACCGACAGCTCAGAGCGTCGGCTCAAATGCTTAAATGTTAGGCTCCGTTCAACGCAGCGCATTGGCGGCCTTGCGCGTTGAAGGTGGCATCTGCGACGAAATAAAGGGAGAAATCCCGTCGCGTGTTTTCTAGAAAGCGCCTGCAGCATACAAAGACTGCAGCCCGTGATAGCTGACATAGACTCCGACCAGAATGATCAAGGCGCTTGAAGCATAGGGCGCTTGTCGTGCGAACACCCCGAAACCGGCAAAGCGCTTTCAAGGCGTGTTTCACATCGAAAGTTGCAACGACGCTTGCTGCGACCAGCCCGTGATGTCGCCTGCTGACTCGAAAGTGCCTTGACACGCCTCCGCGCGAAGATCAAGCGCATGTGAGATCGGATTCGGGACTGGGTTAGGCGCGTCAAGTGCGACAGCGTGACGCAGTCATTGGCCAGATGCATCGTCGCCACCGCAGCAGCGAGTCCCTGCGAACTGTCAAGGCCAGCGTTCCGCCCGTGTTGGACATGGCCTGCATCGGTTGCGCGGTCTGGCCTCCAGGCTGCGACGCGCACGCTCTCCGTCCGATGTGCTTCTGGCAGCCGGAAGCTGCGAAGGTGCCCTGCTCTCGAAGCCTTTGGGCATGCTTCTTGAGCGTCTGGGGTTGCGGAAGCTAAAAAGCCTTCGGCAAGTTGGGGACGCAGTGGTAGCTGGAAAACTTCCGAAAGAGTTCGAAGATGCTGGCGTGCCGCGTGGGTCAGTCGACATCTATCCAAAAGGTCTTCACCGACTCCAGGTTCGGCATCGCGGGCGCACTGCGAGAGCCGCCAACACACAAGCCGTCAGATGGCTCACGCCTGCGTCGCATGTTTAGCACCCAGCTTCGGCGCAGGCAAGACACCATCGGCAAAGAGCTGATCGATCTCGAATGCGTTGAATCCGAGCGACTGCAAGACGAAGACGGCGTCTGAATTGAAAGGTCGCGGATTGGCGCCCGATGAACCCGGCGTGCCGTGCAACCGGACAGGAAGACCGATTCCAGTGTAACCCTCGCGCGCGACGAGCATCCCGCGATGCGCTGCATGAGGCTGGGCAAGGGCTTCCGACACCGAATGCACCGGCGCTGCCGGCACCCCCGCCGCCATCAACGCATCGCAGAGCCACTTTCGCGCGCGGTGGCCGATGGCGCGTTCGATCTCTGCTCGTAGCGCATCCCGATGCTGGAGGCGCCGGGCGTTATCGGCGAAGCGCTTGTCCAGCGCCAGGTCAGGCCGCTCCACCACGAAGCAGAATTTCTTGAACTGGCCACGGTTCATGATGCCCAGAAAGATCTCGCCGTCCTCGCAGGCGAAGCGGTCGTAGGGCGCGATGTTGGGATGCGCGCTGCCAAGCAACCCCGGCTGCTTCTGCGATTGAAAGTAGTTGGCCGCATGCGGGACCAACAGACTCAGCGCAGCATCGAACAACGTCGCCTCGACCTGCTGTCCCCGGCCCGAGGCGTGGCGGCTCTGCAGCGCGAGCAGGATGCCCGACAGCGCGGTGTAGGCCGTGAGGTGGTCGACGATCGGCACGCCGATCCGCGTCGGGCCGCTGGCCGCATCGCCGTTGATGCTCATGAGCCCGCAAATCGCCTGCAGCACTGCGTCGTAGCCCGGCAGACCGCCCAAGGGACCGTCGGCGCCGAAGCCGCTGATGCTGCAGTGAATGAGCCGCGGAAAGCGCTCCTTGATCCAGCCGTCGTAGGGGATGCCCCATTTCTCCAGCGTGCCGGGCAGGAAGTTTTCGATCAGCACGTCGGCGTCCGCCAGCAGCCGCTCCAGCACGCGCCGCCCCTCGGGCCTGGACAGGTCGATGCTGATGCACTCCTTGCCGCGGTTGACGGCGCCGAAGTACGACGCATCGCCGTGGCTGTCGAAAGGCGGACCTAGCGTGCGGGTGTCGTCGCCGCCGGGCGGCTCCACCTTGATCACCTGCGCGCCATGGTCCGCAAGCATTTGCGCGCACAAGGGCCCCGCCAACACGCGAGATAGGTCCACCACCCGAATGCCACTGAGCGCACCACGCATTGCTTGTCTTCCTTGGGGTTGTGTGACCTGGCGTCTGGACCGGCGATGCTAGCCGCGGCTGGGCAATTCAACCACGCCGGAGCCGAGCACGGAGAGCTCGTCGTCCTGGTTGCGCGCTTCCTGTTCGATCTCGACTAGGTGCTTGCCGTCCTCGACGTACTTGCGCTTCACATGACCCTTGATGAACAGCATGTCGCCCTCGGGGTTGTGGCGGCGGATCTTGCAGCTGGCCTTGCGCAGGAAACCATCATCGCCCATCCAGTTCGTCAGGTGGTGCGTGAGCCACGAGGTCCGTTCCGGACCGTAGTCGTAGGCACCCGGTGCGCCCACTTCGAGCGCAAAGTCTTCTTCCCAATGCACACGCTCGGGCACGTCGGGAATGCCGAAGCGGTTGGTGATGCCCACGCCGGGATGCGCGTCGATGAGCTTCCAGGCCATCTTGTTGGCACGGATGTACAGGCCGCCCCAGCCCTGTGCATAGGCGATGAAGCCTGTCACGGTCATCGGGCCCTTGAACATCACGGGCAACGCCTCGCCCTCGACCACGTCCTCCCAGTAGCGCGGGGTGGCGCCGCGCACTTCCTCGTCGCGGTAGAGCTTGAAGGCCTCCTGGATTTCTTCGGGCGAGTACTGACGCGGCGTGCGCGCGCGCACTTCCTTGTACTTGGTGCCCTGTTCGCGGGCGTGGTCGCGCTCGGTGCGAAAGCACCAGCTGTCGGCCTCGGACACCTTGTCGCCCTTCTGGTTGAAGAAGTCGACGTGGTAAATCTGCTGCACCGCACGGCCGGCAAAACGCGTCTGGTGCTCGACCAGGTCCTTCAGGTAGGCCTCGGTGCGGATCTCGTCGTTGCGCAGCACCGGCTTGTGCCAGGTCCAGTCGGCACCCGACCACATCGCGTGCACGCCGGGCAGGCCACCCACGTAGCCCGACACGATCCGGCTGGTCGAGAACAGGAAGCTGGGCAGGGCTACGACGCTGCCGTATCGCGTCTTGGCGGCGTACGCCGGATCGCACCACAGCGGGTTGTCGTCGCCGATGCCGTGGGCGTAGTGGCGGATGTTGTCGCGCGTGGCTTCGTAGCACCATGGCTCCAGCGTGTTCTCGATCTTCTGGCCGATGCGCTCGCGCAATTCGTCCAGGCCGCGCTCGGTGATCTTGGGAAAGGTTCTTTCGTTTTGCACAGACATCGTTTGTCTCCTGTTGGTGGTGGTGAGAGGGATAGGAATAAAGACAGGGCTAGGGCGGTGAAGCGTCAGACGCTGGCAGGCTGGGGTTCGCGGTCCCGCAGTACCTTGCGATGGACCTTGCCGGCGGGTGTCTTGGGAAGGTCCGAGACAAACACCACCTGGCGCGGGTACTCGTGCTGGCTCAGCCGACTGCGCACTAGGTCCTGGATTTCCTTGGTGAAGGCGTCGCTGCCTTCACGCTCGGTGACCACGAAAGCCTTGACCACCTGGCCGCGAAGCGCGTCGGCCACACCGATTGCAGCGGCCTCGCGCACGTCGGGGTGCTTGAGCACCGCGTCTTCGATTTCGACGGCGCTCATGGTCCAGCCCGCGGAAATGATCACGTCGTCGGCCCGGCCGGCGTGAAAGAAGTAGCCGTCGGCGTCGACCTTGCCCAGGTCCTTGGTGGCCACCCAGGTGTTGTTGCGCCAGATCTTGAGCTCGCCGACAACGCCCGTCGGGCAGGTCTTGCCTTCAGGGTTCTGCACATCGACGCGCCCACCCGGGATGGGCTTGCCGAGCGATCCGCGCTTGACCTGGAAGTCCGCGGCGCCGGGATAGTTGACCAGGATCACGCCGATCTCGGTGGTGCCGTACATGCTGCACACCGGCTGGCCGAACGTGGTCCGCACGAAGTCTTCGGTTTCGCTGTCCATCGGCTCGCCGGTGAACGAGACCTTCTCAAGGTAGTACTTGTACTTTTGCGCCGCACCGCAGTTGCGCATCATCCGAAAGTGCGTTGCCGCGGCCGAGATGTTGTTGAAGCGGCCGTGCTGCAGGGCCTTGAGCAGGCGCGCCGCATCGAACTTGCCGGAGTAAGCGCCGATGGTCACGCCCAGCGCTAGCGGCGCCAGCGTGCCGTGCCACAGGCCATGCCCCCATGCGGGCGATGAGGGGCAGAAGAAGCGGTCGCCGGGTCGGATGCCCGTGCCGTACAGCGCGGCCAGCATCAACGTGACGAGTGCGCGCTGCTTGTGCTTGACGGCCGCCGGCAATTCGCGGGTGGTGCCGGACGTGTACTGGAATATCGCGTAGTCCTCGGCGGTTGTCCGAACCTCGAAGGTGTCGGGGAACGCACTCAGGCTCTGCATGAAGCCGCCATCGGCCACAAGCACCTCGACACCGTCGATGCCTTGGGACACCGGTGCCTTCTCGGCGTTGGTCACGATGATCTTCGGCTTGCAGTCTTCCACGCGCAGCCGGATGCCGTCGGGGCCGAAAAGCGTGAACAGCGGCACGGCAATGGCCCCGGTCTTGATCGCGCCGAAGATCGCCACGTAGAAGGCCAGCGACGGTTCGAGCATGACCGCAATGCGGTCGCCGGGCCGGCTACCGCGTGCCACCAGCAAGTGCGCGAAGCGGCTCGACAGGCGCGACAGCGTCTTGAAGGTGATGACCTCTTCGCCGCCGCCCGCATGCGCCACCACCACAGCCACCTTGTCGCCGCTCGCATGGCGATCGACGCATTCGCTGGCGATGTTGAACGACTGCCGGTCGCCGTCGAACAGCGCCCAGAGCTTGTCGGTGGAGCAATGCGCCTGTGCGTCGGCGAAGGAGGTGTAGTCGGTCAGTTGGGTCATGGGGTTCAGGTTCTGCGGAATGCCCAAACTATGCGACTTGTGACTATATTTTGTCAAATGCAACTACATTTTGTACATAGACAAAAACAAAAATGCTGCTGCGTTAGAAATGGCAGCTGCTTCGTTTATCCGCACACACCCTTCACACACCATCTGCCGCCATGGAAATACCCGTCGATCCCTTCGAGAAACTTGCCGCCACAGGCTGGCGCCGTGTCCGCACCGCCGGTGCCTTCATGTCGGGCGTGGGGCCGCTGTGGGCCTTGCGCGAAAACGAAAGCTGGGTCTACGGCGTGTGGGCTGGCGACGCCCATCTGAACCCGGCCGGTGTCGTGCACGGCGGCCTGCTGGCGACTCTGGCCGATCACGCGATCAGCACCGTGGCCTGGGAGGCCGCCGGCCGCACGCCCTGCGTGACGGTGCAACTGGACACGCAGTTCCTGGCTCCGGTGGCCCCGGGTGTGCTCATCGAGGCGCGGGCGCAAGTGGTGCGCCGCACCGCGAGCCTGCTGTTCATGCGCGGCCTGCTTCAGGTGGCGGGACTGGAGGTGCTGATCGCGCAGGCGCTCATGAAGGTACAAGCGCCTTTGCCGAGCACTCTGGAGGTTTTTGCGTCGCAGCATATTTGATTTGTCTCAGTACAAAATAAAAGCGCATTTGACAACCATATGCGTGACTTCGATACTCGATCCAAGCCGTTCCGGCCGCCAAGTGCCATCGAAGCAACTCACGGCCGAACGAAGGCCAGGCCTGTGACGCAGACCCTGCAAAAGGGCGCGAGGCATGGACCGGCAATGCCTTCACAGGAGACAAAAATGAGACTTTGGAAGCTGCTCGCCGCGGGCTGCGCAATCGCTCTTTGTTCGCAAGGCGCGCTGGCGCAGGCCTACCCCACCAAGCCCATACGGATCATCGTGGCCTACCAGGCCGGGCAAGGCACCGACATCGCCACGCGCTACCTGGGCAACCAGCTAGCCAGGGAACTCGGGCAACCGGTCATCGTCGACAACCGGCCGGGCGCCGGCGGCAACCTGGGCACCGAGCTCGCCGCCGACGCAGCGCCCGACGGCTACACGCTCACGATGGGCACCAACGCCACGCATGCGGTCAACCAATACCTCTATGCGGGCCTGCGCATCAAGGCGGAAAGGGACTTCGAGCCCATCGTGCTCACGGGCAGCTTTCCCATGGTGCTGGCCGTGAACGCCAAGTCGCCGATGCACTCCATCGGCGATCTGGTGAACTCGCTCAAGAACGACCCGCGCTCTGCCGACATCGCAACACCCAGCACCAGCGCCCGCCTGGTCATCGAGCTGCTCAAGGAGCGCTCCAGGCTGCAGATCTTTCATGTGCCCTACAAGGGCTCCGGCATTGCGATGACCGACGTGCTCGGCGGGCAGTTGCCGCTGCTGGTCGATACACCTACGGCATTGCGCTCGCAGCTGCAGGCAGGCCATGTGCGCGCCATCGCGGTCACCTCGGCCGTGCCGAGTGCGCTGGTGCCGGGCGTCAAGCCGGTGGCCGAGCAGGGCTACGCAGGCTTCGAGGTCATTGCATGGAATGCGCTGTTCGCGCCACGCGGCACGCCGCCTGCGGTGCTCGACGTGTTGAACGATACGATGAACCGCATCCTCAAGAAGCCCGAGACCCGGCAGCAACTGCTCGAATACGGGTTCGATCCGGGCGGTGGCACGCGCCAGCAGCTCGCCGAGTTCGCGCAGGGCGAGCGCCGAAAGTGGGAGCCGATCATCAAGACATCGGGGCTCAAGGCGGACTAGCCATGGTGGCGCACACAGGCACCGTCGCCGCGGTCGGCAACACCTGGGCCGGCCTCGGGCACCGCGCATCTTCTGGGATAAGCTTGCGCCCGCCCATTGCAAGCCCCATGAAGTCCAGCCCCCCTCCAGCCTCCAAGCCCGCTCAGAAGCCCGCGCAAAAGGGTGTCAAGCCCACCAAGCCCGTGCGGGTGAGGCCCGTGCCCGGCGTCACCCGCGCGATCGCAATCCTACGGCTTCTCGGGCGCTCCGAGCAGGCGATGGGCGTCAAGGCCATTGCCGACGAGCTCCAGCTCGTTCCCAGCACCTGCTTGCACATCCTGCGCGCGCTGATCGTCGAAGACCTGGTCAAGATTGACAGCGGCACCAAGCGATATTCGCTGGGCACCGGCATGCTGAGCCTGGCGCGCAGTGCGATCGAGAGCAGCAGCTTCGCCAGCCTCGCACAGCCGGTACTGGACGCCCTGGCCAAAGACTGGAACGTGACGATGATCGGCGTCGAGACCCATGACATGGAGCCGATGGTCGTGCTGGCCTTGTCGCGCTCCAACGCTCCGTTCCGTCTGCACGTGGATGTCGGCAGCCGTTTCCCTGCGCTGGTCAGCGCCACGGGGCGCCTGGTGGCGGCCTTCAGCAGCGAGACGTGGCCGCAGATCGAAAAGCGTTTCAAGACCCTTCGCTGGGACAAGCCGATCGATCTTGCCATGTGGAAACGCGAGGTCGAGCAGGTCCGCAAGCGCGGCTTCAGCATCGATCGCGGCCATTACATGAGCGGCGTGACGGTGATTGCGGTCCCGTTGCTCGATGCCTCCGGACGGGTTGCGCACACACTTGTCGCCACTGGTCTTTCCGACAAACTAGCTGGCACGGCGGGTACCGACCTCGCCTTGGCCATGAAGAAGGAAGCCGATGCGCTGTCGGCGCTGCTTCCATCCCGCAGGTGAGCAGGCTTTCCTTCTCGGTCCGAGCGAGCCAAGGATGATCTGACTGAGCACTTCCCGAACTCGTCTTGCGGGTTGTTCCGATGCCTGCGGACACGCACCTGGCCAAGGTGCACCGCCAGGGGCATTCTGGAGGTCCGCAATGACCGCTAGGGCTGGCGCAGCTCGCGCTTCAAGACTTTTCCGTAGCTGTTTTTCGGAAGCTCCGGCACGAAGACGTAGTGCTTGGGCCGCTTGAACCTCGCGATGTGCGCGACGCAATGCGCATCCAGCACCTGCGGCGTCACATCGGGCTTCGCCACGATATAGGCGACCACGATTTCGCCCCATTCCTCGTCGCGCTGCCCGACCACGCACGCCTCGACGACGCCCGGCAGCAAGAGCAGTACCTCTTCCACCTCGCGCGGGTAGATGTTGGAGCCGCCGCTGATGATCACGTCCTTCGAGCGGTCGCGCAGCGTCAGGTAGCCGTGCGCGTCGAGCGATCCCATATCGCCGGTGCGCAGCCAGCCCCGCTCGAGTGCCTCGGCCGTGGCGGCAGGGTTGTTCCAGTACCCGCGCATGACGGTGTCGCCACGGCAGACGATTTCTCCGATGTCGCCGCAAGGCAGGTCCCGTCCCTGCGCGTCGACGACCCGCACCCCCAGGCCGGTACGCGCCTGGCCTACGGAGCCCAGGATGGCCGGATCATCGACCTCGTGATCGCGGCGAGACAGCCAGGCGATCGTCATCGGCGATTCGCCCTGGCCGTAGATCTGCACGAACACTTGGCCGAACACGGCGATCGACTTGCGCAGTTCCTCGCCGTACATCGGGCCGCCGCCATACACGATGGTGCGAAGGTGGGCCGGCCTAGCGCCGCTCCGCTCGGCCTCGAGCCTCAGGCGCTGCACCATGGTCGGCGCGAGGAACGCACCGCAGCGCGTGTGCGCATTGCAAAGCCCGATGAACTCCCCGGGATCGAAACCTCCCGACGGCGGAATCACCTGCTTGGCACCGCGTGCGATGTATGCGGGGATGTACAGCCCCGAGCCGTGGGACATCGGAGCCGCGTGGACTTGAGAGTCGCCGTCTTCGATGCCGTCGATGTCGGCCAGGTGCGCGACGGTCATCGCCATCAGGTTCCGGTGCGAAAGCATCGCCCCCTTGGAGCGACCGGTCGTACCGCTGGTGTAGAAGAGCCAGGCCAGCGCATCGGCCGCGGTGTTCACGGGAGCCGGTGCGGGCTCGCAGAACAAGGCTTCGTACGCATCGGTGCCGATCGTGATCACCTTGCAAGCCGCCGACGCATCGACGCCAGCGGACGTGGCCAGCTTCGCGGAAGCTATCACCAACCGGGCTCCGGCATCCTCGACGATCTGCACCATTTCCCGTGGGTGCAGCTTGGCGTTGACGGGCACGGCGACCGCTTCGGCCGCCCAGATGCCGAACAGGAGCTCGACATACTGCGGACAGTTCTCCGTGACGATGGCCACCCGCTCTCCGGACAGGCCAAGGCCTCGCAGCCCCGCGGCCAGTTCGAGCGCCCGCCGATGCAGATCGCCATAGCGCTGCACGAGACGCTCGCCGTGAAACACCGCGCCATGCGCCGGGAAGCGGCGCGCGGCATGCGCCAGCAAGGTGAAGAGATTCATCGCATGCGAACCCGAAGATGCCGAACAGAGGGAGCGGCGCTCAATCGACCTTCGCTCCGGAAAATTTCACGACCTCACCCCACTTCAGGATGTCGTCCTTGATGGCCGTCGTGAAGCGCTCCGGCGTTCCGCCCAGGGGGGTGTAGCCCATCTGTTCGATCTTCTCCCTGAAGGCCGGCGAATTCAGCGCGGCGTTGAGCGTGCTGTTGATGCGTTGCGTGACTTCGGGCGGCGTGCCCTTGGGCGTCAGGAGCCCGAACCAGGTCTCCGACACCAGACCGGGATAGCCGAGTTCCTTCGTCGTGGGCACGTCGGGCATGGCCACCGAGCGCTTGTCCGACATCACGGCCAGGGCACGCAGGCGGTTGTCCTTCACGAAGGGCGCCGCAGCCGCGACACCCGGGAACGCGAGCTGCAATCGGTCCCCCAGCAGGTCGGTGAAGACCGCGCCGGGAGAGGTATAGGGAACATGCACCATGAAGACGCTGAAGGTCTTCTTGTACAGCTCGCCGGACAGGTGGTAGGAACTGCCGCTCCCGGTCGAGCCGAAATTCAGCTTGGCCGGGTTTTTCTGCGCGTACTGCGTCAGCTCTTTCAGGCTCGTGGCCGGAATGGAGGGGTTGATGACGATGACGTTCGGAATCGATCCCACCATCACGACCGGATCGAAGTCCTTCAGAGGATGGAAAGGCTTGGCGTCGTAGAGCGTCACGGCCGAGACCACGGTGCCGGTCCAACCCATCAACAGCGTGTAGCCATCGGGGTGCGCCTTGGCGACGAGCGACCCACCGAGGTTGCCGTTGGCGCCGGGCCGGTTTTCGACGACGACCGACTGGTTGACCGCCTTGCCGAGTTCGTCCGCGACGAGCCGGGCGAGCGGGTCGGCGCTGCCGCCCGGTGCGGCCGGAACGACGATGCGCACCGGCTTCGTGGGCCACTGCTGCGCGAGCGTGGGCGTCGCCAGGCCGGCGAGCAAGGCCATCGTTCCGGCGGCCAGCATGAACCGCGAAACGCGGCGATCGAGAAATTTTCCGGGCGATGTCAGCATCGTTGTCTCCTTGTGGTAATTCTTCCGGACCGTCAATACGACTTGGGCAGGCCCAGCACGCGCTCGGCGATGTAGCTCAGGATCATTTCGCGGCTCACCGGCGCGATGCGCGGGATCATGATTTCGCGCATGTACCGCTCTACATGGAACTCCTTGGAGTACCCCATGCCGCCGTGCGTGAGCACAGCACGTTCACAGGCGCGAAAGCCCGCCTCGGCGGCAAAGTACTTGGCGGCATTCGCCTCGGCACCGCACTCCTTGCCGTTGTCGTACAGCCATGCCGCCTTCATCGTGAGCAACTGCGCCGCTTCCAGCTCCACCCAGTTCTCCGCCAGCGGATGCTGGATGGACTGGTTCCGTCCGATGGGCCGGTCGAAGACGACGCGCTCGCGCGCATAGTCGGCGGCTTTCCTGAGCGCGATGCGGCCGACACCGACCGCTTCGGCCGCCAGCAACACGCGCTCGGGATTCATGCCATGCAGGATGTACTTGAAGCCCTGCCCTTCCTCGCCGATGCGGTCTTCCATCGGGATCTCCAGGCCGTCGATGAAGAGCTCGTTGGAGTCCACACACTTGCGACCCATCTTCTCGATCAGGCGCACATCGATCCTGCTGCGGTCTAGGTCGGTGTAGAACAGGGACAGGCCCGACGCGTGCTTGCCGGGCGGCAGGTCTTCGATGGGCGTGGTGCGCGCCAGCAGCAGGATCTTGTCGGCAACCTGCGCGGTGGAGATCCACACCTTCTGCCCGTCGACGATGTACTTGTCGCCCTGGCGCACGGCACGGGTCTTCAGCCGTGTCGTGTTCAACCCTGCGTTGGGTTCGGTCACGCCGAAGCAGGCTTTCACCTGGCCTTTCGCGATCGGCGGCAGCATCCGGCGCTTCTGTTCGGGCGTGCCGAACACGGCGATGGGCATGAGTCCGAAGATGTTGATGTGAATGCTGGAACAGCCGCTCAGGCAGGCACCGGATTCGGCCACGGTCTGCATCATGGCGCAGGCCTCCTGCACGCCCAGCCCGGCGCCGCCGTATTTCTCCGGGATGGCCAGGCCCAGCCAGCCCGCCTGGGCCATGGCGTCGTAGAACGCATGCGGAAACACGCCGTCGGTGTCGCGCTCGCGCCAGTAGCTTTCGGGAAAGCGCGTGCAGAGGTCCTTCACGGCTTCGCGGATCGATTGCTGTTCGGGGGTCTGTTCGAAGTTCATGGTCGGGTCGGGTCGGGTCGGGTCGGGTCGCTTCAAGCGTGGTTCGCGTGATTCATTTGCCGGTCCAGCGAGGTGCGCGCTTCTCTGCGAACGCCCTCGGACCTTCCTGCGCGTCGTCGCTCAGGTAAACACTCTCGAAAAGGTGCTGCGCCGCACGCAGCGCCGCCGATCGGCCCATCTCCGACGACAGGTAGACCAGCTCGCGCGCGGCCTTGACGGTCAGCGGCGCGTTGGCTGCGATGGTGCGCGCCATCTCGAGCGCGCGCTCGCGCAGCTGCGCCAGCGGAACGACGTCGTTGACGAAGCCCAGGGCCAAAGCGCGCTGCGCCGGCATCGGTTGCCCGGTGAGCAGCAGTTCCATCATCACGCGCTGCGGCAGCATGTGCGCGAGCGGCGCCGCCCAGGGCATGCCCCGGCCCACCTTGGCCTCGGTGATACCGAACTTCGCGTGGTCCGCGGCAATGCACAGGTCGCACATCTGCGCGAACAGCCAACCACCCGCATAGGCCACGCCGTTGACTGCAGCGATCATCGGCTTGCTCACGTGCTCAACATCGCCGAGCACCGGCAGCATGTCGCGCGGCGGCACGCGCAGCCCCGTCGCGGTCGCCTCCTTCAGGTCCATGCCCGCGCAGAAGGCCTGGTCGCCGCTGCCGGTGAGGATGCCGACGCGCACCGCGTCATCCTGCTCCAGCGTGTGCCATGCCTTTCGCAATCCGTCGATGACGCCGCGATTGATGGCGTTGCGCTGCGCAGGCCGGTTGAGGGTGACGACGGCGATGCAGCCTTCGACGACTTCGTAGGTAACTTCGTCATTCATCGTTCGCCTCCCGGGGAGATGCCCGGGAGCGGCAGCGCCTCGGCCGCAGTGCCCTCGGCCAGCATCGCGTCGATCTCGTGGCTGTCGTAGCCGGCCTGCTGCAGGATCTCGCGGGTGTGTTCGCCCTGGCGCGGCGCAGTCCTTGCCGTATCGGGCGTACTGTACTGCCAGGTCATCGGCATGCGCATCGTGCGGATCGGCCCCTCGCTCGGGTGCTCGACCATCGAGAAGAAACCGGTCGCCTTCAGGTGGGGGTCTTGCAGGATGCTCTCCAGGTCGTGCATCGGCATGAACGGGACGTCGGCGCGATCGAGAATTCCCCCCCACTCCGCGGTCGACTTCTCCTCGAAGATGGTGCCGAGCACGCCGTACACGAAGTCGATGTGGCGGGAGCGGCCGGCATAGGAGGCGAAGCGCTCGTCCTCCAGCAGCACATCGCGCCCGACCGCGCGCAGGAAGCTGCCCCACTGCTTGTCGTTGTAGACCAGCGCGCAGATGTAGCCGTCGCTCGTGCGGTACGGGCGACGCTCGGGCGAGAGCTGGCGTGCGTAGCCACCGGCATCGAGCGGGGGGGCGTAGGTGAGTCCGCCCAGGTGGTCCCCCAGCACGAAGGCGACCATGGTCTCGAACATCGGCACATCGACGCGGTCGCCCTTGCCGGTGCGCCCGCGCGCCAGCAGGCTCGCGAGGATGCCGCCCACCGCGGTCTGGCCAACGATGCGGTCCGCCAGCGCCGTCGGCACGTAGCGCGGAATTCCGCCGGAGGCGCGGGCGATCAGGGAGGGCAGTGTCGCGCCGCCCTGGATCAGGTCGTCGTAGGCCGGCCGGGCCGCGTAGGGGCCGTCCTGGCCGAAGCCGAAGAGCCCCGCATAGACGATCCGCGGATTGATCGATGCAACCTCTTCGTAGCTCAGCCCCAGTCGGGCCATGGCCTGGGGCCGGACGTTGTACATGAGCACGTCGGCCTCGGCGATCAGGCGCTGCAGTGCGGCCAGGCCGCCGGCCTGCTTGAGGTCCAGCACGATGCTGCGCTTGTTCCTGTTGGCGTTGAGAAAGACCGGCCCCATGCCCTCGTGGCGCAGCGGACCGATCTGGCGCACTAGGTCGCCCGCGGGTGCTTCGACCTTGATGACGTCGGCCCCCATGTCGCCCAGCGCCTGCGAGGCGAAGGGCCCCATCAGCACGGACGTCATGTCCAACACCTTGATTCCGGCAAGTGGTCCCATGGTCTCCTGGCGTGGCCGCCACTGTCGTGACGGCCATCGCTATCATTCATGCTTGCGAACAAATCATACGCATTCATGAATGAATGCACAAGTCAGATGCGCTGCGGCCCTCGGGTAAAGTGGCGCGTTCCCGGTCTCCACCCCGTTCGTTCCCGCCTCGAAAGCACCCTCCCGAAGTGATCGTCAAGCAAGCCGCCAACGTCCTGGACCTGATCGAGTTCTTTGCGACCCACCGTCGCCCGGCCACCCTGGCCGACATCGCAAAGCATTTCGACTGGCCCCGCTCCAGCACCTTCAACCTGCTGGGCACGCTGGCCGCGCGCGGCTTTCTCTATGAGCCCCGCGCACGCGGCGGCTACTACCCGGCACCGATGTGGGCGGCGCTCGTGCGCGAGATCGAATCCGCGCAACCCATCCCGTCCGAACTCCACGGCCTGCTGGAAACGCTAGTGGGCGAGACGGGAGAAACCGCAGTGCTGGCCGCCGCGAGCGGCTTGCACGCGCTGTTCCTGGATGCGGTGGAGTCGCCCCACGCCATCCGCTACACCGCGCAACCGGGCAAGCTGGTGCCGCTTCATGTCACGGCCACCGGCCGCGCATTGCTCTCGCAGATGACGGCCGAAGACCGTGCCGCCATCCTGCGCAAGGCGGCGTTCAAGCGCTACACGCCCACCACGCTGATGACGCCAGCGGCGGTCGAGCAGGCGGTAGAGGCCTCGCGCGAGCTCGGATGGTTCGAAGGCCGCGGGGAATACACGCTCGACCTCGGCGGCGTCGCGCTGCCTTTGAGCCTGCCCAACCGGCAGTTCGCGGTGCTGGTGGCCGGGCCGATGATCAGGATCGAACATCGGATCCCCGAGTTCGTGAACATCGTCCAGACAGCGATCGGCCGGCAACTCTCGAAGCAGTGACCTCAGTCTCGCCTGTCGCCCAGGCACACCGGCGGCAAGCTGCCCTGCCGGATGCCAGAGGAACCGGGGACCAAGTTCGGCGGCGACCGGGCATCCGATCTGCCCCAGGGTGAGGTCCAGCTCCCCGCGTAGGATGCCGAGCGCACGCTGCGCGCCCGGCGCACCGAAGGCCGCGAGTCCGTAGCCCGCAGCCCGCAGCCCGCAGCCCGGCCGACGAAGCACATCCGCGCGCCCAGGCTGAGCGCCACGGCAATGTCGCAGCCACGCCGGATCCCGCTGTCGAACATGACGACCAGCTCTTCACCGACCGCGGCCACGACTTCGGGCAACGCATCGATCGCGGCCACGCTGCGATCGAGCTGGCGCCCGCCGTGGTTCGACACGATCAAGCCGTCCGCGCCGAGGGCAGCGAGGCTCTGCGCGTCCTCTGCCGTCAGCACGCCCTTGATCACCAGGTTGCCCTTCCACTGCGCGCAGCCGTTCGATCAGCGACCACTGGTACGTGACGGGCATCCACCGTGACGACGAGCGTCTCGATGCCCGCGCAGACCGCGCGCTTGAGCAGGTCGCGCTCGATCTCCGAATCCCTGCACGGATAGAACTGCAGCCAGCTGCCAGGCGCACGAATGGCGACGTCTTCGATGGGAGCATTGCTCGCGCCCGAGAGCACGAAGGAAACACCGGCATCGCCGGCCACCTCCGCGAGCAACAGATCGGCGTCGTGCCGCAGCATGCTGAGCATGCCCATCGGGCCGATGCCGAAGGGCGCGGCGTAGGGGCGGCCGAAGACCGTCACCTGCTACGAGCGCGCACGATATGTCGACCAGGTATCTCGGACGCAGCTTGTGCCGACGAATGCGCGCCGCGTTTTCCAGCAGGCATTCCTCGTCGTCCGCACCGCCTTCCAGGTAATCGAAGATCACGCGGGGCAGGTATCCTACGGGGGGTGCGGATAAAAACTTGGACTGGTTTTATGCCGTAAGTCCGAGCCGCTCTCGGTACTCGATAGGGCTCAGAGAGCCGAGAGAGATCTTGATCCGCTTCTCGTTGTACCAGCGGATGTAGGAATCAACTACCTGAATGAACTGCTCAATGGTTGTGGTCTTCCAGTCGCGAGGGTAGAACAACTCCGTCTTCAGCCGTCCGAAGAAGCCTTCACACGCCGCGTTGTCAGGCGAGCAACCCTCCCGAGACATTGAGCGAATGAGCTTCGCATCTGCGATCCGCGAGAGCCAGCTTAGCCAGCGATAGTGGGCACCATCATCGGAGTGGACGACAGGCCTGTCGTTGGTATCGACCACCGTCTCGATGGCCGCATCCAGCATCCTGTTGACGAGCTCAGCATCTGGATGCGTCCCGACTGACCAGTTGATGACCAAGCCATCGAAGCAGTCGATGATGGACGATAGGTATACCTTGCCGGCCGGGATCTGGAACTCGGTGATGTCGGTGAGCCACTTCTCGTTCGGCGCTGCGGCGTGGAAGTCGCGATTGATGAGGTTCTCGGGCGCTGGACTGATCTCCCCCAGATATGAGCCGTACCGACGCCGCTTTGGCTGGGAGACGACCAGACTCTCCTGTTTCATCAACCGCTGCACAACCTTCGGTGACGCACTGCCTTGTCAGCGAAGCCTGCAGTAGCCGTAACAGCGGTGGTTCATCTCGAAGATGTCGGTGATGTTGCGACGCACAGCGAGGTACTTGCCCACCACCTTCACACGGGCTCGATGGTAGAAGTACGAGCTTCGCGCCAGTTCCAACTGGGCAAGGAGCTCTGGCAGACCATAGAACTCTTTGAGGGCGTCAACCAGCAATGTCTTCTCCCAGTTGGTCAGGAGTTGCAGATCGACGCCTAGGGAAGGTCTGATCAAGTCGTAAATTGGCTTGATGGCGAGCGCGTGTGCTTGTCGTTGCGCTCGCAAGCTCGTCTCACCGAGCATCCCCATGCGTTTGAGAGGCCCTTGCGGCC
>NZ_JBPJZL010000026.1:0-46209 GCF_051216835.1 Variovorax multivorans
GCCGCAAGGGCCTCTCAAACGCATGGGGATGCTCGGTGAGACGAGCTTGCGAGCGCAACGACAAGCACACGCGCTCGCCATCAAGCCAATTTACGACTTGATCAGACCTTCCCTAGGATCAGAGATCGGCGAAATCCAATAATCCCCCGCTTGGAGGCAAGCGCGTTGCGGGGAGCCTCGATTGCCTCGAATTATGAGTGGATGAATTCCATTTTTGCGGGCCAATAAAAGCAAACAAATGTGAACGATTTCGCACTCATAGGCGAAATCCCAAATCCACTGGAAATCTGTCGAGTTGTGTTGTACGAACTTGCAATTGGTTGCATTAGAGTCCGCCCCGGTCAGGAAGGCACACAGCCCGGCCACACCTGTGCCGCGCACACAGTTCATTCCAGTGCGCCATTCGCTATTGACTACCAGGACTCAAGTAATGAATAAGATATTCCGCGTCATCTGGAACGACGCACTCGCTCTTTGGACCGTCGCTTCCGAACTCGGGCGCGGACACGCAAGATCAACCGGGGCCACACGGGGCGTGACGCTGTTCGTGGCCGCTGTGGTGGCGGCGGCTTCATTGCCCGCTTCTGCCGCATGCACGACCGACACGAATGCCAATGCGATCAACTGCACGGGCACCGACCAGACCGCAACAGTGGGCACCGGACTGGCAACTCCGGCAGGCACGGCTGTACTGGTCACGTCGGGCACGACAATCAGCACAGGTAACAGTTCGGGCATCAGCGTCGGCGACACGGCCAGCATCGTCGTCCAGAGCGGGGCCACGGTCCAGAACAACGCCGCCAGCGGCGGCGCGTCGCCCTATGCAGGCATCGGTGCGAACACGATCGAGGTCAACAGCAACAGCACGATCACCATCGAGGCGGGAGGGACTGTCAGCGCCAGCGGCGCGGGCACCAATTCCGAGGCCATCAATCCCGTGGGCAGCGGAAACACCATCACCAACAACGGCACCATCAGTTCTGCGCACACGGCGATCTGGTTCCAGGCGAACAGCGGTGCCAACACCGTCCTGAACACCGGCGCGATCATCGCGGGCGCCGGTACGAGCTCGACCACGACGACCGTCATCGGCGCCAGCGGCACGATGGCCGTCGACTTCACCAACAAGGGCAGTCTCACCGGCTCGCTCGCCTTCGCAGGCGGCGGCGATGCGCTGCGCTGGTACACGGGCGCCTCGATCACTGGCAACATCAGCGGCGGTGCGGGTGCCGACCTGCTCACGCTCAACAGCGACAACAACGCGACCGACACCTTCGCGCCGCTGTCTCTCACCGGTTTCGAAACGCTGGTCAACAACAGCGGCACCTGGAACTTCAATGTGGCGCTGGCACCCGCAGGCATCACGAGCACGACGGTCAATGGCGGCACGCTGATCCTTGGTGCCAACAACAGCGCCTACACGGGCAGCATGACCGTCGGCTCGGGCGGTGTGTTGCAGAGCAGCGCGCAATTCGCGCCGGCGGCGATCACCGACAACGGGCTCGTGCGTTTCGCCCAGCCTGACAACGCAACCTACGCCGGCTTGGTGAGCGGCACGGGTGGCATCGAAAAGACCGGCGCGGGCATGCTCACACTGACACAGGATCAGGCCTTCACCGGCACCACCACGATCAGCGCCGGTGTACTGCAACTGGGCAACGGCGGCACCAGCGGCTCGGTGAAAGGCAACATCGTCGACAACGCGACGCTGCTCATCAACCGCTCGGACGCGCTCACGCTGTCGGGCACGATCAGCGGCACCGGCTCGCTCGTCAAAGAAGGCGCAGGCACCACGACGCTCACCGCGGCCAACAGCTATGACGGCGGCACCGCGCTCAAGCAAGGCCGGCTGAACGTCGGCAACAACCTGGCGCTGGGCACCGGCACGCTGGCGATGGACGACGGCACCACGCTCGGTTTCGCCGCGGACGGCCTGAACCTCGCCAACGCCGTGGTGCTGACCGGCAACAACGACCCGGTGATCGACACCGGCAGCTTCAGCGCCACGCTCAGTGGCAACATCACCGGCGGCGGCTTCATCACCAAGATCGGCAGCGGCACCCTCACGCTCTCGGGCTCCAACAGCTATACCGGCGCGACCGATGTGGCCGAAGGCACCCTGAAGGCCGGCGCCACCGGCACCTTCAGCGCGGCCTCGGCGCACACCGTGCAAAGCGGCGCCACGCTCGACCTTGCAGGCTTCAGCCAGACGGTTGCCTCGCTCGCCAACAGTGGCACTGTCACATTGGTAGGCACCGCACCAGGCACCACCCTCACCGTCAACGGCGCCTATGTCGGCAACAACGGCGTGCTGCGGCTGGGCACCTTCCTGGGCGACAGCACCAGCGTGAGCGACCGGCTGGTGCTCAACGGTGCGAGCGCCTCGGCCAGCGGCAGGACCAGCGTGCAGATCACCCAACTCGGTGGCCTGGGCGCGCTGACCACGGGCAACGGCATCGAGGTGGTCTCGGCGCTCAACGGCGCCACCACCACCGCGCAGACCACCAAGGATGCGTTCACGCTCGCGGGCGGCCACGTGGATGCGGGCGCCTACGAGTACCGCCTGTATGCCGCCGATGCGAGCGGCGCCGGCGAGAACTGGTACCTGCGATCGACCACCACGGCAACGGGCGGTACCGGCACGAGCGCCGTGCAAGTGCCGGCCTACCGTGCCGAAGTCCCGTTGCTCTCCGCGCTGCCCAGCCAGGTGCGCCAGGCGGACCTGGCCATGATCGGCAACCTGCACCAACGCATCGGCGACGACGATGTCAAGGCAGGCGCCGCCGCATCGACCGACACCGAACGCCGCGCCTGGGGCCGCGTGATCGCCACCGACATCGACATCCGCCAGCAAGGCACCGTCGACCCGCACAGCAAGGGCAACGTCAAGGGCTTCCAGGCCGGCACCGATCTGTTTGCCACATCGAACTGGCGTGCCGGCGTCTACGTCGGCCAGCTCGACGGCCGCGTCAGGGTCAGCGGCTTTGCCAGCGGTATCGCCAACCTGGCCGTTGGCTCCAACGACCTGCGCAGCCAGTACCTGGGCGCCTACGGCACCTGGACCGCCGATTCGGGCTTCTACGCCGACGCCGTGCTGCAGGCCGGGCGGCACCGTTACACCGTCGAACCCCTGTCCACTCAGCGCAGCTCGGGCAAGGGCGACAGCCTGACGGCATCCATCGAAGTGGGCCAGGCCTTCGCCATGGGCGAGAGCGGCTGGAAGATCGAGCCGCAATTGCAGCTGATTCACCAGCACCTCAGCCTGGACGACATCGCGATCTCCGGTGCGAGCGTGCGGCAGGACAGCGACGATGGCTGGATCGCGCGCGTCGGCGTGCGCGTGAAGGGCGAGATCTCCACGAGCCTCGGCACGCTGCAGCCGTACGGCCGCTTCAACATCTACAAGGCGAGTGGCGGCGCCGACGTCGCCCGCTTCATCGGACCTGCCGCCACGACCGACATCACGGGCCGCAGCGGCTCTACCGTCAGCGAACTGGCCGGCGGCCTCACCCTGGCGCTGAATGAGACGACCAGCGTCTACGGCGAAGTCGGCAAGCTGTGGGCCTCGGGCGGCGCGACGGATGTGAAGACTTCCGTGCAGGGCTCCATCGGGCTGCGCATGAAGTGGTGAGGACCCACCGCACTATGGATCAGTTCCTGGCGCGGTGCATCTCAAGCATCAGGAGGCATTGTTGGCTCCAGCAAGCCGCCTCGATCACCCGGCCTTCTTCGTAAACGGGTGGTAGCCAGCGAAGGCATCAGCTTGCAGGATTCCCCTGAAGTGCCGCAGGTGGCGTACCGGATGTTTCGCCCTTGCGGTTCGCCGAGTATTGGAACCACACCGCCGGGGGCGCTGTGTCACCGCCGGGTCGGTCGTCCCTTACGTACACCCACAGGCGTCAGGTGCGAGCCTTGGCACCCGCGCCGCCGAGCACGCGGATCGGCGTGTCGTCGCCGTGGATCTTGTCGGCCGCCAACACGTGGTGGCCAATGGCTTCGGCCAGCGGGCTCAGCAGGCGTGCCGCTTGGGCCACCCAGTCGGCCAGGGTCGAGCGCTGCAGCTCCACGCCCTCACGGGCGTAGATCTGGCACAGCCGATACAAGGGTGTGTGATCGCAATACTTGCTCACCAGCACGTGCGCGAGCAAGCCGGTGCCGGCCATGCAGCGATCGATGGGGCGGCTCGGCGCTGGCGCCTGGGTGATCGTGCAGCAGCGCGTGCGGGCGAGCTTGGGGCGAACGTGTCGCACGACATGGAAGCTGCCCGGCTCGTAGTCGAGTACCTCCGAGACGTCCTGGCCGATCTCGCGAAGGCCGCAGCCGCAGGCCTCGCAGTCGCAACCGCTGTGCGGCGTGTGCACCACGGTGCACCGCGGTAGATGCGCTGGCAGATCACGCGTTCCGGTGCGCTCTCGTGCCCGACGCTTCTTGCGACCCTGCTCGATGGACGTGATGTTGGAATGGTGCTCGCCGTCTTCGGCGCCGGCGCCCTCGGCCTGCGTCGGGTTCAATGCTGGCTGCGCGATCTGGCCGCCCACAAGTTCAAGCTGGGCGTGCTCGAGTTGCTCGCTGGAGCGACCGTACTTCATGCGACGCAAGTACGCCACTTCGACCTTGAGCTTCTCGACGGTGAGCAGCGCGATCTTCAATGCCTCTTGCAAGCGCTGCACCTCGCCGCTGGCCGAGTCCGAGAGCACGCGCCATGCCGGCTGGGTGTGGCAAGCGCTGACCGGAGTGCCGCTGCCTGCCCGCGACGCCGAGGCCACCGCGAGCAAAGGCATCGCCGACGCGGGGCTCGACGATGACGACGGCCTGCCATGGCCCGACGTGGAGGCCGTAAGGGCGAGTGCCACGGCGTGGCCCACGGGGCGGAGGTTGCTGTTGGGGCGCGTGCTCGATGCAGACTTTGCCGGTCAACTGATCGAAGCCGAACTGCAAGGGGTTGCGTAATTGGCGTTGATGCGGACAGGCGCCATTCGTCGCCAATGCGCATCGGTTTTCGTCGCGTGCCTGACGGTGAGTGGACTTCGCCATGAGTACGAAGCTGCTAGACCCGTGGCGGGACGCCGCGGCCATTGCGAACGCGCTGCGCGGCCCAACGGCGCTGCTCGTCGTCGTTCTCAGCGCCGAGAGCTGGTGTCAGAAGTGTCGCGACTTCAAACCGCGGTACGAGCAGGTGGCTGCCGATGCGAGAGCCATCGGGGTCTGGCTGTGGCTTGACCTCGAGGAACATGCGGAGTTTTTGGCGGGCTATGTGTCGGATGATTTGCCGTGGGTGTTGGCATACCGGGGCAAGACGTTGTGGCGGTCGCAGGCGGTGAAGGAGATGGCTGCTTTGCAGCGCTTGTTCGACCTTCATCCCGTGGACGAAGATGTGCTTGCGGCTCAGGCCTCGGCTGGCGCAAGGGAGATACCATCAACCTGCCACTGGCTCGCGGTGATCGGGCATCTCTGCGAGCTGACGTCCGGGATTTGGGAACCATGAGATAGCGCAGGCGCGCCGACCGGACACTCCGCCAGCACCCGACGTTCAACTCATCTGAGCACGTAGCTCGTCAGCACGCTCTGCATCTCGCAGATGCTGAACTTCCTGTCGGATTGCTTCCGGATAGGAGCGGCCGTCCCCGAGAGCCATACCTTGAACTCGGCATGGAGATCGAAGGTACCAGCAACCGGGGAGAAAAACCGCTCAGGAACCGCCTCGGTGCCGACCGCTGTCGCTCTTCATACCCAGGCTTGCAGGGTTGGCGGCAGCGTGTCATCGAGTGCAACAGTGCTCGAAGAGTGACTTCGATACCGCCAGCACGCGTTGCCTGGTGGTTTCGTCCATGTCGTCGAGGACTTCGACACTGCCAGCTAAGTGCTCATCGGATGGGAACGGCACACTGGGCAGCTGGTATGACACCAGTCGCCATGCCGCCGCCTGCACCGGGTCGGAAAAGGGCGGCAGCGGCGAGGACAGCAACTGGTCAAGCGCCGTCATTGATTCCTGGTGCCCCTGGAGCGCCAGCGTCTCCAGTTCCGAGATGATGGTCTTGGCTTCGCTCTCGTCGACGGGGATGAATTCCGGCTCTTCACCTAGCCCGCGATCCCGGAGTGCGCCATTCAGCAGGGCCTCGCCACGTCTGCGCAGCAGGAGCCCCTGTGCGTCCAGGTTTCCATTCGACGCAGCAGTTCGCAACAGTTGATCGACCTGGCGATATTCGCTGGGGCCGACCTTCCGGCATTCGGCGTTCCTTGCATTGGCCTCTTGCATCAAATGCGCCGCAAGCGCGCCGCTCGGGTCGATGTCGTAGGCCTCGTCGGGCGAGCTTGTGTCTGGCGCGGCTTCTTTCGCCTGCTGCTCGCAATTGGCGTACAGCACGGCGGCCTCATAGCTTCGTTGGACATCGACAGTCGCCGGACTCGATGGCGGTTGAATCGGCATGGTCATTGCTGCCACCAACGAGCGTCGATTCACTTCGTCCGCATAGCGCCTCGCCGCCGAATCGACGGGCGCGCTTCGCTCACCGACGCTCGGCTGTTCCGGCGTGTCCTGGCAAGCGATGAACACTGCGACAGCCGCCGACACAGCGATCACAGCCACGACCGTTGCTTTCAGCTTTGCACGATGGCGCATGACGTTCGACTCAATCCGCCGGAGAACGAGGCAGAGCCTCGCCTCGCAATTGAAGCTCGATCAGCCCTCTGGCCGTTTCGAGCGTGGCGGCGTGCTTTTCTTCCAGCTTGATGAGGTGGTATCCGCTCGCCCCCCGGACTGGCTTCGACACTTCGCCGACAGTCAGCGTGCGGACCGCGACGACGAATTCGTCGGCCAGATAGAGGCCAAAGATCGACGACAGCTCGCCGCCCAACGGCACGGTCGCGGCGTCGTCGGACGCGACGCGCGCCAGGCTCGCGAAGTCCGCTCCCGCGTCGAGCTTGCGCTTGAGCATCCGGGCCCGCGTCAGTGCCTGGGATTCAGACCGCTGCGTTTTGGGTCTTGCCTTCGCGTCGGCGGTTTGCGCCGCGATGAAGATGTGGCTCAAGCGGTACTCGTCGTACACCCACGGTTGTGCCTCGAACTGGCGCTTGATTTCGGATTCGCGAATGGCTGCGCTGTCTGCGCGCGCCGTCGCGGGCTCCGCGGCACAGGCCCTCGAATGAAGGCCCAAGCTTGCCGCGGCCAGTACCAGTGCGGCAAACAGACACCGCGCGCGTTCAACACTTGCCATGGGGCAGTCTCCGGGAGCGTGGCCTCAGGGCCATTCAATGGACGTGCGAGACACGTTTGCCGTGATCCCCGAGAAAGCGGTTCACGCCCACGGGGTCGTCGGTGGTGATGAGCCCAAAGCCCTGATAGAGGAGGTAGCCCTGGTCTCCGCGGTGATCGGCTGTGTCCTTCCCGCCCGAGTATGAGAAGAAGAGGTCAGAGAGCCGGTAGCAGCATTGCCCCGTGTTTTGGTAGAACTGTCCGGACACGGGACCGTCCGGGATCGCATGGAATACGCCCACGCGTTTGCCGGCCCTCTTGGCCGTATCCATCTGCCCCTGGAGCAGGCCGCCATCCTGCTTCACGTTGATTTCCAGGGTGTTGACGTACCCCTGCCAGGCAGCTCTGCTGCTCGGCACGTCGATCTTGGACAGCATGTTCGTGGTGAACACGGGGATCGCCGTGATGTACTTGGCATTGCCAATGAACGCCGACGGTGTAGGGAACAACGTCGCGTTCACCTTGACGGCAACCACGTCGTCCGGGCGGCCGAACTTTTGCAGTGCGATCGTGTGGACCGCTCTGACGGCATCGGCCGTCTTTGTGTCGAAGACCATCGGGACGGTCATGCCCTGGCTCTTCCAGTAATCGAAGAGTTGGTCGAGGCGCGGCGGGTGGTAGCCGGTGGCGACGCTTCGATCGGGTGTGAGCAAACCGAGCCGCTCGATCGTGCTCCAGGCTACGGTGCTCACCGCGGGGTTCTGCCCCTGATTGGTCATGGGGTTGTACTTGGATCCCCCCATGACGGCATACACGTTGGTTGTCCTGCCGAGATTGAAGTCGTGCATCAGGATGGGTACGCCGTCCTTTGTCACCTTGACGTCCAACTCGACGCCATCCATGCATTTGAGGTCGGCCTGAGACAGGGACCCTCTGGAGTTTTCGGGCAGGGAAGGGATGCCTGCGTACTTTCCCCAGAGCCCACGGTGTGCCAGCACGAGCGTGTCGGCGGTATAGCTGGTGCCGAGAATTTCCCGCATCTTGGTCGTCGTGTTGCCGCAGGACGCGAAGGCGAATTGAGGCGCCGCGCAGGCGGCCGCCAGCAGCGCGAGAGCGAAGGTCTTCGCCGGGTTCAGTTTTCGAAGGCTGTGGTGTTGCATGGTGGAGGGAGGGATTGAAGGTGTTGGAGTAGGGCCCTGGCGCATCCTAATAATTCACTGTGACTGAATTATTAAATCGGACTGGGCAAAGAACTTTCTGCGAGGCCGGTGCCGTCATGGCGCCTGGTGGTCAGGGAGCCAGCGCACCTTGTAGAGCCGGATGTCCGGCACGGCGATGGCGCCTTCGGGCGCGAGCAGCCGGATGTGGTGGGACCACCAGCGCTCCTCGGGCTGCTGAAAGGCGATGCGGCCGGTGCGCGCTTCGACGCTGACGGCCTTGATGTTGCGCCGGCCGGCCAGCGGCGCATAGGCCGCGTAGACGCCGGTATCGGGGTCGAACTGCCAGACGCCGTCGTCGGTGCTCAGGACCAGTTCGCGGTCGCCCGGGAGACGGGCGAGGTCGTGTCCATCCGCCTTGCCCGGCAGCGGCCAGGACGCCACCAATGCCAGCCGCGGCGTCGGGGGGTCCCAGTCCGCCAGCTTGTACGCCCTGACGGCCTCGTGGCCCAGGGCATAGAGCAGGGATCGGCGCTCGTCCCACACGACGCCATGGCCCGAGTACAGCTCGGTGGCATGGAGCATGCGGCCCGGCAGGTTCGCGTCATAGATCTCGATGCGGTTGCCCTGCGGTGCGAGGGATGCAGCCACGGCGATGCGATGGCCCGGCAGCATCTCGGCGGAATGCGCCATGGCCACCTGTGCCCAGAACGTGGCATGGCCGGTCTGCAGGTCGACCAGTGCAACACCGCCCGTCGATGCCGTGACCAGGACCGCACTGGCGTCGAGAACAGGCTTGCATTCATCGATCTTGTCGAACAGCCCCGATTTGTAGGCCTCGGGCATGTTGCCGTCGGTTCGTGCGGACCATGACCATGTCACGGTCGAACGATCGCCGTCGACTTCGTACTTGCGAACCGCATCGCTGCCGCAGGCCAGAAGCGCAGCGCCGTGCGAGCTTGCGCCGAACAGCAGCGCCGAAGCGAGAAACAGCGCGGCGCGAACCTTGCCCGCAGGGTGGACCGGCAATGGAGACATGACAGTGATCCTTCGAATGAGTGCGAGAGCGGTGGGGCAAGCCGCCAAGACACCGAACCGCCGCCAGTCTATTTAATCACTGTGACTGAATTATTAAGGGCGAAGGAGGTTCACGCACGCCGATCACGCAATCACAGGAAGAAGTGCTCCTTGAACGGCAGTGCGGCCGCGCCGATGGCCGTGGCATCGCTGGGGGCCTCGGCCGGCACGAGGCGTGGTTCGGGCCGCTTGCGCCCGCGCCGGGGCTTGTTGTCGATGGTCGAGCCGGCGATCAGGCGTTCGGCCAGCGCCCGCGGCAGGCGCCCGCCGTAGACGATGGCGTCGGGGTCGAGCAACGCGACGATGGCCGAGACGATCAGCGACATCGCGGGACGCGCACGCTCCAGCCATCGGTCGCAGGCCGGCCAGTGGGGGTTGAACTGCGCCAGCATCGCGCCGATGTCCGCGAAGGCCAGGCCGTCCGAGGCCAGCATTTCGCGCAGCAGTTCCAGCGTGGGTGCCTCGATGCCCGGTATCGACAGCATGCCGGCGACTTCGCCTGCGTTGCCATGGGCGCCCCGGACGCATCGGCCATTGACGATCAGGCCGCCCCCCAGGCCCAGGCTGAAGTACAGATAGACGAAGTTGCGCGCCCAGCGCCCCACGCCCAGCATGCTCTCTCCGACGGCGGCCACGGTGCCGTCGTTGTCCAGCCACACGGGATGGCCCAGCTCCCGGGTGAGCAGCTCGTCCAGATCGACCAGCGCGAGATCGTCCAGCGGCGAGGGGGAGTTCACCCGGCGGCCTTCGCCCACGAAGAAGCCGGTGATGCCCACGCCCAGGCCGAACAGCCGCTCCGGCAAGACCTTGTGCGTGTGCAGCAGCGTCTGCGTGTGCTGGCGCAGCACCGCGACCAGCTTGCTGCGATCGAGGTTCGGGGTCTGCTCGTGTTTTTGCCCGAGCACATTGCCCGCGAAGTCGACGATGGCCGAGCTGACGCTGTCCGTGGTGATCGAAAAGCCGATCGTGCAGGCGTGGCCGGGCACCAGTTCGACCGCCTGGCTGGGCTTGCCCCGGCCTTCACGCGGCAAGGTCTCACCAAGGTGAAGCAAGCCGCGGTCGCGCAACTCGTCGACCAGCCGCATCACCGACTGCGCCGTCAGGCCGGTGGCACGCACGAGGTCTGCGCGGGACATCCGCCCCTGGCGACGGACCAGATCGAGCAGCTCCCGCTCGTTGGGGCTGGCCACCACGGGGTCGGCCGGCGTACGCCAGAACGCCGGTGGCGGCGTGCCCGTGTCGGGGCGGTGCAAGTCATCTTCCATGCGGCGAGTTTATATACATGAAGGTGACATAAATAAGAAAAAGACTGCGCATTCTCTTTTTCTTACAGCATCAGTGCTCTTTTTAATAATTCAGTCACAGTGAATAAATAGAGTCGTGACCGTTGTCAGGGCGATGCGCGCCCTTCTCACGAACCCCTTATTCATCTGGAGCCTTCATGCAAGCATTGTTCAGCCGGGCCGCACTGCTGAGCGCCCCTTTCGTCCTGGGCGTCCTGCCGCTTTCCGTAACCCAGGCCTGGGCGCAGGCACAGCCTGCTCCCTCGCCGGTGTCGTCCGCGGAGCCCTCCGCCCCTGCCACGGAACTGGCGCCCGTGGTCATCACGGGGCGCGCCCTGTCGGCGAAGAAGGCGATCGCGGAGAAGCGCGCCGAGCGCGTCGTGTCGGACGGCGTGTCTTCCGACGAGGTCGGCTCGATTCCCGATTTTGGCCTGGGCGAGGCGCTGCAGCGCGTGCCCGGCGTGTCGATGATCGTCAACAACGGCCGCGGCGAGGCGCAATTCATGACGCTGCGCGGCTTCAACCCCGACTACAACAGCGTCACGATCGACGGCATCGCACTGCCCGCGACGGAAACCACGCGCCGCGTCGTTTCGCTGGACGTCATTCCTGCGTCGCTGGCCAGCCAGGTGTCGGTCTACAAGACCTTCACGCCGGAGATGGAAGGCAACGCCATCGGCGGCCTGACGAACCTGCGCACGCGCAGCGCATTCGACAATCCCGGGCAGCACTTTTCGCTGCGTACCGATCTGTCGGACTGGACCAATCACCGGCGCCTCGACGGATCATCGCCTTCCGGACAACTCGAAGGCACGATGAGTACCACCTTCGGCGAGCACAACGAATTCGGTGCGCTGCTGTCGGGCAGCTATTTCCGGCGGGTCTCGTCGTCATTGAACACCGCGATCGACAGCTACAGCTTCTACCCCAAGGGCGGCGCGCAGACCAACGCGGCCAAGCTCAACCCCGCCACCGCGGACGTCAGCAATGCCATTGCCTTCCCCGACCGCCTGCGCTGGCTGACCTACGACAACATCCGCGAGCGCAAGAGCCTGTTCGGCAAGCTCGAATACGACAACCACAGCAACTTCCGCGCGCACCTGACAGGCGGCTGGTTCCAGCACCTGAACGACGAAGACCGTCGCGCGCAGTGGCTGCAGAACACCACCACCGCCTCTTCGCCCGTGACGGTCAACGGCCTGACCGGCAGCGCCGCGAGTGGCCAGTCGCAGACCGACTACGCCAAGTTCGACCAGAACCGCCAGCTGCGCTATGTCGAGGCCGGGGTCGAATACCAGCCCTGGGACCGCGGCCTGATCGACGTGACGTACAACCAAGCCAGCGGCAGCTATCGGCAGGACTCCAAGCTGCACACCTTCGCGACCGGCAACAGCACGGCGTTGGGCTACGACTACACGCTGGTGCCCGGAGCCGTGCCGGTCTTCACGCCCAGGAACGGCAGCGCCCTCTATGACACGAGCCGCTACAACCTGACGGAAAACACCTCGCAGGTCGAGCAGTCGACCACGCACCAGCACACGCTCAAGGTCAACCTCAGCCACAACCTGGAGGACGGCGCGCAGGGGTGGGGCTTCAAGACCGGCTTCCAGCTGCGGGACCTGACGAAGAACTACAACTTCGACGAGCAGCGTTTCAACCCCGCCACCGGCCGGCCGATCACGCTGGCGCAGGTCGGCGCCAGCAGTGCGATGGTGGTTCCCTACGACAGCAACGGGCGCTCGCTGCTGCTGGTGGATCCGACGCTTGCCCAGGCCTACTTCATTGCCCATCCGGGCCGCTACACGCTGTCCCCTGATCAGGTGGCGCGCAGCACGTCGCAGGACTTCGATGTTTCCGAGCGCATCAGCGCCGCCTACGGCATGGCGGCCTATCAGCTGGAGAACTTCACCGCGACCGCCGGCGCCCGCGTCGAGCATGCCGCCACGCGCATCGAAACCTGGATGCCCACGCCGCTGAACCAGTCCACCACCTACGGGCAGACATCGCAATCGTCCAGCCGCACCGACATGCTGCCTTCGGTGAACCTGAGCTGGGACATCCAGCCCGACCTGCGCCTGCGCACCGGCCTGGGCCGTTCGCTGGCGCGTCCGATCTACTCGGACCTGGGGCAGAACTCCAGCTCCGTCGCCGGCAACATCATCACCACGACCCAGGCCAACCCGGACCTGCAGCCGCGCAAGTCCCGCAACCTCGACGCTTCGCTCGAGTGGCATCCTTCGCTCGATTCGATGGTGTCGGTGGCACTGTTCGACAAGAACATCTCCAACGAAATCGCACGCCTGACCTCGACCAACAACCTGATGATCGGTGGCGCCAGCTACACGCAGAATCTGACGCAGGCCTCCAACGTCGGGACGGCCAAGGTCAACGGCCTGGAGCTCGGCGCGACCGATGTGCACTTCGACTTCCTGCCGGCGCCTTTCAACGCTTTCGGGGGGGCCGCGAACTTCACGTTCATGAACCAGAAGCCCGCGAGCGTGCGCATGAGCAACGGCACCAGCCGCGCCATGCCCCAGATGCAGGATTCGCCCACGCGCATGGCCAACCTGGCCCTGTTGTGGGGTCGCGGCGCATGGAGCGGGCAGGTCGCCTACAACTACACCGGCAAGACCCTGACCTCCCTGTCGACCACCAACTCGGCACTGGACATCTACTACGCCGCGATCAAGACGGTCGACATGCAGGTGCGCTACCAGTACAGCAAGGCGTTGTCCTTCGCCCTGCAGGCGAAGAACCTCACCGGCGCGAAGCTGCGCCGCGTGACGGGTCCGGGGCAATCCCTGCTCAACCAGGAGATCGACAACGGCAAGTCGTACTGGTTCGGCATGACCTATGCGCTCTGACGGCGCAACGCATGGCCCGCACTTTGACCACTCAACCCATTCGCTCCAACCCATGAAGAAACAACGCCGACTTCCCGAGCGTGCGCGGCACGCGCTGCACCGCTTCGCCACCCTTGCTGCATGCGGCATGTGCCTTGGCTCGCAAGCCTTCGCTGCAACCCCGGCCACCGTCGGCAACCCCTACGGCTTCGACGCGCTGTGGAGCCAGGGCGACCTGGTGGCCCGGACGGTGCTCGTGATCCTGGCGATCATGAGCATGGGCACCTGGTACCTCATCGTGACCAAGCTGCTCGAGCAGGGCAAGATGAAGCGCCAGGCGGCCAACGCAGGGCGTGAATTCTGGAGTGCCCACAGCACCGAAGAGGGCGTCGAAAAGCTGGCCGACGGCAGCCCCTTTCGCTTCATTGCAGATGCAGGCCTGAACGCCACCCGCAAGCATGCGGGGCTGCAGGCCAAGGTCGACTTCTGCGACTGGGTGGAGCTGTCCATCCACCGCGCCACCGAGCGCGTGCAGCGGCGCCTGGGCAACGGCATGTCGTTCCTCGCGACGGTGGGGTCCACCTCGCCCTTCATCGGGCTGTTCGGCACGGTCTGGGGCATCTACCATGCGCTCACCGCCATCGGTGTGGCGGGGCAGGCCAGCATCGACAAGGTCGCCGGTCCGGTGGGCGAGGCGCTGATCATGACCGCCATCGGCCTGGCCGTCGCGGTGCCCGCGGTCCTGGGCTACAACTGGCTGCTGCGCCGCAATGTCGGCGTGATGGACGAGGTGCGCGACTTCGGCGGCGAACTGCACGCGGCGCTGCTTCTGTACACGACGCAGCTCGTATCGCCCCCAAGGCAGGCCGCATGACGCGTCTTTGAGACCGGAGCAACGCGATGGCCATGAACATCCCCGCTGCCGATGGCGACGAAGACCAGGTCGTCTCGGCGATCAACACCACACCGCTGGTGGACGTGATGTTGGTGCTGCTGATCATCTTCCTGATTACGATCCCGGTTGCGAACCATGCGGTGCCGGTGGATCTGCCCAAGGAGCGCAACGAAGTGCGCGTGAGCAAGGCGGAGGACGTCGTGATTTCGGTGGACGCCCGCGGTGACATCTACTGGCTCGACAGCCGCCTGCCCGACGACGCGGCGCTGGCCGGGCGGCTGCGCGCAGTGGCCGCGATGAACCCGCAGCCCGAAGTGCAGATCCGCGGCGACGGCGCGAGCGACTACGAGCCCGTGGGCCGGGTCATCGACGCCTGCCAGAGCGCCGGCATTGCCAAGGTGGGCTTCATCACCGAACCTCCGGCCAACGACTGAACCATGCGCAAGAACAGGAAAACCCCACGCCACTGCGCTGCGGCAGACGCGCCGGTCGCGGACATCAACACCACGCCCTTGATCGACGTGATGCTGGTGCTGTTGATCATGCTGATCATCACCATCCCGGTCCAGTTGCACGCGGTCAATCTGAACATGCCCACGGTCAGTGCGCCGCCCAGTGAACCCAGGCCCGAAGTGCTGCACGTCGACGTCAGCGCCGCCGGCGTGGTGGCGTGGAACGGCGAGCCGCTGGCCGACCGGGCCGAGCTCGTGCGCCGCATGGAACAGCTCGTCGCGCGGCCCGATCAGCCGCCGGTGTACCTGCGGCCGGACCGCAAGGCGAAATACGAGGTGGTCGCTGCCGTGCTGGCCGCGGCGCAGCGCACCGGCCTGACCCGGATCGGCATCGTCAGCTCACAGGCGCTGGCTCCATGAGCGCGACCATGCCTGCTGCGAGCCTCGGCCGCGTGAAGGACTTCAAGCCAGCGAACCGCTTCGGCCCCGCGGGCCTGGCGGTGATGGTGGGGCTACACCTGCTGATCGGCTATGCGCTGGTCACCGGGCTGGCGCGCAAGGCGGTGGAGGCCGTCGCCCGGAAGCCGCTGGAAGCCGTCATCGTCCAGGAGGTGAAGCCGCCGAAGGTCGAGAAGATCGTCGAGGCCCGCAAGACGCCAACGCCGCAGCCGGCCCGCGCGCCGCGGCCCGAGGTCGTGCGAACGCCCGCGCCTGTTCCCGTGCCGGCACCGGCGCCTCCCGTCGTTGCGATGCAGAGTCCCGAACCAGCCCCTGCACCGGCACCATCGCCGCCGGCCGCACCAGTGCCATCCCCCACGCCGGCCCGGGCGGCATCGTCGAGTGTGGGCGTGGTGTGCCCGGGTTACCAGGCCGCGCTGCAGAGCGGGCTGGCCGGCGTCTTCGAGCGGGTTGGTCTGGCCGCCACGGTCAAGGTGCAGTTCCGCGTGCGCGGCGACGCCGTGCTCGACGTGAACCTGCTGTCGGGCCCGCGCGAATACCAGCGCGCGGTTCAGGCCGCGGTGCGCCGCTTCACCTGCAAGTCCGAAGGTGCAGAGGAAGCGCTCGTTGTCTTCGACGTCAATTTCCGTGCCGAATAGCCGGCAACCCGGGTCCGTATCCATGTCCATATCCATGTCTTCGATGCTCCGCACCACCGCATTGCTTGTCCTGCAGGCGGTCGCGCTGGTCGGCGCACTGCTCGGCGCCCATGCACAGGCTTCGCTGAAGTACGCCGACTTCGATGCGGCCGCGCTGACGCGCGACAACTTCTACAAGGTGCTCGAACCCGTGGCCCGGCGCGAAGGCAAGCTCATGCTCTACAACTTCGCGGGCAATTTCGATCCGGTGTGGAAGCTCGGCCTGATCCCGCGCTTCGAGGCGCGCTACGGCATCAAGGTCGAGTACCGCAACGTGCGCCAGGCGCAGGCCAACCAGCAGCTGATGGCCGTCCACAAGGCCGGTGCGCCTTCGCCGGTGGACGTGTACTTCGCCGGGAGCACCGACAGCTTCGAGGTGCTGCGTTCCGCCGGCGTGATCGCACAGCTGGACTTGGCCAATGTCATGCCCAATCTCTCGGCGGTTCCTGCCGAATACAAGCGTGCGATCTTCGGCGTGGACACCGGCGGCGCATGGCCGCTGGTGCATCTCAACCAGACCGCGCTGGGCTACGACAGCGCGCTGCTGCCCACCGCCGAGGTGCCCGCGAACTTCGAGTCGCTGCTGGCGTGGGCGCAGAAAACCCCCGGGAAATTCGCCCTCACTTCGCCCGCCAAGGGCGGCTCCGGCAGCGGGTTCCTGTATGCGGCCGCGCTGCACTTCGCCAGCGATCCGGCATGCCGCAAGACGCTCGCGAGCGCGCGCATGACCGAGGACGAGGCCGTGCAATGGGCCGCGACCACGCGCTGCCTGGACCCGCTGTGGGCTTACCTCACGCAACTGCTCAAGGTGGCAGAGCTGACCAACGGCAACGCCGACACGCTGAACCTGCTCAACAACCGGCAGGCATGGATCGGCACGACGTGGGAAGACCTGTCCCTGGCGTTCGTGCGCGACAGGCAACTGCCGTCCAGCTTCAGGCTCATGCTGCTCGAGAGCGGCATGGCCGCCAGCGGCGACGGCCTGATCGTGCCGGCCAATGCCAAGAATCCGGCCGCGGCGCTGCTGTTCATCGACATGGCGTTCGACCGCGAGTTCCAGGTCTGGAAGCTGGAGCACCACGCCTCGCGTTCGCCGCGCAACGACGTCGACCCCGCGGCCGTCGCGAGCGCCGCAACGGCACCCTACCTGGTGCCCGCCGCGCAGATGCGCACGCGCTCCGTGCCGGCCAACTGGCTGGTGACGCGCGGGCTGATCCGCGCGTTCGAGGACAAGGTGCTCGCGAAGCGCTGAGCACGCCATCCCCTGTTCCATCCTCCATTTCCTGAAGCGGCAAACGATGGCCTCCCTGACACTGAGCGGCGTTCACAAATCCTACGGTTCGACCGTGGCGCTGGCGCCCACCGACCTCGAAGTGCCGCATGGCGAGTTCGTCACGCTGCTGGGACCTTCGGGCTGCGGCAAGACAACCTTGCTGCGCATCGTCGCGGGCATCGCGAGCGGCAGCGGCGGCGAGATCCGGCTCGGCGGGCGGCGCATCGACACCTTGCCACCCGAGCAGCGCGACGTGGCCATGGTGTTCCAGACCTATGCGCTGTTCCCGCACATGAGCGTGCGCAAGAACCTGGGCTTTGGCCTGCGCATGAAGAAGGTCGCGCCGGCCGAGCAGGCCCGCCGCATCGAGCATGCCGTGGCCATCTGCAGGCTCGACGGCCTGCTGGATCGCATGCCGCGCCAGCTCTCGGGCGGGCAGCAGCAGCGCGTGGCGCTGGCGCGCGCGATCGTGATGCAGCCGGCACTGCTGCTGTTCGACGAGCCGCTGTCCAACCTCGACGCCAAGCTGCGCGAAAGCCTGCGCGACGAGTTGGTCGCGCTGCACCGGCGCGTCGGCACGACCAGCCTGTACGTCACGCACGACCAGACCGAGGCGATGGCGATGTCGGACCGCATCATGGTGATGAACGCCGGGCGCATCGTCGAAAGCGGCACCCCGCTCGCGCTGTACCGCCGGCCAGTGGACGCATTCACGGCGCACTTCCTTGGACACACGCACCTGCTGCGCCTGCCGGTCACGGGCCGCGGCAAGGACTGCAGGGTGATGCTGCCCTGGGGCGCGTCCGCCGCCATCGACGACCTGGCCGACGGCGCAGACTCCGCGCTGGTGTCGCTGCGGCCCGAGGACCTGTGGGTCGTGCCCGATGCCGAAGGCGCCGGCGAGGTCACGGCCGCGAGTTTCACCGGAGCGCAGCTGAACTACACGGTGCGTATCGCGGATCTGAGCCTGCGCGTCACCGTCACGGCCGGCGATGGCGCGGCATTGCTGCCCGTGGGGCAGCGCGTGAGCGTCACTGCCGCAGAGCGCCTGCACGCATTGAAGTGCGCGGGCGAAGACCCGGGCCACGGGGCCCGCCCGTGATGAAGAGCGCGTTCACCGCGGACACCCGCGCCCGGCTGCTGGCCTGGGCCTGCCTGCTGCCCGGGCTGGTCTTTCTTGGCGCGCTGTTCGCCGGCCCGCTGCTGTGGAGCCTGGCGGGCAGCCTGGGGCTCGATCAGGGACTGGCCGGCTTCACGCTCGAGCACTATGCGCAGGTCTTCACTCGGCCGGCCCTGCGCAGCGGGCTCCTCGTGTCGATCTACTACGGCGTCGCTCCGCTGCTGGTGACGCTCGTCCTCTCGATCGGCCTGGCGCTGCTGCTGCGCCGCCACTTTCGCGGGCGCGCATGGTTCAACGGGCTCTACAAAATACCGATGGCGGTGCCGGGCATCATTGCCGCGCTGATCGTCATGACCCTGGCCGAACGCGGCGGCTTCCTCGACCGGCTGGCCGCGCCGTTCGGCCTCGCGCTGCCTCGCCTGGTGCGCGACCCCTGGGGCGTGGGCGTCATCCTGACCTCGGTGTGGAAGCAGTTGCCTTTCATGACCCTGGTGATCACCGGCGCCTTCGCCGCCATCCCGCAGGAGGTGAGCCACGCCGCGCGCACGTTGGGCGCAGGCCGCTGGCGCACGCTGCTGTGGGTGGAGCTGCCGATGGCGCTGCCCGGCATCTCGGCCGCGGTGCTGCTGACTTTCATCGGCACCATGGGCTCATTCGCCATTCCCGATCTGGTGGGGCCGCCTTCTCCGCGCCCGCTGGCCGTGCACATGTACGCGGAGTTCGGCAGCGGCCATCTGCCGCTGGTCTACGCCATCGGCATGTTGCTCAGCGCCTTCGCGGTCGCGGTGCTGCTGGGCTACTACGCGTTGAGTGCGCGGGCTGCCCGGCTGCTGGGCGGCAGCGCCCGAAAGGACGACCATGAGTGAGGCGGCGTTGATCTCCCCGGCGCGTCGGCGCTTCGAGCCCGAAGACCGGATCTGGGTGTCGGCGGGCCTGTTCGCGGCACTCGCACTGGCGCTGGGACTGCCCTTGCTGCTGCTGGTGCTGTGGAGCGTGGCCGGGCGCTGGCCCGCACCGGACCTGCTGCCCAGCAGCTACACCGGCGCCCTCTGGCGGTCTGTGTTCGACGATGGCGACGTGTTGGGCGCGGCGATCACCAGCACCGCCGTCGCCGTGCTCGTGACTGCGCTCACAGCGATCGTGGCACTGCCCACGGCCTGGGCGATGGCCAAGTTTCCGCTGCGCTGCAAGCGCGCGGTCGAGGTGTTCGTGCTGGCGCCGGTGATCGTGCCGGGCATCGTCGTTGCAGTGGGCGTGGGGCAGGTGTTTCTCGGATGGGGCCTAACCTACACCGTGCCCGGCGTGGTGCTGGTGCAGATGGTGGGCACGCTGCCGCTGATGATCCGGCTGCTCGTGGCCAGCTTCGAGACCCTGCCCGACGAGTTGATCCACGCCGCGCGCTCGCTCGGCGCGAGCCCGCTGCGCGCCGTGTGGCATGTGGCGCTGCCGCTGTGCACGCCGGGGCTGCTGGCCGGCGCGCTGCTGTCCTTCGTCGGCAGCTTCGAGGAGTTCGACAAGACTTTCCTCGTCGGCGCGCCGGCGGTACAGACGCTGCCCGTGCTGCTGTACCACCACCTCGACCCGTATTCGCTGCAGTTCCCGCTGGCCGCGGTGGTGGCGCTGATCCTTCTGCTGCCGGTGCTGGTCGTGTTCGTGCTGTCGGGGCGCATCCTGCGCGACGACCTGATGGCCGCGGGCATGGGCAAGGTCTGAAAGCGTGCCGGCGAGCCGCTCACTTTTCGTTCACTTCTCTTTCAACATCAATCACCCGCAATGGCTGTTTCCGCATTCTTGCCAACCGACGACTCCTGCATCTCGACCACCGCACTCATCGGCCCCTCGAACCCCCGCGTGCTCGTGGCCGCGCACCGTGGGGCCTGGCGGGAGCTCCCCGAAAACTCGATCTCCGCGCTCGACGACGCCATTGCGCAGGGCGCCGACATCATCGAGCTCGACGTGCGCGCCACGCGCGACGACGTGCTGGTGCTGCTGCATGACCCGACGCTGGAACGCACCACGACCGGCCGCGGCGCCGTGGCCGCGCTCGATTTCGACCAGGTGCGCCGGGCCCGCCTCAAGCCCCGCGACGGCGGCAGCGCGCTGGTGCCGACGCACGAGCGCCTGCCCACGCTGGCCAGCGCACTCGAAGCGGCGCGCGACCGCGTGGTGGTCAACATCGACGTCAAGGACACGCTGATGGCCGACCACGTCGCGCAGGCCGTCATTGCCGCGGGCATGGCCGACCAGGTGTTCGTCAAGGCCACGATCACCGAGCAGCGGCACGTGGACCAGGTCCGGGCCAGCCCCTTCTTCGGCCGCATCGCCTTCGTGCCGATGATGCAGGCCCGCCCCGGCCGTTTTGCCGAAGACCTGCGCTGGCTCGAGCCGCTGGGCTGCCTGATGTACGAAGTGGGCTTCGCCGACCTTGCAGACCTCGAGGCCGGCCGCGACGAACTACGGCGCCAGGGCGCGCGCCTGTGGGTCAACACCATCGATTGCTCGCACAGCCTGGACTTCAATGACACGCATGCGCTGCAGGATGCCGATGCCGTCTGGGGCCGCCTGCTCGACATCGGCGTGGGTGCGATTCAGACCGATGTCGTGCCGGACCTGGTGGCCTACCTGGCACGCAGCAAACATCGCCAGGGTGCGGGAGCCGTGCGATGACCGCGGCGAACGAACCGGGCCAGGTTCGCGCAGGAATGCCCGACGGACTGGCGCGAGCGCACCGCATCGTGGCCGACGCGGCCGCATGCGCGCTCGAAGCGTTCAACGACCGCGGCAATCTGCGCATGCGTGCCAAGGGGCCACAGGACTTCGTGTCGGCAGCCGACGAAAAAGTAGAGCAGTTGATCCGCGCGCGGCTCGCGCTGGAATTCTTCGGCGATGCGGTGATTGGCGAAGAGGGCGGCGGGTGGCCCAGCGCGAATGCCACCTGGTTCATCGATCCGATCGACGGCACGAGCAACTTCCTGCGCGGCCTGCCGTTGTGGGGCGTGTCGCTCGGGCTGGTGCGTGGCGGCAAGCCGAGCATCGGTGTGATCGCGTTTCCGGCGCTGGACCTGATCGTCGGCGCCGAGGCCGGCTTCGGGCTGTTCGTCAACGGGCTTGCAGCGCAGCCGCAGCGGCCGTTCGGAGACGTGCACCTGGCCTCGGTCGGCGACGCCGACCTGGATCTCGAGGACGCGCTGGCCACGACGCGCCGCCTGCGCGAGGCGGGGTGGGTGGTCGAGTCCTACCGTTGCACCACCCTGGGCCTGGCCTTCAGCGCGCTCGGCCGCCTCGATGGGCACCTGCAGCATCGCGTGCAGGCCTGGGACATTGCAGCCGGCCTAGTCTTGTGCGCCGAGGCCGGCCTTGAAGTGCACCACGGTCCGTTGGACGAGAGGCCGACATGGGTGCGGGCCGGGTTGCCGGAGATCCACAGGATTACACGGGCAGGTTGGGTCGACGCTGGTGTTGGCACCGGCTGCGACTCATCGGCGCTGCGATCACGGCGCTGATGACCCCCGGCCATTGGCGGAAGGAACTTCTGTGCTCGACTTAAATGAAGTCGCCATGTTCGTGCAGATTGCGCGCTGCGGCAGCTTCGCCGAGGCCGCGCGACGGCTGCGCATGTCTTCGGCCACGATGAGCCGACGCATCCCGCGGTTGGAGGCGTATCTGGGCACGCGGCTGATACAGTGTTGGGTCAGAGATCGGCGGAATCCAACACTTAGTGTCTTGCCGGCATTGGTGAATCCTGCGAGCGTTGCCATCGGTTCTTGTCGACCCATATCTCGTTGTTCGCCGATCAACGGACATCATGATCATTCGGCCGACATGACGCCGATCGCGCTCACAGAATTGTGGGTAATTGAAAGCCGGCAAACCCGTCTTGAATCCCCCAATTGGCTCGGCCAGCGTACCCACCAAACTCACAGATGGACACGGCGGCCGAGTTGTAGCGCAAGCACTCAGTCATAGAGCGCTCGCGCAACGGGAGGCGCGTCGGCTAACCTCGGCAACGTAGGCCATGGCCCCGTTCAGGATGCAGAACCCTCCGACCATGAACTCCTACTCCTGGGTGAAGCGCACCGCCCTAAAACGCACGAAGAACAAAGGGCCCCCCGACGATCAAGCAGTCGATGCGAGCTCTGTGCGATGGCCCTGCCGTCGATGCGCACATCGGACGGCGACTCAGATCGAATAGCCGAGCACCATCGCGATGCCGGCCTGCTTGTTCGGCCGAACAAAGCTGTCTCGTGTCAGGCGCCCCATCTTGATGGTGAGCGCATCGGTTTTGAACCACTTGTCGTAAAGCGCGTTGATCTCGCCGCTCGCGTACAGCTGCGCGAGACTCCGGTCGACGGCCGCGAGCAACGCCGTATCACCCTTGCGCACCATCACCGCGTAAGGTTCGACCGACAGCGCGAGCCTGCTCAGGCTTAGCCTATCGAGCGCCTTGTCATTTGATGCCAGGCCTTGCAATAGCGAATCATCCTGCGCAAATGCGCGCACCTTGCCTTCTTTCAGGGCCTTGTAGGCCTCTCCGTTGTTTTCGTAGGTGGAGAACCGCGCGTCGCGCAGTTCTCCATCGGCGAGTTGCTTGAAGAGCTTTTCCGAGGTCGAGCCCTTGCTCAGCGCGACCCGCAGGTTCTTCAGATCCTTCACTGTCTCCACCTGAAGGTCTTTGCTCGTCAGCACGCGCATCGAGGCGACGAAGAAGGTGTAGCTGAAGTCCACCTTCTCCTGGCGCGCCATCGTATTGGTCGTCGAACCGCACTCGAGGTCGATTTCGCCGGCGAGCAGCTTCGGGATGCGTTCCGGGCCGGCCACGAGCTTGTACTGAACCTTGATGTCGGGAAGCTTGAGCTCGCGCTTGATCTCTTCGATCGCGTTCAGGCACAGGTCAACCGAATAGCCCACTGGCTGCCTCTGCGCATTGACGAACGAAAAGGGCGGCGCGGCTTCGCGCACGCCGAGCACGATCATGCGGGTTGCGCGGATCTTGCTCATTGTGTCGCCGGCGGCCTGGGCCGGTAGCGCCGCGAGCGCGACGGCGAAGGGAATAATCGTGGCACGCAGCACGGGAAAAAGGGACATGGGATGCGACTCCAACGAGTGTTTATTGGTTTTTTCGGCTCGCCCAGCGGGCAAAGAGCTCGGCTGAGATGCGTCGGCGAGAGCCTTGGCCAGTTGAGCGGTTTGATAGGCGACTGGTGCAAGGACAGCGCCATCCTGGGTAATCACGTTGACGACGAGCTTGCCATCGCGAGCGGTGCACGCAGCAGCCGACGGCGAAGCCCGACGCTGTCCGAATCATCGCGGTCCTGTTGCGACCGAAGTAGACCTTCTCGAAGGCGGCGTCGCTGATCGCAGTAATGGAGCAGGCCATTGCCGCCACACAACCGGGGCCGATAGCGTCCCCTGTCTCGGAAGCCACATGGAAACTATCGGCTACCATCACCGCAGTTACGCCCCCCGTTCATCACGCAATTTCTGCGCTTCGCGTTGCGCCAGTGCCTTGGCCGTTTTGGAAAAACTTGATTGGGAACTCCCCGCTTGCCTCCCGACCTGTCGGCTTTGAGCTATGCCAGTAGCGCGTCGATCAGCAACACCACTTCGTCCTTGCGCGGCACATCCACGCCAGGGACCGGAAACACCCGGATTTTTCTGGATAGTGAATGCTTTCGCGACCGACGCGTCAGAGTTCGGCAGATCAATCATGACAGGCAATACCTTACGCACGCATCCAATCGCCGCCGTCTTGCCCGCACCCACGGTTCCCGTGAAAAGAATCCTGTATTCCTTCACGGCATTCCGAGGCCCAGCCGGCGACGGATGCCGTTGACGAGGCTCCGCGCATAGCCGCTGCGGATGATTGCATCGGATTCCATGGATCTCGATGGTTCCACCTGTGCCGCGGCAACTGGCGCCACATGCAGTTCCAGCGTGCCCGCTACTCGCAGCACATGCAGGAATGTGACGCATTGAGAAAGCGGAAATCCGCTGATGTCTGCCAGCTCGATGGCGTTCAATGCCCGCCGTGACAGCAGGCTTGCCATCCGCACCTTGTCGAGGTCATTGCGCAACAGCAAGGCCGAAGGCCAGCGCCGAAGCATGAAGCGAACCGAATTGGAAACTTCGATTTTCAGGGCGGCTTGATCGTCCGCGGCCATCTCCACCGATTGCGCCTCGCGCAAAGCGCGTTCGGTGCTGTTCAGCCACTGCTGCAGTTTGTCGGCACGTATCGGTCGCGCCAGCGTACTGGGTCGCTCGTCGGAATTCATGCGCGTGAGCGCGAGCACGAAGCCGGTCATGCGGGCCAACTCGGAGCGCTCGGCCTCCGTCGCAGTCCCATCGACAAGCAGCGCGTCATACGGCGGTGCATTGACCAGCGTCCACGGAAAAGCGCCGTCGTTCGCATACAGTTGGATGATGGTTCGAATCACGTCGACTTCGGCGCTCGGCAACTTGTAGACGCCGAGCCGAAAAACGGAAATGTCTGTCCTCCCGAACGCATGCAATCCGTGGGCCCGTGCGTCAGACATGTCGATGGAGCGTTGTGGAATCGGTCGAGTAGTTTTCAGCATCAGTTCACTGCGGGCACTTCGCGCCAGTTCAACAGGCGCAACGAGATGCCGCTCTTCGGGTCGGTGGGAATCTTGGTGATATCCCCCTTGGTCGTTCCGGCAATGAGCTGGATGTTCCGGCCCACACCGACAAAACGCAGATCGGTCACGGCGGCGGCGATGGCCACATAGCCGGTCAGCGACGACAGCAGCACCGATTTTCCGGTGCCGTAGTTGATGGCATAGACCCGGCTCTGCCCCGACGGGCTGCAGGCGTCGCCCGTCGTCAGCAGGCTGGAGAAGGCCACGACGCCGTTGAAGGCCACGGGGTTGGAAACCATGCGCCAGCTGACATTGGTGTCGGTGCCCAGGTCGAGGTACCAGCCGAGCGAGGTGTTCGACAATGTGGTGCCCGTCGTCACGTCGGCGACCTGCGTGAGCTTTGCGCGGGTGATCGGGGTGCGAACGGTACTGAAGGCGCCGGCCGTTCCGTCGATGATGGCGTAGAACGACTGCGCGGCCTTCGAATTCACATCCGATGAGTCCAGCAGCTTGCCGGTTCCGAGCAGCACGAAGCGCTTGCGCGTGACGGGATTGATCTCGATCAGGGGCGTGGTCGTGACGAACTGCGCGGTGCCGGATGCATCGGCCAGCGTGGCCAGTAGGGTCGGCGCCGGGTAAGTGGCGGTGCTGCCCTTGGCGGCTGTGAGATCGAAGCGCCAGAGCTGTCCGTCGAGGTCTGCCGCATAGAAGGCATCGGCCGTGTTGTCGGCAAAATCGGCGACGTAGGCGGAGGCCTGCGCGAGTCCATTGGAAGACGTCGGCGTCGCTATCTTCTCGAGCAACGCACCGGTCTTCGGATTGACGATGTACAGATAGCCCTTGCCATCGCTGTTGTTGTAGCCCGAGGTCAGCAGCACGACCCAGCCGTACTTCTTGGTCTTCACGACCGTAGGCGCGCCGTAGCTGTAGCCCATGGTGGTGTCGGTGAATTCCCATTTCACCTTGCCCGCCACCGCGGCCTCGCTGGTCATGCTGGCCGGGTCGGTCACGTCGATCGCGTAGAAGCTCTTGCCGCCCTTGCCGAGTCCACCGATCAGCAGCGTGTGCCAGTCGGCATTGCTGCCATTGCTCGTGGTGGTGAAGACACCGCCGGCGCTGTTTAGGTCGACATCGAAGGCCAGTGGTGTCGCATCCACGTAGTAGTGGTGGGCGTAGTTGGGGTTGCCGAGCTGCGCCAGCCCGTCCACCTGCGGCGTGCCATTCGGCCCCTGGAACGAGGTGCTCGGCACGTAGGCGAACTGCTCCGTTCCGGCAGCGGTGCCCGAGAGGGCACCGTTGAAGGCGTGCAGCATGCCGTCGTTCGAGCCGATGTAGACCATGGTGGAACGGTGGCCGGTCCACTTGGCCTTGAATGCGGCATAACCCGGGTTGCTGTTCTCCGAATAGCTCTGGATGGGCGGCCCGACGGGTGTCACCTTCGCGTTGACGATGTCGCCCAGCAGGAGAGTTCGAGCGCGCAGGGCCCTGGTGCTTCCGGCGACGGTCGACGCGGTTTCGTTCTTGCGGTCGCCCCGAAGGTAGTTGAGGTAGTCGGTGCTGGTATTGCCCGTTGCATAGGCAGGCGTAAGCGCGGCCAGCTGTGCCGAGGTCACGCTGGCGGCACGGAATGCGACGCCCTTACTGCCATCCCACGTGACGACGCGCCGCGCCCCGTCCCAACCACCGCTGGCAAGTTGGGTTTCGAGCGTGCTGCTGGTGGACCAGGCCGGTGCGGCCGACGGTGTGCCGTCGCTTGTGAAGCTGATGGTGCTGGCCGTCAAAACACCCGTCCATCCCTTGGAGTCGTATTGCGACGCATAGGAGGCGTTGCCGGTGGAAGACACCTGCGCGGACGAGAGGGAGAAAGACGTGGTGTATGCCTTGATGGCATTGGCAATGTCGGTGAATGCCGACTTCAGGCCGCTCACCATCTGCCCTGCATTGCCCGCCAGGAAGTAGTTGTCGGGCCGCAGGCGGGTATTGCCGTTCATGTCGATACTGTCGCCCGCCGTGTTCCACCAGTTCTGCGTCAGCGGCGACGTGGTGTTGGCCGCGTCGTAGCTTGCGGGCACGCTGAAGCCGCCGTACTTGGTCGCCAGGTAGTAGGGATTCCGGTCCTTGGCCCGCTGGAATTCCATGACATCCATCCAATAGGTGGAGATGTTCTGGACACCGGTCAGGTCCGGGCGGATGTCGTTGATGTGCGCGCCGTAAGCCAAGCCTGCGATGTAGTAGGTCGCAGTGCTGTTCCACCAAGGGGTCGATTTCAAGCCCTCGAGCGCTTGCACATTCTTCGTCCACGCATCGGCCTTGTTCAGCGTGTCCCCCGCCACCGCTGCAGGAATGGCCCGCGGCCTGCTGACTGAACTTCCTCCTACGTTGTAGTCGTAGTGGGTGTTTTCGTCGCCGATGCCCAGAATGAAATTCTTCTGGCAGGAGTAAACGATGGGGTCCTTCTCCTTCCAGTCGACCACTGCCGGAAATCCATCGAGCTTGGTGTCTCTGTCTGTCGCGTTGGCCGCGACCGAATTGGTCCACTCCGCCACATTGCCGAGGTTTTCGAAGTACCGCAGCGCCGCGTAGTAGAGCTCGCTGACGTTGTCGTTCGTCATGTAGCTCTTCGCGACCTGGCCGAACTTGTTGAGGTAGTTCATCACCCCGCTCTGCGACACGCCGCTGGCCGTCGCAGAAGCGGTGTCAGGATTGGTGGTCATGATGCCGGTCGTGGCGTCCCACTCGCCGCGGGTGTTGGTAACCACTGCGGTGGACAACGGCTGCGGGTAGGTTGGCCCGATGAAGCCCATTGGCGCCCGCAGCACACCGCCTTGCTGCGTATCACCCCCGGCATTCAGGAACGAGAAAGTGCCGTAGCGGATCTTGCTGGCGTTCTGCTGCAGCAGCCCTTCCGGCTTGTAGTTGCTTCCGTACTTGATGCAGTTGGCCTCGACGCCGCCGGCCGTGGCCGCGGTGTCGCAGACCTTGACCCTGATGTAAACCCGGTAGAGAGAGTCTGCCCTCTTCGATCTATTCGCAGAGTCGAGATTGCTCAGGTCGTCTCCCGTCTCGGTGAGGTCCCCAGTCCCTGTGAGGTCTCCCGTTCCGGTGAACACCATGGTGTTGCCGCGCGACCAGATGCTCGAGTTGAAGTTGCTCCACTTGCTGAATGGCGTGACAGCGGAGATCAGGGCGCTGGGCAGGCTGTGGCCCGTGGGCTGGTCGGATCCCCGCAGGGGAAAGTTTGTCAGGTTGCCTTGATTGGAGCCCCATGCCTTCTCCAGGATGGTCTCGCTCGTCGTATCGACGCTGCGGTAGCCCCCTGAGAGCGCCCATCGGAACGGGTCGATGGTCTGCATCGTGACCCAGTTCATGAAGTTCCCGCTCCATTGGCCCGAACAACGGTGCTTGCTGGAGCCAGTGGCCGCACCCGCCGGCTGGAAGTAGCTGTTGGATGCGGCACCCTTCTTCACGACCGGTTCGACGTACGTGTACGTGTAGCACTTGCGGGGATCGAAGTAGCCCAGGTACTCGGTGGCATCTGCGTAGTCGTTGAGGTTCGCCACGCTGATCGCAGTGGGGAATTCCACCGACAGTGCCAGCAGCAGGTTGCCCGGGACGTCGGCCGTTGCGAAGACAGGCTGATCGGACAGCTTCGCGGTGGCCGCCAGCACAGCCGTGCTCGACAAGCCCAGCAATGCGACTGCGATCAGACCAGCTCTGGAGGCCACTGTCGATGAACGACGAAAAACGCTTGTCATGGAGATGCTGTGCCTTCTCAATCCGGTTTGGTGAATGTCGACTGCATGAACACCTGCGTGTCGCGGGGACCGCTGACGCGCAGGCTCAGGCGATAGATCGTTGCGGTGGGTGGTGCCGGCGGCGGCGTGGGCGTGACGGTGCCTCCGGCCGGGGCCGCGGAAGATTGCACGCAGCCGGTGCTGGTGGCCGGGCCGGTACTGCCGCAGAGGCGATCGATCACATAGCGGATGCTCACCTGCGCGGCGGCGTCGGCGATGTCGTTGGACGCCTTGCCGACGGCGGCGAATGTCTTGTCGTCCAGCAGCGCATTCGGCACGCCCTGCGTGTTGGTATCGAGCTTGGTCGCCTTGAAGTTCTCCCCGGGCAGATCGTCCGTCGCATTCGCGAGCGTTCCGGTACCGGCGAACTTGGCCAGCACGAGGGACACGGCGCGCTCGCCCTGGTTCACGAGGTCGCGCCGGAAGGCCAGGTTGCCGGCGGATGTCAGGGACGTGTTCATGGAGCGCACCACCGCCACGCCGCCAGCCAGCAGGATCACGAGAACGATAAGGCAGAACAGCAGGACGAAGCCGCGCTGGCGCGCGGCCCGCAAGGACATGGAAATCTTCATAGCAGCAGCATGTTGCGCAGCGGGATGGTGAATTCGACGACCCGGTAGCGGTAGTGCCGATCGTCGTCGGTGCTCAATGTCACGAGGTGTTCGAGCGACTTCTTCGACGCGTCCTGGAAGTCGCCGAACAGCGTGAGATTGGGCGGCGAAACGACGTCTTTTTCCTTGTTCACGCCGCGCATGACCAGCGCGACGCGAACGGCGACGATCTGTCGCATCGTGGCCGGCGCCTTCATGACGGTGGCGATGTCGAAGCCCGTGGCGCCCGGATCCGCCCAACTGTCGAGGATGCCGTCGCCGTCGCTGTCCAGGCCATAGATGGCATGCAGTTCGGCCACTTCGTCGGCAAGCGCTTGCGTGACATTGCCGGCGCCCTGCAGCAGGTCATAGCCGACCAGCGTGTGGTTGTCGCCCACGCCGAAAAGCTGGAACTGGACATTGCTGTTCACAGGATTGCCCAGCGGTGTGACGTAGGTCGAGGTGCTTGCAGCCAGTGTCTCCAGCGAGGTGGACTTGCCGGCTGTGTAGTACTTGCCGCCCAGGGTCAACACCTTGGCCGTGGTGCCGGTGACCTGTTCGAGCAAGCAGTCCGTCGTGTTCAGCTGACTGACCAGCACGAGGTCGCCTGCGGACACACCGACCGTGTTGTCCATTGCGAGCGTCGTGGCGCTGCCAGGGTCCGTCAGGCCACGGGGTATGCCACCCGCCACGGCATCGCCGCCCATGACGACCAGCACGTCGGAGCCGGTGTCGGACTGGCTCTTGCCGATAAGCACGGGCGCCACGCGCAGGTCGGACGTGGCGCCGGGCAGAAAGGCCTTCTTGAAGGGCGTGGGAAACTCGGCAGCGGCCGGCAGCAGGGAGGCCGCGTTGAGCCTGCAGCCGAACACGCCCCGGTCGGGCGGCTGGCTGGACTGGGCCAGGCTAGAGCCGGCGCTGCGTAGCGCGCGGTCGAGCACATAGGCCGCATACGCGCCGGCCTGCTCCATGTCGTTGGTCGAGGTGGTGACGCGCTTGTGCGTCTCGCCCACCACCACGATGCTGGTCACGGCCAGCGTCACGACCAGTCCGATGACCATGGCCACGAGCAGCTCGATCAGTGTGAGGCCTCGTTGCTTCATGGGAGGGTCACCCGCGTGGTGAGCGTGCTGCTCTGTTCGGTCTTCGCGCTTGCCCGGTCGGGTGCCTTCCAGGTGATCTGGATGTCGGCGCTGTTGGTGGTGCCGGTCACTGCGGCGACGGTCACGGCGCCGTTCGGCAGGCCTGCGTTGGCGGTGTCACTTACGCGTTTCTGCCAGACCGAGCTGGCGCTGGTGTCCACGACAACCGACTTGCCGAGCCACATCGCGCTGGCGATATCGTTGGCCAGCAACGCGGCGCGGTTGCGGTCCTGCGCGTCCGTCGACAGGCTGATGGCGCGCGCCTGCAGGCCGATCAGGCCGAGGATGCCCAGCGAGAACAAGAGAATGGACACCAGCGCTTCGAGCAGTGCGATGCCCGACTGCCTCGCACTGGAGGCTTTGCGGAAGCTTTTCTTCATGGGCAACCATCAGGAGAATCTGCCAGCTTGCGGGCTGGGTCGCACATGCGGACCTGCCCTCCGAAACCGACCAACACACGCAGTGGCCGGTCGGCACCGTTCACGGTGATGTCGTAGGTGAAGACCGATGAGCTCGTGCTTGTACTGGTGTTGGTGTCACAGTTGGCGCCGGCCACGCCGGTATCGGTGTTCGCCACAAGGCGCCCCATGGCGTTGAAGCAGATGGCCGCTTGCCCTTTGATCTGAACGCCGGATGCGACGTCCAGCAGCACACCGGCCTGTACGAACACACTGCTCGCATCCAGGCTTGACTTGGAAACGCTGATCGACCAATTGCTGCCGTTGTCCACTGCGGTCATGTTCTTCTTGGGCGCCGCACTGTTGGTGAGCGAGAAGACCATGGGCCGGCTGCGGCGCAATGCTTCGGCTTGTGCGAAGCGCAGTCCGTTCTGCAGCGAGTCGCTGACGGTGCGGACCTTGTTGTTGGCGATCCATGTGGTGAACGACGGCATGGCCAGCATCGTCAGAACGCACATCAGCGCGATCGTCACCATCATCTCGATCAACGTGAAGCCCGACAGGCGAACCATGCGACCGGTCACGTCGGGCACGACTGACCCCGCCTGGTCACCCAGGTCTTGTCGCAGCCGGTCCAGCCTGACACGCTCGTGATCGTGGTGCTTTGAACGCCCAGTTGGTCCACCATGAAAGTGAATCCCTTGGTGGGTCCGCTGCCGATGGCCTGCAGTGTGTATGTCGTTGAGGTGGCTGCGGTGACGCAAGACAACTGAAAAGTGCCGACGACGTTGGTTCTGCTGGCCGTGGCAATGCAGGGCGGAACGAAGCCGTTCGCTTTGTCATAGGTCCGGTTGTCCTGGTAGTAGCGCTCCATGTCCGCGCGCATGGCAGCTAGGCCATTGGTGCCGTCAACCAGTTGGCCGCGCAGAACATAGTCGCGATAACTCGGGAGCGCGACGGCCGCAAGAATGGCCACGATGGCCACGGTGATCATGACTTCGATCAGCGTGAAGCCGAGATCCTTCGGGCTGCGATGTCGATCACACACTGTTGCTGTTTCGCCGCTCTCAACTCTCAAGAGTCGTATTCGCATCTGCCACTCGTCCTCGCCACAAAAAATCGGATCCCCAAACGGCGCAGGCACGCGCTTCATCGGGAAACTTTGCGTGACAATTATTTGCAAAATCACACACTTTCTACTAGCCATGAAAAATGGAATGCAGGCACTCATTTTTTAGAGCAATGGCAGTGGCGCTGAGCACCCAGGAAGTTTTCCCATTGAATGCAGACATCTACTCCTGCATGCCTAGATTTTCCGTAACCATGTCGACAAACGCCGTCACCGCTATGAGATGACGACGCTGAGATGCTGCTCAGGCAACTACTCATGAGAAGTGCCAGCCCTCTTTCGCGGCATTGCTCGGCACAAGATCGTTCGGATGGTGGAAGAGTTCGCGGCAGATAGCCGCATGGTGACGCGACGCGTGAGGAGGATGATTCGGGGTTTCATCCTGGCAAAGCCCGCAAAGCCCGCAAAGCCCGCAAAGTCACGCGGGAGCGCAACCGCAAGCCACTCGTGGATGCCGGCATCGACCTTGACCGCTAACGGTGCGATAGGGAAGCCGACGGACGCCAGTCGATCGGTCAACCACAAAATACGCAAGATCAATGGCTGCTGTTGAAGTGCCTGCAGCATAGGTATTGGGCATGGCGCTGCGGCGGGCAGTACCTGTAACGTAAGCATGAGGGCTACCGCGAATCGTTCATCGGTAGCGGCGGATTGCATCGCCCCTGCCGCTGGGCTCAAACATATACCCCACGCCCCAAACCGTCTGGATGTACGAAAACGGCTCGTCTTCCAAGAGCTTTCGAATGCGCGAGACCTGCACATCCAAACCTCGTTCGAAAGCGCCGTGCTCGCGGCCACGCGCCACCTGCGCAAGTTTTTCCCGTGACAGCGGCTGTCCTGCATGGCGGACCAGCACTTTGAGTATCGCAAACTGAACCGTCGTGATGTTCAGAATCCGACTGTCTTTCTGGAGCGTGCGTATGCCCATGTTGAATTCGAATGCTCCGAATCGGACGACCTCGTTTCTGATCGAAGGCCCACCCGGCTCCTCCTTTGGAGGGCTCCTCCGCAGGATGGCCTGGATACGAGCGCGCAGTTCCCGCAGATTGAATGGTTTGCAGACATAGTCGTCCGCACCCATCGTCAAGCCGGCGATTCGATCGGCATCATGCGCCTTCGCGCTGACGATGATGATCGGTGTTCGTACACCCGCCGCACGCAATCGCCTGCAGATCGAGAGGCTGTCCTCGCTTGGCAACTGCAGACCAAGCACGATGAGGGCAATGGCGCGGCGACACAAGATTGACGAAAGTGATGCGCCATCCTCGGCTTCGAATACTTCAAAGCCTTCCTGCGAAAGATAACTACCGAGCAATTCCCTCATGTGCAGATCGTTGTCGACGATCGCGATCGCATCGCCACTATAGGCTGTGGTCATAGAAACAAACCTTCGCGCATGAGAGGCGTTGGCAAGGCCTCGTCAGTATTACTCGATGCGGCTGCCTGCGCGTCCTCGCTCTTCGAACTCGTCATGCTCTTACACAGAGACCAAGGGCAATCCGGCGCCGGTTCGCATCGACTCGTCTTGAGCCTGAGCAGGAAGATGGGGAATCGGAACTGGCTTACCTGCCCGGATCCCGGTGCGGGGGGCCCAATCCTGCAGGCAGAGTTTTGCCACCGCCATGTCGGCGAACGCCGACACCGCTTGCGGGAGCTGTCGTTGGCTCGTGTAGAGAACACTCAGACCGTGGCCGGTCCGTTTGTACTGCGGCAGAACAGGGACGAGCTTGCCCGATTCCACGTCGGCAACGGTCAAGACCGAGGGCAGTGCAGCGATTCCGAGTCCGGCGCAGGCAGCCAGTCGCTGCGCATCCAGGGAATCGCTGATGAAACGCCCGCTCACTTTGACATCAACCTCTGTGTCATCGGGGCCCTGCAGGCGCCAGGTGGAGCAATTGCCGGAGTCCGGCGGCGAAATCACGCACTCGTGCTTCGTCAGTTCCTGCAGGGTCGTGGGGGCCCCGTGCGCCGCGAGATAGGCCGGGCTGGCAAGCAACTCTCCATAGCTGGTGAAGATCTTCCGTACAACGTAGCTTGAGTCCGACAAAGGACCACCGCGGAAAGCGATGTCGATGCGCTCGGCGATCAGGTCGGCCAGGAGGTCGCTGAGCACGAACTCGAGCCTCACCAGTGGATGCTCGTCGAGGAATGCATTGGCCCATTCCATCTGGAAGAGCTTGAAAAAATTAACTGGCGCTGCCACCCGCACCAAGCCCTTCAGTTCTCGGTTGTCCATCCTCTGCCGCCGACCGGCCCTCATCAGCTCCTGGACTGCCGGGCCACACTGCTCATGAAAATCCTGGCCCGCTTCCGTCAACGTCAAGTTTCGGGTGGAGCGGTGCATCAGCCGGACACCGAGGTGTATTTCGAGTTGTTGGATGCGCCGGCTGACGGTCGCTGATGGCACGCGAAGGCGTCGGGCTGCCTCGGCGAAACTGCCACAGCACACAACCTCCACGAACATCGCGACATCATTGAGATCGAGCGCAGGGTCTTTCATCGGGGAATAGAGCGCTGTCCATGCCGAGTAGCATGCGACAAAGCGTGAAGGGACTGAGGTTGTTCGTGATGCTCAAACATTCAAGTTCGACCCAAGGGAAGCGGTTGAACCGGGAGGCTCAATCCAGGCGCAGTCCCAGGCGCACCACCAGTGCGCGGTAGCGAGAGATTTCCGAATCCATCACTTCGGCCAGCGCGGCGGGCCCGAGCAGGACGGGCTCCATGGACTGCTGCAAGAGCTGGTGGCGCACCTCGGGCTCGGCCATCACCGACCCGAGCGCCTTGAGCAGCGCCTCCTTGACCGTCGGCGGCAGGCCCGCGGGTGCCGCCACCGCGTACCAGGCGTCCAGCAACGCTGGCTGCAATTGCAGTTCGCCATAGGCAGGCACCTGCGGCATGAGGGTCGACCGCTTTTCACTTACGACTGCCAGCGCGCGCAGCTTGCCTGACTGCAGATGCGGGTTCATCGCGGCCATGGTGTCGATGCCCAAGCTCACGTCGCCCCGGATCACGCCGATGACCGCTTCGGAGCTGCCCTTGTAGGGTACGGCTGCGAGCGGCACGCCGGCTGCGCCGGCCAGCAGTTCGCCGGCCAAGTGCGGCGCTGAGCCCGGGCCGAAGGTGGCGTAGCTCACGCCGCCGGAAGTCGCTCGGGCTCTGGCCAGCAGGTCCTTCAAGCTCTTGAACGGTCCCTGGCCGGCGGTCACCAGCACCAGCGGCGCCCGGGCCACCATGGCCACGGGAGACAGCTGCTTGAATGGGTCGTAGCCGACCTTGCTGCGCACCACCGGGTTGACCGTGTAGCTGCTGGAGCCGGAGAACAGCAGCGTGTGGCCATCGGGGGCGGACGCGATGACAGACACGATGCCAATGGCGCCGGACGCGCCCGCCCGGTTTTCGACGACCACGGGCTGGCCCAACTGCGCGCTCAGACGCACTGCGATGATGCGCGCCGCGAGGTCCGTGCCTCCGCCCGGCGGAAACGGCACGATCAGCTTGATGGGCTTGACAGGCCAGGCCTGCGCTTGGGTTAGCGAGGGCAGCACGTTCGCGGCCAGTAGCGCGCCGAGCGCGCGAAAGGTGGAACGGCGGGAGCAGGATGGCATGGGCATCTCCGAAGGTGTGTGAATTGCAAGTAAGCCTCCAGCGCGGGATTGGGCGCGCCGCTGGCGCTCTCCGTGCGCAGGGCCAGGCGCCGCCGCAGCACGTCGAAGCAGTGGCCTTCGTCGAATCAGGCGGTGGCGGTGGCAAGGCAGGCGGAACGGGGCATATCGTGGGTGGCGGCAGTGCGGTTCGGGCCAATGTAGGGTGCCGCGAGCATTACTACAATTAGAGATAAAGCAACGAGCTATTGCCTAATAGGCAACGGCATGGCAAATGATGCCACCCGCCTTCTTCAGCGGGTGACATCATCGGAACGAACTTCGTGGTGCTGGCGCCGGCTGGGCGACATGTGTTCAACGGCTCGAGCGGCAATCTCGGCTCGGGGCCGCAGGTAGTCGGCGCGCCTTACGATCCTTTAACCGATTTAATCCAGTGAGCTTTCTCGGGCACATCCGTTTCGTCTTCGCGGTGTGCCCGTCGGTGCCTAGAAACACGCAGGCCGAGTTCATCGACTGCGCGAAGAAGAATCCCCCGAAAGATCAACCACGGCACCGTCGGCGACGGTACCGGCGGCCACATCACGGGTGAGTACCTACCGTCAGGCGAATTCCACGTGCGGTCGCACGAATGATCGACTCTGCGTGCAGGATCATGCTCTGCCAGAGCAGGGTGTTGCTGCACGGGCTTGATGCTTCCGCTGTCGCGCAAGAGCGTGGAGCCCATGGCCGTGCGGGTGGATCCGACGCACGCCAGCGCGCGGCACCAATCACTACACCACTTCGTGGCCAAAGGCCGAATAGTCTGACGCCCAGATGCTGCGTCGCGTGTATCAGTGGGTGATGCCCAGGATGGACTTCAGCCAGGGCGGCTGGTGGATCAGCGACGACACCGGGTTTCCGAAGAAGGGCCGCCATTCGGTCGGTGTTACGCGCCAGTACTGCGGGATGCTGGGCAAGCAGGATACCGGCCGCAGACCAATGGCAAGGCCGAGCGCTTCATTCAGTCGGCGCTGCGAGAGTGGGCCTACGGCGGACGTACCAGAAGTCAGCCGAGCGAACCGATGCCCTCGCCAGTTGGCGACACCACTACAACTGGCACCGACCACACAGCGGCATTGGGCGTATCGGTCCGATGCACAGGCTCGAATCTGCAAACAACCTCTTGACGGTTCACATCTAGGCCCATCAGAGCGATTGGATTGCCTTCCCCGGGTTCGACAGATCGACTGCCACTGGCGGTGGTGGCTCTCGGGGCGGTGGCAATCAACAGGTCGTCATCGCGGCGCTCGGATGGCGGTCGCCTCGACTTCTTCTTGCTCCACCCAGTGCGTCCCTGCGCCATGGGCCCTGTTGCCGGCTTCCACGGCGGCCTGGAACGCGGCGCGCACCGAAGGCGTGTCCGGCTCCCACAGCCAGTGGTCTTCGACGGGGTGCCCGAACAGGCCCACGCACGGCTGGTGCCAGCGCAGGCGGATCCATGGGCGTGAAGCTGCAGGAGTGCACATGCCGGCGAGTCTGCGTGGCGATGTGGGCTATATCTTGAGGGACCTGCCTTGCGCCTTACTCCACCACCGGCACCTCGCGCCAGTTGAGCAACCGAAGGCTCAGGCTCGACGAGAGCGACACCTTCAGGTTCTCGACCGTGCCGGTGCTGGAGCCCACCGACAGCGTGGTGCCGCCATTGGTGCTGCTGGTGAATCGCAGGTCCGTCACCGCGTACGACTCGGAGATGTAGGCGGCGTTGTTTTCCAATGCCGACTGTCCGGTGCCGAAGTTGATGGCGTAGACCCGGCTGGTGCCGGAAGGGCTGCAGGCATCGGCCGTGGTAAGTGTCGAGGCGAAGGCCACCACGCCGCTGGTGGTGGTCGCGCTGGTGATCATGCGCCAGGCGATGCCGCTGCTGCTGTCGGTGCCGAGGTCGACGTACCAGCCCATCGACGTGCTGCCGAAGCTGGCGGCGCTGGTCAGGTCGGTCAGCGCGGTGAGGTTGCTGCGCGCAAGCGGAAAGCTCACGCCCGTGGGCAGCGACGAGGCGGTGTTGAAGGCCGAAGACGTGCCGTCGATCAGCGCGTAGAAGTCTTGCGCCGCGGTGGAGCTGACATCGCTGGAGGACAGCAGCTGGCCGGTGCCCAGCAGCACGTAGCGCTTCTTCGTGCTCGGCTGCACCTCGATCAGCGGCTGCGTGGTGACCGGCTGTGCATTGCCGCTGGCGTCGGTCAGGTTGGCCAGCAGCAAGGGTGCGCTGTATGTCGAGGTTCCGGTGACGTCGAAGCGCCAGACCTGCCCGTTGAGGTCGCCGGCGTAGATGGCGTCGGCCGTGCCGTCGGTGAAGTCGCGCACGTAGGCCGAGGCATGCGTGAGCCCCGGTGCAGTGCTGCCGGTCTTGATCTTCTCAAGCAGCGCGCCGGTCTTCGGGTTGACGAGGTAGATGTAGCCGTAGCCGTCAGTGTTGTTGTAGCCCGAGGTGAGCACGACCACCCAGCCGTACTTGGCGGTCTTGACCACCGTCGGCTCGCCGTAGCTGTAGCCCATGGTCGAGTCGGTGAACTCCCACAGCACCTTGCCCGCAACCACCGATTCGGAGGTCATGCCTGCAGGGTTGGTGACGTCGATCGCGTAGTAGCTCTTGCCGCCCTTGCCGAGTCCGCCGATCAGCACCGTGCGCCAGTCCGAGGTGGAGGAGGAAGTCGTGGTGAGTGAGCCACCCGCATAGTTGAAATCGATGTCGAAGGCCAGCGGCGTCGCATCGACGAAGTAGCGGTGGCTGTAGCTGGGGTTGCCCAGGGCAGTGAGGCCGTCGGATGCGGATGTGTTGGGCGTGCCGCTCGGCCCCTGGAAGAGCGCGCTCGGCACGTAGGCAAATATTTCGGTGCCCGCGTCGGTGCCCGACAGCGTGCCGTTGAACGCATGCAGCATGCCGTCGTTGGCGCCCACGTAGACCACCGTGGGCCGGCTGGCCCATGTGGTCTTGAAGGCTGCGTAGCCGGGGTTGATCGAGTCCGAATACGTGAGGCTGGGGGCGGCCACCGGCGTGACCTTGGAGCCGACGATGTCGCCCAGCAGCACCGAGCGCGCGCGGTAGGCCTGGCTGCTGCCGCTGGTGGTCGAGCCCGATTCCTGCGTCTGGTCGCCGCGCAGGTAGTTCAGGTAGTCCGACCCGTCGCTGCCGCGGTAGGAGGTGACCAGCGCGGCCTTCTGGCTGGTCGTGAGGCTTGCATAGCGGAAGGGCTGGCCGCTGCTGCCATCCCACGTGGCGATGCGGCGCGCTGTGCTCCAGCCGGTGCTGGCGAGTTGCGTGGCGAGCTTGGCGGTGGAGGTCCACATCACGGTCGAGGTGGTGGTGAGGTCGCTGCCGATGGTCACGCTGCTGGCGGTCAGCACGCCGCTCCACGTCTTGGAGGCGTACTGCGCGGCATAGGCGGCGCTGCCCGAATCGCTCACCTGCGCGGACGACAGCGCGAGCGATGTGGTGTAGGCGCTGACGGCCGTGGCGATGGCCGAGAAGGCCTTGGTGAGGCCCGAGACCATCTGGCTGGCGCTGCCCGCCAGGAAGTAGTTGTCGGGCCGGTACTCGGTGGCAGTCCCCATCGTGATGGTCTCGCTGCTGCTGTTCCACCAGCTCTGCGTGAGCGCCGTCGTGGTTTGGGTCGGGTCGTAGCTCGATGGCACGGTGAAGCCGCCGTACTTGGCTGCGAGCCAGTAGGGGTTCTTGTCGGCCGCCGTCTGGTATTCCATCACGTCCATCCAGTAGGTCGAGATGGTCTGCGTGCCAGTCAGGTCGGAGCGGATGTCGGTGGTGTGCGCGCCATAGGCCAGCCCGGCCATGTAGTAGGTGGCGTAGGAGCTGTTCCACCACGCATCGACCTTGGAGCTCAGGCCTTCGAGCGTGAGCAGGTTGTTGGTGTAGGTGCGCGCCAGGTTGAGCGTGTCGCTGCTGACGGCCGACGGCTTGGTGCGCGTGCTGGTCAGGGTGCCGCCGCCCACGTTGTAGTCATAGTGGGTGTTGGTGTCACCGATGCCAAGGATGAAGTTCTTCTGGCACGCGTACAGGATCGGATCCGTCCACGTGGTGACGGCCGGAAAGCCATCGAGCAGCGTGCTGCGCGTGGTGGACGACGAGGTGGTGGCCGGCGTGATGTAGCTGGTCCACGTCGACACGTTGCCGAGGTTCTCGAAGTAGCGCACTGCCGCGTAGTAGAGCTCGCTGACGTTGTCGTACGTCATGTACGACGAGGCGGTGGTGCCGAACTTATTCAGATAGTTCATCACGCCGCTGTTGCTGATCGTGACGCCGCTTGTGGAGGTGGTGGCGGTGGCGGTGGCCGAGTCGGGGTTCGTCACCATGATGCCGGTGGCCGAGCTCCATTCGGCCTTGCTGTTGGTGGTGACGGTGGTCGACAGTGGCGTGGGATAGGTCGGCCCGATGAAGCCCATCGGCGCGCGCAGCACCGCGCCCTGGTTGGTGGCGCCGCTGCCGTTCAGGTAGGAGAAGGCACCGTAGCGGATCTTGTTGGCGTAGCTCTGCATCAGCCCTTCGGGCTTGTACTGGCCGTTCGGGTACAGCACGCAGTTGGACTCCACGCCGCCCGCGGAGCTGCTCGAATCGCACACCAGAACGCGGATGTACACGCGGTAGGTGCTGGCCGCATTGTTCGATGACGAGGCGCTCACCCAGTCGGTGCCCGAAACGCTGGTGTTGCTGTAGCTGCTGCCGGTGCCCGAGAACACCATGGTATTGCCGCGCTTCCAGATACTGGTGTTGAACGAGGTCCAGCTCAGGGGCGTTACCGACGAGATCAGCGAAGACGCCACGTTGTGGCCGGTCGAGGTTGCCTGACTGGTGCCGCGCAACGGGAAGTTGGTCTGCGAGCCCTGGCTCGATCCCCAGGCTTTCTCGAGGATGGTCTGGGTCGTCGTGTCCACGCTGCGGTAGCCGCCGGTGAGCGCCCATCGGAACGGGTCGATGGTCTGCATCGTCGCCCAGTTCATGAAGTTGCCGCTCCACTTGCCGGAGCAGGTGTGGTAGTTGGTGCCGGTCGCCAGGCCCGCCGGCTGGAAATAGCTGCTCGCCGGCGTGGTGGCGTTCAGCGTGTACGTGTAGCACTTGAGCGGATCGAAGTACCCCAGGTAGGTCGAGCTGTCAGCGTAGTTGCCGAGGTTGGCTACGCTGATGGCGGTCGGGTACTCGACCGACAGCGTGAGCGCCAGGTTGCCCGGAACGTCCGCGCTCGCGAAGACCGGCTGGTCGGCCAGTGTCGCGGCGGGCGAGGATGGCGCGCCCAGCAGCAAGGCGGCGGTGGTCAGTGCAAGGGCAACAGCGCGAAGGCGATTTGTCGGATTCATCGGTTTCATCGGAGTTACTCGGGCCGGGTGAACGAAGTCTGGAGAAACACCTGCGTCGAGCGCGTGCCGGTGACGCGCACGCTCAGCCGGTAGACGGGCGAGATGCTCGACGCCGGCCGCTGGCTCGCCGGCAGCTGGCTGCTGCCGCCGGTGACGTCGCTGCTCGAAGGCGAATAGACGCAGGTGCTGGTCGTCGCCGTGCCGGCGGCGCGGCACAGGCGGTCGATGACGTAGCGGATCGTGATGTCCGAGGTCGCACCCGTCAGGTCCGACGCCGTCGGGCTGAAGGTGGTGCCGGTGAAGTCGGTGCCGCTGGGCGAACTGCTGCTCGACAGCAGCACCAGCGGAATGCCCTGGTCGTTGGCTGTCAGCTCGACCGCGCTGTAGTTGGCCGAGGAAATGCTGGCCGCCGAGAGCGTGGCCGTCTTCAGCACGCCGCTCTTGAAAGCGGTCAGCACGTTGGAGGCCGCCTGCTCGCCCTGGCTTGAGAGGTCGCGCCGGAACGCGAGGTTGCCGGCGCTCGCCAGCGAGGTCTGCGTGGAGCGCATCACGGCCACGCCGCCGATGAGCAGGATGACCAGCACGATCAGGCAGAACAGCAGCACCACGCCGCGCTGGCGCCGGGCGCGCGAAGCGCGAAAAAAGAAAGCAGGTGTCATGACGTGGGCAGGAGCAGCACGTTGCGAAGAGGGATCGTCGATTCGACGACGCGATGGCGGAAGTGCTGCTCGCTGGTGCTGAAGCTGATCGTCTGCTGCAGCGAGGTGGCGAGGTCGCTGAACAGCGTGAGCGAGGCGGGCGAGGGCAGCTCGCCGTTGTCGTTCGCCCGCTCGGGGTTCGCGCTGCGCAGCACCAGGGCGATGCGGATGGCCACCACTTGCCGCGCGGTAGCAGGCGTGGTCATCATGGTGGCGATGTCGTAGCCGGTGGCACCGGGGTCTACCCAGGTATCGAGCACGCCATCGGAGTTGGTGTCGAGCCCGTACAGCGCATGCATCTCGGCCACGCCGTCGGCAATGGCCTGCGACGCATCGGTGCCGTTGCTCATCAGGAGGTCGTAGCTGTAGAGCGTGTTGTTGCTGCCCACGCCGAACATCTGGAACTGCGTGTTGCCCGCGTTGACGTTGCCCAGCGGCGTGAAGTAGCCGCTGCCGCTGGCCGCCAGCGTGGCCAGGCTGGTCGACGAGCCCGACGCTGTGTAGTAGGTGCTGCCCAGCGGCAGTGCGTCGTTGCCGCTGATGTCGGCAAAGGCGGTGCTGGCGTGCACCTGCTCCAGCAGGCAGTCGGTGGTGCCGCTGGCGCTCACCAGACCGAGGTCGCCTTCAGCCAGGCCCACGGTGCTGTTCAGGCGCAGGATGTTGCTCGACGTGCCGCTTGAAAGAATGAGCCGGGGCACGTCGCCCGACGCAGCGGTGCCGCCCATTACCACCAGCACGTCGGAGCCTGCGTCGGACTGGCTCTTGCCGATCAGCACAGGCGCCACGCGCAGGTTGGCGCTGCCGCTGGCACCACCCAGAAAGGCGGTGGCGAAGGGCGCGGGAAAGGCCGTGCTGCGCGGCAGGTTGGGCGTGCTCGGCAGCGTCGCGTTCAGCAGGCAGCCGAAGGCGCCCGCGAGGCTCCACGACTGCGTGAAGCCCGAGCCGGCGGCGCGCACAGCGCGGTCCAGCACATAGGCGGCATAGGCGCCGGTCTGCCCCATGTCGTTGGTGGCGGTGGTGGTGCGCTTGCTCGATTCGCCGAAGATCAGCAGGCTGGTCACCGCCAGCGTCACCACCAGGCCGATGATGATCGCCACCATCAGCTCGATCAGCGTGACGCCGCGTTGCTGCACGCGTCTCATGCGTCTCATGTGCTTCATGGCAGCACCACCCGCGTGACGAGCTGGCTGGCGGCGTTGGTCGCGGTGGACTCGCGCGTCACGGCGCGCCAGGCGATCACTATGTCCGCGGCATTGGCTGTGCCCGAGCTGTTGGTTGCGCCCGAGACGGCCGTCACCGTCAGCGTGGCGTTGGGCAGGCCGCCGTTGCTCAGGTCGCTCACGCGCGTTTGCCATGAGGTGGTGTCGATCGAGATAGAGCTCTTCAGCCACATCGTGCTGGCGATCTCGTTGGCGAGGAGCGCGGCGCGGTTGCGGTCTTCGGCGTCGACGGAAATGGTGAGCGAGCGCGCCAGCATGCCCGCCATGCCGAGCAGGCCGAAGGAGAAGATCAGCAGCGACACGAGCACCTCGATCATCGCGAAGCCCGATGACGGCATGCGGCGTTGGGTTGGAGTTTTCATGTTCAGCTCGGGCAGCCGTCGGGCGCGCTGGACGACAACGTCTTGGCCGGGTCGCACATGTGCACCTGCCCGCCAAGGCTCACGACCACGCGCAGCGGGCGGTCGGCCGATGTCATCGTGATGTTGTAGGTGGGCGTCGAGGTCAGGCTGCAGGTCGCGCCCGTAACGCCCGTGCTGCTATTGGCCACCAGCCGCCCCAGCGGGTTGAAGCAGACCGCGGCGGGACCGCTGATGCTCACGTTGGCGCCGGCAACAGTCAGCACGCCGGCCTCGACGAAGGTAGCGACGCCGGACGTGTCGAGCGTCGACGAGGCCACGAAGTTGATCGACCAGTTGCTGCCGTTGGCCACGGCGGTCAGGCTGGTCTTCGGTGCGGTGTCGTTGGTCAGAGAGAACACAGCCGTGCGGCTGCGTCGAAGCGCCTCGGCCTGAGCCTGGCGCAAGCCGTTCTGCAGCGCGTCGCTCACTGTACGCACCCGGGTGTTGGCAATCCATGCGAAGAGCGAGGGCATTGCCAGCGCCATGAGAACGGCCATCACCACCAGCGTCACCGAGAGCTCTATCAGCGTGAAGCCGCCGGATGGCGCGGTGCGTTTCATCAGCATCCTCCTCGCTTCGACACCCAGTCGGTGCTGCAGGTCGTCCATCCCGTGGGCACGCCCACCGTCGCGCGGTTGTTGGCTTGGTCGACGGTGAACACGAAGCCCGCCGTGGCATCGCTGCCCGTGGCCACCAGCGTGTAGGTGGTGGCGGTCACCGCACCGTATGTGCCGTCGCACGACAGCGTGAAGGTGCCGACCATGCGCAGCGTGGAGGACACCAGGCAGGGCGAGGTGTAGCTGCCCGTGGACAGGTAGGTGCGGTTGTCCTGGAAGTAGCGCTCCATGTTCGCGCGCATCGTCGACAGGCCGCTGGTGGCGTCGACGATGCGCCCGCGCAGCACGTAGTCGCGGTACGAGGGGTAGGCGATGCTCGCGAGGATGCCGATGATCGCCACGGTCACCATCAGTTCGATCAGTGTGAAGCCGAGCGCTCGCGCGCGGAGTTCGTGAGGCTTCTTCTGCAGCCGCGTCATGGTGTTCTTCTCCTCGTGTGCCGGAAACAAACGGAAACTTCCTGGGAACCGAGTCGAACATTCAACTTTGGAGAAATCTGGCTGATGCGTTGGGGTTTGTGTGTGCCTGGACACACCGAATCCGAGGTTTCTCCGACTTTGTTGCCCAGCATCACTGCTGCATCGGATCGACCGATGTTCAGGAGAAGTGATCGATGAAAAAGAAGATGTTGCTGTCCCTTGGGATGGCGTGTCTGGTGGGATGTTCGGCCGCGGCTTTCGCTGCTTCGACGACCACGGATAGCAGCAGTGCAAGCAGCAGCGGCACGAGCGGCAACTCGGCCGTTGATGCTGCGTTGAAGACCTGCGCGGCCAGCGTGACCAAGGATTCGAACGGCGGCCCAGACGAGACCGCGATGACTGCTTGCATGACCAAGGCGGGCTTTACCAAGCCTTCGCAAGACGGCGGCAGGCCGCCACCACCCCCCGGCAGTGCACCCCGGAAATGACGGTACGGCAGCGGCTGCCTCGCAGCAGCCGACGCCGGAAGGCGACTGAGAGCAATACATTGCCGCATGTGCACGACGGCCTCGCACCCGAGGGCGGCCCGGAGCTGAGGTCGGACGCCATCAGCCTCGAGGCCGTCATCGCGATGACCGGTATCAGCAAGCGCACGCTGTGGCGGCGCGTTTCCGACGGCACCATCGCCAAGCACAAGGAAGACGCACGGGGCCGGGCGATGCTCGCCTTCGCGCAGATCGCCGGCCTGATCGAGCTCGTGCTGTCCGACGAAGACCTGCACATGATCGTGAAGGCCGACAGTGGCGACGCGAACGCGCAGGCCGATGTCGGCGGGATGTTCTTCGTTGCGGGCTGCTTCGATGCGGCCGTCTACTGGTTCGACTTGGCGGCTGCGCAAGGCAATGCCGATGCCATGCAGTGGCTAGGCAACTGCCACGCATCCGGGCTGGGTGTGCCGAAGGACGACAGCCTTGCGATCATGTGGATCGCCAAGGTGGCTTCGTTGGGGCATCCGGTGGCGTGCCAGCAGATCCAGGGCATGAGGGCGGGATGCGGCGAGCCGTAGGCATGCGATTGCCTGCGTGGATTGCCTGTTCTGCGCTCGTGCTCACGGCACTCGCAGGTTGCGGAGGCTCACGTACGCCTGGCGACGAGCGTCCGTGGCCTGAGTGGCGTCCGGTACGGCGTTGGGGCACATCTCAGGCCCACTCTGCGTCTCTGCGTCATCCACCGTGGGTCGATCGTCACCGCCTGGTCCTTCGCGCGGCATTTGGCCCCGTGCTTCCTGTGTGGCAATCGCGCGAAGCAGTTGCCTTGTAACTCGTTGACTGCATTGCATACGTCACCTCGCCGAGAGCGTTATCACGTAACTCGGAAAGTTCATAACTAGAGTCGGACTTCTTCGTTGTATTGAAATCCTCTTCTGCAATCGCAAGGAAGCGGCATGCGGTCATGGCGATCTCCTTCGAAAAAGGGGTTAGGATACTCAGACCAGAGCACATCGTGCGCGCCAACACGCAGGGAGTCCATTCCATTAACTGGAAGAGCCATCTACTTGGCCGCGAGGTTGCAGCACCATGAAGTGCCAACACGATTTACCGCCAGGCCCTGAACGCGAGGAACTGGAGCGACAACTCGAATCGCTGCAGCGTGACATCCGGCAACTGCAACTCGAGCGCGACCTCTTGAAGAAGGCCAATAAAATATTAAAAACGGCCTAGGGAACATCTGATCAAGTCCACGGATGGCCGCTCTGAACGTTGATTACGCATGCTGAATGAAGGAGCGCCAACGATGAGCCAGATCAGTTTTTCGGATGCCGAGCATGCAGG